>JBAZHQ010000007.1:0-34209 GCA_041652235.1 Opitutaceae bacterium | reverse complement strand
CGACCTCCGATCTCAGACCTCCGACTTCCCTGCTGACTCTGGCTTCCGGCTTCTGGCATCTGGCCTCTTTGGTTGCGGCTCTGCCGCGCTATGTTTTTCGTGGCCATTCAGCACGTATCATAGGCGAGGCATGGTAAGACCGCCGTCCACCATGATGACCTGTCCGGTGGAGAATGGGAAGTCTCCGCGGGCAAGCGCGGCTACCGAGCGGCCGATATCCTCGGGGAATCCCCAGCGCGGCTGCACGCAAAGGCCGCCGGCGATGAGTCGGTCGTATTTCTCCGTCACTCCGGCGGTCATATCGGTTTTGATGACGCCGGGGCGGATTTCATAGACGGGTATCCCTTCGGCGCCGAGCCGGGCGGCGAAGAGCTGCGTGAGCATGCTCAGGCCGGCTTTCGAGATGCAGTATTCGCCGCGGTTTATGCTGACGACCGTCGCGGAGATCGAGGTGGTGTTGACGATCATGGCACTGAATGCCGGGTCCGCTTTCTTTGCGGCCACCATGTCCCGAGCGATCGCCTGAGTGAGGAAGAAAACGCCGCGAAGGTTGGTATCGAGGACGTAGTCGTAGCTCTCCTCGGACATTTCGAGAAGGTCGGCGCGGACTTTCGGAGCAACGCCGGCGTTATTGACGAGAAGATTGATCGTGCGATTGCCGGTGAAGGCGCGCGTGGCTGCGAGGATCGCTGCGCGGCCTTCGGAACTGCCAACGTCGCCACGCGCATAACCTACGCGAATCTTGTATGTGCGGAGTTTGGCGAGGGGTTCGGCGACGGCGTCCTCGGGGCGGACGCCGTTGATGACAAGATCCCAATTCTCCGCGGCGAGTTTCTCGGCGATGCCGAAACCGATGCCGCGGGAGCCGCCGGTGACGAGTGCGATTTTATTCATATTAGAAAATGCAGTTGGATGGCCACAAGAAGGCACGAAAAAGCACGAAAATTACGCTTAACCGGATTCATTCAGAAGTAGGAGCCTGCTTGCAGGCGAAAAGAGATGATCGCCGAAGGAAAATCGCCTGCAAGCAGGCTCCTACGTCGAACCACCAAACGGATCTCAAGTTTTGGAACCACGGGGCTGTCTGAATGATCCCTGTGGCATTTTTTGTGAGTTTTTGTGCCTTTTCGTGGCAATTATCTGCGGGTTTTAGATTTTCGGAACGTCGAGCCAGCGGCGTTCGGACGAGGACTTTAGGGCGAGTTCGGCGAGTTGGACGCCTTTGGCTCCCTGGTGAAGGTTCCAGGGGAACGGGGAGTTCGTGACGACATGCTTTAGGAACAGTTCCCACTGGACTTTGAAGGCGTTGTCATAGGCGCCTTGGTCCGGCACGCGCGTCCAGCCGTCGAAGAACTTGACCGGACTATCGATGTCCGGATTCCAAACACAGCGGGGTGTGGCTGAGAGATGCTGTGCGGTGCAGTCGCGCAAGCCCGCGACAGCGGTGCCGTGGGTGCCATCGACCTGGAGCGTGAGAAGATCATCGCGGCGAACGCGGACGGCCCAGGAGGAGTTGAAGTGGCAGATCGTGCCGTTGTGCAATTCGAAGGTGGCGTAGGCGGAGTCATCGGCGGTGACTTTGTATTTCTTGCCGGCTTCGTCCCAGCGCTCGGGAATGTGGGTGGCGGCGAGGCAGGAGAGCGACATCACCTCGCCGAAGAGATTTTGGATCACATACTGCCAGTGGCAGACCATGTCGCTGATGATGCCGCCGTCATCCTCCTTGCGGTAGTTCCATGAGGGGCGCTGGAGCGGCTCGTGTTCGCCCGTGAAGACCCAGTAGCCGAACTCGCCGCGGACGGAGAGGATGCGGCCGAAGAATCCGGTATCGATGAGGTATTTGAGCTTGAGGAGTCCGGGCAGCCAGAGCTTGTCCTGGACGACGCCGTTTTTAAGGCCGGCAGCGGACACCTCCTTTGCGAGCATGATCGCTTCGGCAGAGGTGGTGGCGGTGGGTTTCTCGCAGTAGATATGTTTCTTCGCGGCGATGGCCTTGCGGATGCCGACGGGCCGCTGGCCGGTGAGCGTGGCGTCGAAGTAGATCTGGTTGGCGGGGTTTGCCAGCTCGGCGTCGAGGCTGGTGGAGATGCGTGAGACGCCGGTGCGCGCGGCGAGGGCACGGAGCTTGTCCTCGCTACGACCGACGAGGACGGGATCGGGCATGATCGCCTCGGAGTCGGAGAGCTTCACGCCGCCCTGGTCGATGATCGCCTTGATCGAGCGGATGAGATGCTGGTTGGTGCCCATGCGTCCGGTGACGCCGTTCATGATGATGCCGATGCGGTGGGATTTCATTTGGATTAAAAAAGGGAATTGAGAGAGAAGCGCAGCTTGGTTTGAGGTGGGATCATTCAGTTGTAGGAGCCTGCTTGCAGGCGAAAAGCGATGATCGCCGAAGGAAAATCGCCTGCAAGCAGGCTCCTACGGCGAACCACCAAACGGGTTTCAAGTTTTACGAATGAAACATGGGTTTGTCTGCGAGTCCGGCTGAGGCTTCGCTTCACCGCTCAAACGTGGTCGCGGTGGGCTTGGACGATCTTGGAGAGGAAAGCGTCCTGATCGGTGGCCCAGTGGCGGGTGGAGAAGACTTCGACCTCGTTGAAGCCTTTGAAGCCGGCGGCTTCCACCCAGCGTCGGATCTGGCGGAGCGGGATGCAGCCTTCACCCATCAGGCCTCGGTCGAGGAGCAGATCGGTGGTTGGCGTGCGCCAGTCGCAAACGTGATAGGCAAAGAGTTTGCCGAGACGGCCGCAGCGCATGATCTCGCTCTCGAGAGCGGGATCCCACCAGAGGTGATACACATCGACGGCGACGCCCACCCATGGCGAGTTGAGTTGCTCGGCAAGATCGTTGGCCTGGCCGAGCGTGTTGATGGCCGAGCGGCTGTCGGCATACATCGGGTGGAGCGGCTCGATGGAAAGCTTCACATTTGCCGCCGCGCATTCGGGGATGAGCATCGCGATGCCGTCATGGATGTGCTTGCGCGCCTCGGAGAGCGGCAGGCCGGGGACGGCGCCGCAAACGAGCACGATTTGCGGAGCGCCGAGAGCCTGGGCTTCAGCAATGGCGCGACGGTTGTCGTCGAGCGCCTTGTCGCGATCCGCACTGGCATGCGCCGGGAAGAAACCGCCGCGGCAAAGCGAAACGACGCTGAGACCGTGCTCACGGAGCATTGCGCCGACCTTGGCGGGATCGCGTTTATCGAGCGCGTCGCGCCAGACGGTGATGCCTTTCACTCCTACGGCGGCATAACGGGCGGCGGCGGTTTCGATCGGCCACGGCTTCGTGGTGATCGTATGAATGCAGAGGCGGGAGAAATCGGGTAGCGGTTCAGCGACGGTTTGCATTGGGAAGGCAGTTGAAGAAGGTGAGGTAGGGCGCGCCGCGGAGGATGCGCTGGAGATGAAGAGCGGCTTCGCGAAGATGGTAGTCGCCCCACATGCAGGCTTCGCCGCACGGGACTTTTCTTCCCGCGGGGATGTTGTCCCAGCCATTCGGGCGATGGTAAACGGTATGGAGGAGGAGCCCCTGGTGATCCTTTGCGGTGGAGAGGTAGGGCTCGGCGAGGAGCGTGCGCATGACGGTAAGCCCCGCCTGCCAATAGCGCCTGCCGCTGGCCGTATCGGTGCCGAGAACGCGCCCGAGCCGGAGGAGTCCCTGTGCGGCGATTGCTGCGGCGGAACTATCGACCGGTTCGTGATCGTTGAAGGGTTCTGCGGGGCGCGAGCGCCAGTCGCCGAGGCTTGGAAGCCCGGGTGCGCCGCCATCCCAATAGGGAATGCCATCGAGCGTGGTGTTGGCGACGTACCAGTCGCAGGTGGCGGTAGCAGCCTTCAGCATCAGTGCGCGCCACTGTTCACGGCCGCCGAATGGTTTGAGCTCGTTGTCTGGGAGTGTGGCGAGGAATTCCAGCTCCTCGGCAAAGCCGACCATGGCCCAGGCGAGACCGCGCGTCCAGGTTGTGAAGCCCGAGAAGCCCTGCTGGGAATTCGGGCAGCGGTAGCGGCCGTCGTTGGGATTGAAAATGCTCTCGTGGGCGGTGCGTCCGCGTTCGTCATAGTGATCGCGGCCGGTGCCGTAATAGACGGAGAAGTTCGCGGTGGCTGCAAGGTGTTGGAGAGCCCGCTCCAGGAGACTGATCGCCGTGTCGTTCTCTCCCATGAGCCGGTGGCCGAGCGCGTGGGCGACGAGAACGATGCGACAGGAGCGGATTGTGTCCACGAAAAGGCTATGCGGGCCATTGAAAGAGTAGATGTAACCGCCGCCGCCGTGAATGGGAGACCAGCGCGCGGCCTGGGTCGCGCCGGATATCTTGAGGGCGAGTTCGCAAAAATCGATGCGCGCGGCGTCGTTCGGGAGACGGCCTTCGCGAAGGAGGCGCAACCAGTTGCCGTAGGTGGAGAGATTATTAAACCCGTGATCGTGCACGCCGACGTGGCTGACGTGCGAGGCCATGCGTTCGACGGTCTGCTTCTCGGCGATGTCGGCGAAACGGCGCTCGTCGGTCGCGTCGAATTGCAGAAAGGCCGAGCCGTAGTGAAAACCCTCGGTCCACTCGGTCCATCCGCGCGTGGTGTAGCGACCATCGATGGTAAAGACGGGAGAACCCTTGGCCGGGTCGTAGTTGCTGACAAGGAGGTCGAGCTTCTCACCGGAAAGGGACCAGAAGCGTTCCAGTGCCGGCGCGAGCGCGGCGGGTTGCAGGGAGTTGTCGATGTGCATGGCGGTTTTTCTAGATCCAGCAGTTAAATTTGAACCACAGACACAGAAGCCGCTCCGCGGCCACAGTGCGCTCTGCTGGCCAGCAGAGCGCCACCGTCCGACCGTCCTTCCGTCTTTGTGCCTCTGTAGTTCATTGAGGTTTTTGGATTAGTAGCGCTTGTCCTTGCGGAGGTGCAGAATGATGAAGCGACAATCGTCGAGGGCTTCGTAGGTGTGCTCGAGGATGGCATCGAACTGAACGCTCATGCCTTCTCCGAGATCGAACGACTCGTGAGGTAGTGCGAGACGCAGGCGTCCGCCGATGATCCAACAGACCTCAGTATCGTCGTGATGGATCTCCGGGCGTTTGACGGTGGCGCCTGCGGGCGCCTCGCCGAGCAGCCCGACGACATTGGCGAAGCGAACCCGGCGAAATGAGAACTTGCCGGAATGATAACGGGTTTCGTTCACCCGGTGAGCGAGCGACGATTCGCATAAGGCAAGGAGGTCGGTGGCGCTGAGGCCGAAGGCGCGGGCAAGCCGGAATAGCGTGTCGAGCTCGGCGGTGGTCTGGTTGCGCTCGAGTTTCGAGATGACTGCGATGGACACCTTCGAAACCTTCGACAAGTCGGCCAAAGTCATCTCGTGTTGATCGCGTAGCTGGCGGATGATCGAGAAATCGAACTTGGGAAGGACGGATGATGCACTCTTAGCCATATTTCTTAGAAGCACATATTATGGCCGATTATTTCTGTCAAGGAAAAGACAGAATCGAGGTTTTGTCTCAGGTGCAACAATCCAATTGTGGCAAATTCGTCTTCTAGATTCCGTTGAATTCAATCTCTACCTCATCAAGGAATCCCAGCGCCTCAAGGACGAGTGGAAGCGATCGACTTAAGCTCCGCTTCGCTTACCAGAGGGCTTACAGGGACAGGTTATAAAAACTTCTCCGATGCCTGAGTCTCACTGACGAGTTGACTACCCTAGTCATAGGTAAAGCGATAATATGATATCGCTAAGAGCTAAAAATCGTTCATAAACGATGATATGTTAACGTTAAAAACTCCGATTGAAGTTGCACTTTCTCTGGCCAGCAGGGTCAGGCAACAACGCTTGAGACGGGGGTGGACTCAAGGCGAACTCGCCGATCGGGCAGGTGTGAAAACGGCTACCTATGTGCTCTTCGAAAGGACCGGACGCATCTCCCTAGTCAGGCTGCTAAAAATCATGGATACGCTGGGGCTGCTGGACGCCTTCGATCAGATCGGCAGCGTGGAGGATCTGGGTTCCCTCACACTCAAGGATCTTGTTCAGCCGCAGCGAAAGCGCGGAAGCAGAAAAAGACCATGAAGGGCGCGATTACCGTTTATTTCAACGAGACAAAGGTCGGCGTTCTCATCGAGGCGCGCGGTGGGATCTTTTTCGAATACGATCCCGGTTTTATCGACCTAGGCATTGAGCTGTCTCCCTTGAATCTGCCCCTTGGCTCCGGCCTGCGCTCGCGGGCAGGTGTCCCGGAGATGCGCTTGCCGGGTTTATTTGAAGATTCCCTTCCCGATAGATGGGGACATCGCATTATGGCGGAGTGGTTCCTCCGGCGTGGCACGAAGGAGCATCAGGTCAGTCCTCTGATGATGCTTTCCTATGTCGGAGATCACGGCATGGGTGCGCTGCGATACGAGCCTGCGCTTCTTACTGAAACCCTGGGAGAAGTTTCCCTCCAAGCCGTCCACGCCGCTGCAATGGAAGCTGAGCAAACAGGGAAAATTGACCTCAATGCATTGGCCGAGGTGGGCAGTTCCGCAGGCGGAGCCCGACCGAAGGCGCTCATAGGGCTTCCGGATGAGGGTGAAGGCCCGGTCCTTGCCGGCACGCGCGCCCTTCCACGCGGCTACTCAGGCTGGCTCGTGAAATTCGACACGGGCTCCGTGCCAGGCATGGGAGCGATGGAGGAAGCCTATGCCCGGATGGCAAGGGCCGCCGGCATTGAGGTTCCTGAGACCAGGCTCATCGAGACACTGAGCCAGGAAGGACCGGGACGCAGGCATTTCGCGGTGCGCCGCTTTGACCGGATCGGCAACGAGCGCGTCCATTATCATTCGCTCTCCGGCCTCTGCCACCTCGGAGGTGGAGACTTCGACTACCAGCTTTTTCTACGCGTCGTGCGGCGGATCGCCCGGGACGAACGCGAAGTGTGGAAAGCCTACCGCCGGGCGGTTTTCAATGTGCTCGCCAGCAATCGTGACGACCACGGCAAGAACCAGGGATTTCTCATGCACGGCAAGGACTGGAAGCTCAGCCCCGTTTTCGATCTGACCTTCATGAGCCCGCGAACTCTACCCGAGCGAGGCATGGCCCTTTGCGGGGAGCGGCGTGCGGCGGGTCTTGAGCATCTCAAGCTTCTTGCGCAGCGCGAAGGTCTCGAGACCAAGCGGGCGCTCGAGATCATCGATGAAGTGAAAAGCGCAATTGAGCTGTGGCCCGATTTCGCCGATCGCTGCGAAGTACCCCAAGCCCTGGCATCGGGAATCGCCACCGTGCTCAAAAGCCATTGAGCAAGCTCGTGTGTGCTGTGTGTACGGAATGCGGATACGAAGTAGGGTGAATGCGACGGGAACACTGAGAATTACGAATAGTACGGCATGGCTTTTTTGGCCTGCTTCGAGTCCGAGAGGATCAGGCTTTCTCCCGAGGCATAATCCCATCGAATTCGATGGGATTGAAAATAGGCCGATCTCAATAGTTCTATCTTAACGGCCAGACAGTGGACCCCCTGTGCGGTCTTATTTCTGCTTTGGCATTCTCGCATTGGAGTCGATGATGTAGCGGATGATCTGGTCGGAGACTAGATAGCTGCGGGCCAGGGCATTCAGGTCGGCGACTGAGGTTTGCGAGATATCAGTTTCGGCGGAACGCAGGTCATCGAGGCGCACAGGCCTCTCCTGAGCGTCAGCGAGCACATTGCCCACCCAAAATGCGTTGTCAGTTTTCCATCCTTTTATCGCTGCGGAACACTGCGCCTTTGCACGCGTCAGTTCGTCCCGAGTGATGCCCTTCTTCGCGAGTTTAGCGACCAGATCCCGGACGGCATCACCATGCTGAACGGCCTCCTGGGGCTTCACCTCAAGCGTGCAGCGAATCCAGGCGAGGCCCGGGAAAGTGTCGCTCGAGAAGAAATTGGCGGTGGGCGAGTAGGTGGCTCCTTTCTTTTCGCGGACCTGCTCTCTCACCCGGTCGGCAATAATCAAGGCAAGCATCGGCAACCGACGGCGTTCCACCGCATTGAGGGAATCGCGCATCGGCCAGAAAAATTCAAGCGTCGATGGCCGGTCTGCGCTGCCGATGTAATAAGCGAACGTTGAAATAGATTTCTGTGGGAATTGAAGTTTGCGTTCTGCTTCGAGCGCGGGTTTTGGCTGGCGGACGGGCAGGGTGCCGAAGGTTTTCGCGACTTCTGCAATCACGGCGTCCACTTTGATATCGCCAACCACCGCGACTTCGATCGCTCCGCTCTCAAGCTGGGGCTTGAGCCATGCGCGTAATTCTTCCGACGTGCGGGCATAGATTGCCTCGGGATCGGGAACGCCAACCCGCTGGTTGTTGCCTGCCAGCAGCGGAAGGATGAAGCGTTGCACCGGTCCTTCCGGGGTGCCCCAAAGCGGATCGACCTTGCTATGAAGATTGGCGGCCATTTCCTGATGCCCCTCGGGCCGAAAAGCTGGATCAGCTATCAATGCGGTCAATTCCCGCAGCGCCCGGGGCAGGTGTTCGCTCCGGGAATTGCCGCTCAGGATTAAAGCATCGTCGTCCACGCGGGCATCGAGCGAGTCGAACCCGTCCATGATTCGGTTTAGCTCCCCGAGGCTGTGTTTTCCCACGCCACCGAACAACCATTCTCCCACCCACAAACGCAGGCCGGGCTTGTCCGCCGGCTCGCTGAGGCTGCCGGTGCCGATCCGCACATTGAAACGGGCGAGGTCGCTTTCGAAGGGGGTGCGTTTGATATTGAGGCGGACTCCGTTGGCAAAGCGCACGAGCCAGAGATCGAGATCCGCCACATGCGTTTTCTCCACGACTTCCCCGGCCGACCCGAAATCCTCGTAGCCAAAGACGGTGGCGGCGACAGGCGTGGCGGCGTCAACCGCGATGCTCCGGCTGGCGGCATATGATGCGCGGACTTTATCGGCTGAGGGCATTAACTCGGCTGTGGTTTCGATGAGAATATGCGGAGCTTGTTCGCCCCAGTAATCGCGGAAAGCGCGTTGACAGTCTTCAGTGGTGAGCCGATCCGTCATCGCTAAAGCCTTATCCAAGGTTTCGCCCTTCAAGGCGAACGGGGTGTCGTTTTCCAAAGAATCCGCGATTTCCTCCGACAATTCCGAGGATGGCACAGTGGCGAGAGAGGAAGCCATGGCCAGGCATGCGCTGCGCTGGGCGCTTTGTTGGAGAACCAGTTCGTCTTGATTAAACCCATGTTCGATCACACTGCGCACTTCCTGTTCGACGATAGCCATCGCTTTTTCCCAGTTATCTGCACTGGAGGCGACGGTGACCGTCAGTATGCGGAACCGCCCGTACTCGTTGTTGGTGGAAGCATATGAACCGCTGATGATCCGGTTGGAAGACTGGGTGAGCCGTTCAAGACGGCGCGTCAGCATATCGAACGCAGAATAGAGGCGCATGTCTTCAAGCTTTAAACCCCAGGTCGGGGCCTGTATCGCGGCGCGTGGTGCCACCTGGAACAGGCTGATATGAAAACCCGCCTGCTGCCGGATGTGGGTGGCAACCACGGGCTCGGCCGTTGTTTTGATCGTGCCCAGAGCGGGAATGACCCGGGCCGGACCGCGCGCGGCGAGCGAAGCGAATTGAGCACGGACCAGCGCCTCGACTTGGGCGGAATCGATTTGGCCGACGATCACAACGCACATCAATTCCGGGCGATACCATGCATCATGGAATTTCCGCAGTTTGGCGGAATCGGCGTGTTCGATCAGCGAGGTCAGCCCGATGGGATGCCGATCGGGAATGAGGGTGCCTGCGTAAAGAAGATCGGTCAGCGCCAGCCGTCTTGCATCGTCTGAGGTATGGCCGGACCGTTCTTCGGCGAGAATGACGCCGCGTTCGCGTTTCACCTCGGCCGGTTCGAACAGGATGCCATCGGCGTAGTCGCGGAAGATGCGCAGCCCTGTTTCCAGCGTGGCGGCGGAATTGTCGGGCAGATCGAGTTTATAGAGCGTGCGGGTGCGGTAAGTGTTGGCACTGACATTGGGGCCGTAGGCCGCGCCCTGGCGTTGGAGAAATCTGACGAGTTCGCCTGCCGGGAAATGTTTCGTGCCGTTGAACGCCATGTGTTCGACGAAGTGGGCATAGCCGCGCTCGTCATCATTTTCATTGAGCGAGCCGGCGGTCACCAGCAGGCGCATGCTCACCCGTCCCGGTGGCGAGGCATGGGGCATGATCGCGTAACGGAGCCCGTTTTCCAGGCGCCCCCAGGTGACTTGAGGGCTGGACTTGATCTCGACGTTCTCGAGCGACCAAGGCTCAGTCGGCGACAAAACCCCTGGGCCACTCGTTTCAGCCACGCCGGTGGAGGTGACGGACAGGGCAGTGAGGAACAACAGGAGCAGGCCGCAGATATGCTTCACAACGTATCAGGCTGGGCGTAACTCATGTGCGAGTCAGGGAAAAAGAGGATATCGCGTGTATCAATTTCCCAGGCTGAGACCGTGCACCGGGGTCCAAAAGAGATCGGGAGGGATGAAACCGTGTGCAACCAGAAATGCAGTCGAGAAGGGTCGGAATTTGCCCGGGCAAGCCGGTGTGTCACCTGTGTTTAGTATGCGGATACGAAGTGGGACGAATGCGACGGGAACGCTGTAAAATCACGAATAGTACAGCATGACCCTTTTTTGCCCCCCCAGGGCATTCGCTATTCGCGAATAGCGAATGCCGTTAAAATAAGGACGCCCCGTCACTCGACCTTCCCCAGCCGATAGGCGCGGTTCTTTTTTGAGCTGTCGGCAACCTCCAGGAAACCCGAGGCAACCCATTTCCGGCAGAGCGGAAGGACGCTGCCGTGGCGCATGCCGATGTAGGTTGCGATTTCGGCCGCAGTGGCGGTCCCCTGTTTTTGGAAAAGCTCCAAAAGAATGCGCTGACGACGGTCGAGCTTGGCCAGTGTCGGCGTCTGGTCGGTTGCGCCTCGTGTAGCTGCGCGAGCCGCTTGGGATCGTACCTTCGCAAAGGCGTTGGCCATGCCCAGGCAGAAGAAGGAAATGAAACCTGTGATGTCGCTCTCGGCACGCCCGAGGTGATAGTTATGCGAAGGCCCGACCGTCAAAGCCTCGTAGTAGTCCGAAAGCTTGGTGGCGTAGTATTCTTCCAAGGAATACAGGCCCTTGAGGCTGTAGCCTGCGTGATGCAGGATTAGTGTCGTTAGCAGGCGGGCCGTGCGCCCGTTGCCGTCGTAATAGGGGTGGATGGTGGCGAACTGGTAATGAGCGATGGAGGCCGTCAACCTCAACTACGTTGCGGGGGCCGCTATCCTCCTCGTCGCGGAATTTACCCGCGAGCTTCGTCAAGACTGTGCGCACGGCCGGGTCGTCGATGACGGTCGCGAATTCTGCGGCGAGAGCGGGAATGCCGCCAGGAAAGTTTTCGAGACAGAAGTTCAGGTCGTAGGCATCCTTGGGCTTCGACCGCTCAAGGATCGCGTAGGCCTTCATGATGACAAGCGGGACGACGCTTGCCACACGGACGTCGGTCGTGCCGATCGACTCGAGGGTGTTGTCGGTGAACGCAAGTTCCGTGCCCGAGGCGGGAAACGGGGCCAGGGCGGTATCGGCGAACGTCGCAGCATGATGCTGTGGACTTGTAAGAAGATCTAGTCTCACCGGAAACGACTTCCCGTCCACGTCCATGTTCTTGACGAACTGGTAGGGCTCGGCGCCGGGACGGAATCCTTGCTTCGCCAGCAAAGCCACAACCTCGTCGTGCCGGGCCTTGCTGGCTCGCATTGCGAAATCGACGTCGATGCTGCCGACGTGGCCCGGAAAAGCGTCCGGGAAGCGAATCTCCGGCACCCAACCGCCGATCAGGACGGCATCGTCCCGGAATGGCGCGAGCAATGCACAGACCTCCTGCAGCAATTGCCGTGAGGCGAAAACTTGGGGAGTAGGCTCAGGCATGAAAGAGACGGGTTTGCCAGAGCTGTTCGGCTGCCTCCTCTCCGCGGGCCGGGTCGCGCTGGAGATCGAGATAGAGCTGTATGGGGCAGACGACCGGCACGCCCTCGACCACTTCCATGAAATCAAAGACTCCGCGATCGCGCGGGGTGAGAATATGGATGTTGGCGCCGCTCTCGGTCTTCTTGAGGTCAAGCGCAAGGGCTAGTTCCTCCGGTTCGCCGTCCCAATAGACCTGGGTCCGCTGGTAGCGTGTCATCGGGGCGTGGCGCCATGCGCCGGCGGCACCCGTAAGGGCTAGATTTCGGGTTTGGGTCTTCTTGAAGTCGGCGAGCTTCTTCTCGGTCTCCTGTGTGCCCAGCCGACTGAAGTAGGCGAACGGCCGGAATGCGCGCCGAGCCCACACCTGCGCCCAGTCGCGGAGAAGCCTCTCCGGTTGAGTGAGCAGGATTCCATCCGGGGTATCTTTCGCCCAATCGCGTTCGATGAGCAGTTTGCGGACGATCGAAACCGTGCCGGCGCTGACGCCTGTTTGCTGCGCAAGCGGGGCGACCTTCCATGCCTTTTTCGGTTCGTTCAACAGCGTGCGAAGTATCCGCTCGCCGCGCATGCCATAGAGGCTCGGCGCCGCCATGGCGTTTTTCTGGAAGGGATTCGGAATGCCGGTGCGCTCGATGTAAAGGAGCCCCATCGCGATGCGGCAGTTGCCGGCGAGATCGAAGTAGCTGACGTTATCGTCGCGGCACAGCTGTGCGCCCTCCGGCGAAATATACGGAGCCGCGACCATCAGATCGTCATTTACGCGGCCAGCCTTGTGACGGTAACGGAGGAGCTGATTGATGGCCAGGGTGAGCTGCTGCGGAAACCCATGCGCCTTGAACTCGCCAGCGACATTGTAGTTCCGATTGTCGTGGGTAATCCCAAGCGTGAAATCGACCAAGCGCGCGATGTCAGCTGGCACTTGTCCGACGGTGTTGTCCCACTCAACTTTAAGCTTTGGGATGTTCGCCATGATTTGCCCGAGAACGGTGCGCGCCTGCTGTAGTTGGTCTTGTTCAGTGGTTCCCATTTTTCAATATTAATTGAAACACGCTATAAACTGAAAGTAAAGCTAAATTTAATATATGAAGCTATTTCAATTAAAAATGAAACATACTAAAGCAATGAATACATCAATAAACAAAGGCAAATATATTGGAGAAATAATGAACTTCAGATTAAAGAAATTATCTGGATGATAGCATCATTGTGACAGCAAGTTGTTTGCAGAATAAAACATGAAAAAATCACCGGGGAGTCGGAAAAGTGTCATGACGTACTTCTCGTGAAAACTTGCACGGGAAGAGGAGTTTACATGAGCAAACCGGTGTGTGCCGTGTGTTTGGAAGTAGGGTTAATGCGATGGGAATGTTGGAAGGAAAGCATGGCATGGCCCTTTTCTGCCTGCCCGGATCTCATATTACCAAATTTAGTAGCATCGTAAAATGGTATTGACCGGATTAGGACGCATACGAAAATGGTAATCATGAATGAAAGCCCTCGCGTCTATGACCGGATCATCGAGCAACATCTCAGGGACAATCGGCAGATGATCTTTGTTAGCGGACCTCGTCAGGTTGGAAAAACCACGACCTGTCGCCGCAACGCCGACTTCTACCTGAACTGGGACATTCTGGAGAATCAGCGCAAGATCCTAAAGGGACCGCAGACCCTCGCTGCAGAATTGAAGCTCGATGAAACGCACGCCAAGCCTTCGCTCGTGGTATTTGACGAGCTCCACAAATACCCTAAGTGGAAAAACTTTCTGAAGGGATTCTTTGACGGCTATGGCGACAAGTCCAAGGTGATCGTAACAGGCAGCTCAAGACTCGACATTTTCCGCAAAGGAGGAGACAGCCTGATGGGCCGATATTTCCTCTATCGGATGCACCCTTTTTCGGTCGCTGAAGTCGCACGGACGACTCTATCCGCAAGCCCCATCGCGCCTCCTGCGCCGATTGAGGAGACTGACTGGAATGCACTTTGGACACATGGCGGATTCCCCGAGCCGTTTTTGAAGCGCAACAACGCATTTACCCGACGTTGGCGAGCCTTGAGGGGACAGCAGTTGACCAGGGAAGACATGCGGGAGGTGACACAGATCCAGGAGCTCGGCGCCATGGAGGTGTTGATTCACGTGCTCGGCGAGCGCTCCTCCGAACAGGTCGTTTACTCAAATCTTGCCCGGGAAGTGAATGTATCGGTGGACACTATCAGCCGCTGGCTGGGGCTGCTCGAGCGCATGCATTTTGGTTTTCTTGTGCGCCCTTGGTTCAAGAGCGTGGCCAACTCCCTTCGAAAAGAACCCAAGTGGTTTTTGCGCGACTGGTCCGGGATCGTGGACGACGGCCAGCGGGCTGAGACTTTTGTTGGGTGCCATCTTCTCAAGGCTGTCGAGGGTTGGACAGATCGCGGGTTGGGCGACTTTTCGCTTCATTACCTGCGCACCAAACAGAAGCAGGAAGTGGACTTTCTCGTGGTTCGCGATGGCAAACCCTGGATGCTCGTGGAAGTGAAGTACGCTGACCGCAGCCTTTCTCCCAGCCTCAGGATTTTCCACGAGAAGCTGAAGACGGCGCATGCCTTCCAAGTTGTCGTAGACCTGCCCTTCGAAGCAGTGGATTGTTTCAGCGAAACCCGGCCTGTGGTGGTGCCAGCCAGAACATTTCTGAGCCAGTTGGTGTGACGACCGGGCATGTCACACGCATCCCATAACCGGGTGTGTGAGGATGCAAGTGCCTGATACGGATACGAAGTAGAATGAATGCGACGGGAACGCTGGAAAATTACGAATAGTACAGCATGACCCTTTTTTGCCTCCAAGATTAACTAAAATTAATCATAAAATAAGAATTATTGACATCATGGTTAATAATATTAAACGAGATCGTATGAATCAACTGCCGACGTGTTGCCCCAGTTGCGGAGGACGTCTCGCCGTGAAACGGCTCCACTGTGACGAGTGTCAGACTGAGGTTGAAGGGGTTTATCAGCTGCCGATTTTAGCGAGTCTGCCGCAGGCGGATCAGGAATTCATTCTCGAATTTGTTCAGGTAGGGGGAAGTTTGAAGGACATGGCCAGCCACTTGAACGTAAGCTACCCGACGGTTCGAAACAGATTGGACGATGTAATCGAAAAACTCAAACCCACCAAAACCAAGGAGAAGAAATGAGCCTTGAGAACAAACGAAACGTCGGGACCTTACTCTTCAATCCCTTCATTTATATTGCGGGCTTCCAAGCGCTGTTCCTCGGTCTTACAGCTGTGCTTCTGGCCGGATTAATCGGGTCGTTCGCACATCTCCACATGGACGGCGTTTTGGATATGCACTTAGGAGCGCCCGCGAAGATTTGGATTTACCTCTTGGAGGGGCTGATTGACTGGCTCAGCATGGGGCTTGTGCTGCTCGTTCTCGGTCGGCTCGTCTTCCGTACACCTTTTCGGAGCATCGACCTATTGGGCACCCAGGCTTTGGCGAGATGGCCGACAGTGCTCATGAATCTCGTCGGGCTTCTGATGCCTATGTCGAGGTTCACAACCTACCTTTTGAGGAGATTGACGACGGGAGTGGATGTCGGCTTCAATCTAGGAGATGCAATCATCTTCTGTGCAGCGACATTGGCGATATTACTGCTGATCTGTTGGATGGTAGTGCTGATGTATCGATCTTATACCGTTTCGTGTAACGCCAAGGGAGCTAAAGCCATCTGGACGTTTATCGTCGGCCTAATTCTGGCGGAGGCTCTCTCGAAGTTCACTGTGCTTTGGATGCTGAAGACATATTGAGCGTTAGCTTTTGACGAATCGGGAGAGCCTCAATTCCGGCCTCATCCGCCAAGGCCTGCTCCAGCCGGAGCACCTGCTCAAACTGAACGAGATAGCCATTACTCAGGGCTTACAGGGACAGGTTATGAAAACTCCCTTGCGGGCCTTGCTGGCGACATCGAACATCGCTATTGTGAACGTTAAGACTATTATGAAACGCGATTTCGACATGGATGCCGCGGGTTGGGATAGCAATCCCGTCCGGATGCAAATGACTCTGGCGTTGGCGAAGGTCATGGTCGAACGACTGGACCTGAAGCCAAACCAGCGTGTTCTCGATTATGGCGCTGGCACAGGGATTGTGGCGCTGATCTTCAGTTCCCTGATTGCGGAGGTGATTTCAAAAGCTTCAGATTTCGAAACCGATCAGGGTTATCGCGCGGAGTCGCAAAGACGCAAAGGTTCACACCGCAATCACAAATTCCCTTTTGAGCTCGGAAGTCTGGTTCCTCTCCTCTGCGTCTCAGCGTCACTGCGCGAGAATGGATCGAAACCTGTGATTGCCTCAGTTCTTCATTACCTTCGTTGCCTTCTGTTCAATCCAGATTGCGTCGGTTTGGCTGCGGCTCTGCCGCTTCAGGGTTCAATCGAGGCTTCTTCGGTTCAAAGTGAGCCTCAATTTTCCAGAGATGCCTCAATCTTGGCCCATTCAATATTGCTCCTAAGAACCAACTTTAAAATCGAAGCTTGTTCCTCGCTCATCATGGGCGAAAGACTGGCGATCAGTCTCTCCTTGGATTTTTGAACACTCTCAAAGATTTCAACAGGTGTCTTTTTCCGAACCTTTTCGGTCTCGGTGTCTTTCATGCCTGCTTCCTGTGCGCAGACCGCTTTGACTGAATCCACGACGGCGACGTCCAGTCTTGGTAAATCCCTGGCGGTGAAGAAAGAGTTGAGCTGATCGGTGAGAAACCTCCCGGGTGTTTCATAAGTTTCAAAGTGATCGAGCAGACGGAATTTCTCTTCACCGATGAGGTTCTTGATCTCTCGAGCCGAGGTATTTCTCTCCTCATCAAAACAGAAGCTGGCGGAAGTTGATAAAACGCTGGCCCCCAGAGCGTGCGAGGCATTTTCAATGTCCTGCCGGTTTTCCATCTGGGTAACAAGCAACTCTTTCAGCCGCTCAAGGAGCTCTGGAGCCAGGGCGAGTTTGGGGAACAGTTTCTCGAAATGTTGGTACATGGAGCGTCGGTACGAGCGATGCAAATAGGGTGCGTATCTTGGTTCGTTGCGCAGGACTTCCTGGTAGAAAATTTCGTAAATCGCTTGATCAGCAGATGATCCCATGGGAAGAGAGTCTGCGGAGCTCTTGAGATCGTGTGCTGCAGCCGCTTCCTGCTCGATGGTGGCTGCCTTCTGAAGCGCTGCGTCGCGCTTCGAGCCCAATAAAACAAGCTCGTCCATGTGTGTCTTTCGAGTCGCGGCAAGTTCATTGCTAACGCGACGCGTTTTGCCTTCGGCAATTACCGCGGACCATAGGGCGAATACGAACGTGACGAGGCATGCAAGAGTCGCCCAAGGTGCACTCTTGCGGAGGAAGTTGGTAACTTGCGAGAACGCGATCTTCATGGTTGGAGCTCCTTCCTGAATTCGGCCTCGAGCTGCATCCTGAGTGCTGTCTCCTTACGCTCATTCTCCATAAAGGCAGCGAGGTGTTTGTGCTGTTCTGGCGAGAGGATCGCGGCGGCTTTGTCTATCGCATGGAGTTCAGCCTTGGACATTACAGGCGATTCGGGAGGATTGTCATGAAAGCTGTCTCTGGCCTCCGGATTCGATATGGCGTCGCTGGAGAAGCCTAGGATGTCCCTCAGCTTTTGACTCTGTTCCGGAGAAAGGGGGAGGCATGCATCCGCGATATCCGTTTCGAAAGATTTCGCCTTTTCGTTTCCGAAGTAGCGCGTGGAACTAGCTATGATTGCCTTGTAGTTAGCATCGCCAAGCAGGCCTAAGATCTCCTCCTGTAATGCCCTGTTCTTTTCGGAGTCACCTTTTTGGTTCTCCTCGCATTGTTGAACCAGAAGAGCGCGCAATTTTTTCTTTTTCAAGGGATCGAGTCCCAAGTCGCCAAAGGCGCCTTCTATCGTGGTCTGCATCGCTGTTTCCACCCACAGCTTGTTGAGTGCGGCACTAAGGGGGCTCTTTCTCTGGGCAGCGTTGCGCAAATAGGCATTATGTATAAGTCGGAGCAGGCGTTCCTTTTTCTCGCGAACCTTGGCGGCTTGTTCTGCCTGAACGGATACGGTGCCGAGCTTCTCCTCCGCGGAGAGCCCCTGGGTTCTCATCCGATCAAGCGCGTGCCGATCCGCTGTCTCATTCGAGAGTTGTTGTTGGAGCGCTGCCAGTTGGTTCCTTTGTTCCCGGGCATAAGTGCCCGCGACGAAAGAGCCCACGGTCGCGACTCCGGCTATAGAGAGCAGGGCGATGGTGCCGGCCTTGAGTTGAGTCATGGTCAACAGAGTGGATAAAGCGCCTGTGATGCCTGCCCCGGCGGCGGCCGTGGCGATGGCCGCCTGGGTGCTTGCCGCAGCCAGCCCGGCCGGCGCGGCAATGCCGGGGGCGTTTGCCAATGCAAGCGCGAGGGCTGCGGCGGAAGACGTGATATGACGGCGTGAAAGTTTCGAATGAAGCTTGTCGAGGGCGCGATCGATGCGCTTCCGAGCCGCCTCTTCGGAGACGTGCAATTGCGCGCCCACGGAGGCCAGCGATTGGCTGTCGAAAAAGCGCAGCAGCAGAGCGTGGCGATCATCCTCGCCCAATTCGTCCAGGGCTGCGTCGATCAAAGGGCGGAGTTCTTCCCAGCCCTGAGGCGAGGGGAGTGTTATTTCCTGCATTGCATAAGCCTCCTGATCGCGCCGCTGGCGCCGGGTTTCGCGTCGTGTTATGGCCAGGCACGCATAGCGGGTGCTGGTATGGAGCCATGCGACGATGGCCGGGTGATGGCGGAGGGCGGGGGCTTTGCGCGCGAGATCGCAAAAAACCGCTTGAGCTGCATCCTCGGCAAAATGGGAATTCCCAGCAAGGCGGCGCAGTGCGGCTCCATAGACCAGATCCATGTGCCGCCGCACAAGTTCGGCGAAGGATTCCTCTGAGTGGTCGGAGCAATACCGTTGGAGCAGTTCGGCGTCTTCGATCATATCGCGTCACATGCTAACAGCCGGCAGGGCAAATACCGGACAAAAAAGTGCAGCAGGGGTTTCGCGACAATACAGGAAGATACTACGGGTTGAAGTGGGAAGCAGGTTTTGGGCAACCTGGATAAGCACATCTCACGGCATCCGCTGGCATCCGGACAGCGATACCGCAGAAGCTTGGCTGACCTTGAGCTTCTTGCGGATCGATTACACCTGCGAAGGCGTCCTTGTCGCTTGACAGCGCTCGATGACTGACAAAAATGACAGACATGAAAGTCACAACCCGAGAATTCACACGCAAGTTCCCCAGCTACCGGCGTGCGGCTCTGGCTGGCAAGAAGGTCGAGGTGCGCGACCGCCAGGGTAACGGCTTTGTCTTTCATGTCGCAGACACCGAGTCTGTGAGCCTGGCCGACGCGATGGGTGCCCTGCTGGGCTCCGTCCAGAGCGGCCGGCCAAAGAAAACCCTCACCGGCTACGGGCATGATTGACGCCATCCTCGATACAGGTCCGCTCGTCGGTGCGCTGGACCGCGACGACCAATGGCACGAGTGGGCGGTAAAACAGTTCGCAACGATCAAACAGCCCGCGCTGACTTGCGACTCGGTGATTTCGGAAGCCTGTTACTTGCTGCGGGGCGTGCCGGAGGCCCGGCAAAAAGTATTCACTTTGGTTGAACGCGGCATCCTGCGAGTCCTGCTCGTTCTGCCGGACGAATCGCCGGCCGTGCGTGCCTTGCTCTCCCGCTACGGGCAACGGATGGACTATGCCGATGCCTGTCTCGTCCGGCTGTCTGAATTACATAGCGAGCATACGATCGTCACGACCGATGCCGCAGATTTCAGGATTTACCGGCGCTTCACCCGTCAGGCGCTGCCGTTGAGCGTGCCCTGAGTATCAGGCAGTGTATTATTCTGTAGTCTGCCGAAGCGCGAGATCATGCCAGAGGCTGGCGACGGCGGAAGCCTCGGCGTGGGAGCGTGGGTCGTGGTTCAGCCTGGCTGGCCCGACTCAAGATCGTAGAGCATGCGCCAGATGCGATCCAGCTCGCCGCGCTCCACAACCTGCAATGGCGTCGAACCATCGAATGCAGTGAATACTCCGACCTTTACATGGAACGTAGGGACGTGGAATGGCTCCCAGGCTACTCCTGCCCGGATTTACGGGCCAGGCAATGAGGTTGGATCAAGTCCGACCTTCTGCCCGAACGCCGACGGACAATGTACCTTCCAATGGGCCGGTCGCATCATTGGGTACACTGGTCCGGTGACGGTATATTACCGCAAGAATGGAGGTTCTGCCGTGGCGATTTTGGCGACAACCTTCGACGGTCCTAACTCAGTAGCCGCCGACACTCAAAAGATTTACGGGCTTTCGGCAACCGACATGTTGGAGTTTTACGTCTCTCCCTGCACCGGTGTTGGGAACATTCCGAATGCGGTGACCGCATGGACGAGCATCGAAGTCATGGCTTATAACTGGGCTTAACATGCATACCTTCCGAGCAACTGCGCAGGCTGACGTTTTCTTCTGCGTCGAAACGAACTCATACTTTCCTCACGATGGAGAGCATCCTCTCTCCGAGATCCTCGGATACTACCAGCAAGCGGGCCTTGCAGTAATTGAGCCATATACCCCTGAGACTTATGCCGATTTCAGGCGTGCCACGTTCCAACAGAAGATTGGCCGAGATGAGTTCATGGAAGCCTTTTTCGAGTGGATCGAGGGGCGTCCAGAAAAGGCGCAGGCATTGCTTGCTCGGCGTGCGGAGATCAAGGCAGCGTTCCCGAAGCCCCCGCAGTAGCCCCGCGACGCATCCGCGAAAGTTTGGCGATCATCTCGCGGCACCCTCGCGACCGATCCGCGGTTACAGTTTTTGACCCATTTCCAGCAGGCCGCGTTACCCTTTTCTCGCATTATTGCCGGTTACAGCAGCCAGGCGAAGCACGTTGCGAAGCAAAGGCGAAGACTGGCGGAGAGGGAGGGATTCGAACCCCCGGGACCCTTGCGGGCCCAACGGTTTTCAAGACCGCCGCAATCGACCACTCTGCCACCTCTCCGTTACAACAACTTACAAAACTATTCGATTGTCTGAAATGCCTCCATTGCCATTATATTGACAAATCCACGAACATTTGCGAACCTTGGCGCATGAGGACACTAGCGCCGAGAGTCACAAAATATCACGGATCGGAGACATCAAAGTTCGTTGTGGAGGGTCTTCGCGTCAATGGCAAGAGGACGCGTAAATTTTTTAAAAAGCGTCGCGCTGCCGATGCATGGCTGAGAAAAACCATGGCTCGGCTGCGGAAGGAAGGGGAGGGCGCGATCCACATGCCGGAACAGTTGCGCGTGGATGCCGTCGCTTGCGCCGAAAGGCTCAAGCCTTATGGCAAAACCCTTGCAGATGCTACCGATCACTTTCTTGCCCACCTTGCTGCCATCTCACGCACTTGCTCAGTCTCGGATTTGATCACCGAGTTCAAGCTGGCCAAGAAACAGGACGGTGGCTCGGAACGCTATTTGAAGGATCTGAAAAACCGCCTCGATAACTTCGCCCTCGATTTCGGAGCGCTCAAAGTTGGCGAGATCCTGCCCAGCCAGATCGACGATTGGTTGCGCGGTCTTAAAGTCGCGGCTCAAACCCGAAACAATTTCCGCACGATCCTGCGGACCCTCTTTGAGTTCGCCGTGTTACGAGGCTATGCGTCGGAGAACGCTGTCGCCAAGACTGCCAAGGCCAAGGTGGTGCGCGGTGCTCCCGACGTTTTCACGCCAGCACAGATGCAAACGATCTTGGAGAAAGCTCCGAGTGATTTCGTGCCCTACCTCGCAATCGGTGCCTTCGCCGGTCTGCGCTCGGCTGAGATTGAGCGGCTAGACTGGGCGGAAATCGATTTGGCGCAGAAGCTGATTCACATCAAAGCCGAGAAATCAAAGAGCGCCCAGCGTCGCCTCGTGGCCATCAGTGATAATCTAGCCGCATGGCTTGCCCCGCATGTCCGCAAATTCGGTCCGGTTGCCGATCCTGAACGTGTACGGGTTGCGCGGGACAAGACCTGTGAAGCGGCAGAGATAAAATGGCCGGCCAATGCCCTCCGGCACTCTTATGCGAGTTACCACTTGGCGCACAACAAGAACGCAGCTGCAACCGCTGCCGAGCTAGGGCACACTTCGCCTACGATGCTATACAAGCACTACCGAGAAGTTGTCCGTCCCGACGTTGCCGCGCAATGGTGGCAGGTCATGCCGCCAGCCGATTATGGCAACGTGGTCGCTTTCAGCGCGGAGGTGGTAAATGGCTAAATCACACAAACCCTCAAAGGCAAAGAAATCATTATTCCAGCGCCAGCTGGATCAACTGATTAAGAAACTTGCCGAAACCAAGAAAATCATCACCCCGTTTCAACTTGCTCAGTTGGCGGTCGAACTTGCCAACATGCGAAAAGATCCCGAGCCTCGAAAATTCTTTCCCCAAGCAAATCAGCTATTGGTTTCAGCAGAGAGATACATGGCGGAAGGCATTTCTGCCATTGTAGAGCACGTAGAAGAATCCCCTGCTGGCTTGGCTATTCTAATGTCCAACATCTTAATGCCCGGTTCACCTATCGGCTGGGAGGTTCTGCTGACCAAACTAGAAGGGACCGTTCGGAAGCGATCTGGCCGAGTCAATCGGGTACTCAGTCACGAAGAAGTCTCGATGTTCTTGATGGAATGCTTTTCTGACCCAGTATCCGGACTGCCTGAAGAAGAAGGGAAGCGGACACAGGGGAAGGACTTTATCCACCAACTTGATGGCGGGCGCCTTAGTCAGGAAAATGTTCAGATGATTATCGAGAAATGGCGTTATTATCGCAAAGAATTGACGAGGAAGGCTACCGTCGGACGTAAGAAGCAGGCCGCAGATGAAAGGAGCGAAGCAACAGCTAAAGAGAAAAGATTTTCCAAGAAATACTGAAATAGGGTATTGACCCGCATATGCGGTCAAATGCGGTCTTTTTGCGGTCGATGTTTTTTAGTTTCTCCTCTGTAGCGAACGAAACCATATGGTGATGCACCTACTGTAGTAAAAGTCATGGGTGCAAAAATTAAATTCACCAAATCAGAACACGACAGAGCGCGAATTTCTATCGCTTAATGCTGCTGCCGAAAAGATCGGCTGCACGAGACGGTTTCTCGAAACTCGCATCGAAGATGGGGAGTTGAAAGTATTCCGACCATCCCGACGCCTTGTCAGAATTAGCCGTGCTGAATTTGACCGCTGGGTCGAAACCTACAGCACAAAAGGCGGTGCTGCGTGAAGCGCCGACGCTGGAAGCAATTTCACGGCGTTGCTAGGCATGCTGCCGCGAAGTCCGCCAAGCTTTTCGCACGACTGCGGAGGGCTCGCAGATGAATGCCGACGAACGCTCTCTGGTTGCTACGCCGACACCGTCAGATGGTATTCAAAAAACGGCATCGGGCTTCGGATGCGCTCTGCAATTTACCGAATCGGATGCGTGCGCGATCATCGCCGGTTGGTTGTTGAACGCTTTCGATAACGGAGACGTTACCGCCTTTGATTCCGTTGCGGACCTGACACTTGAACATTTCACCGCCGACGTGCTCGCGGGAAAGGTATTTCGTGCGGCTCGCCTTCTGCACGCTGAAGGTACCCCGATCACTGGGGCCACCGTACTCAGGACCGAAACCACAATCGACGGTAGTGGGTTTTTGCGCCTATCGAAAGCTGCGCCGACAAGCGCCACGTTTCCTAGTGCAACAAGAGCACTGCGGGAGCTCTTTGCTTGGCGACAGGTCACCAAGGCTGCACTGAACCTTGCCGAAGCTCAGAAGCACGGCACGGACCTACCGGATGCACTCCGGGCATTTGACGAGGCCCGCGAAGGCTTGGCCAGGGGCGAAGGCACGTTGCCCGCCATCGTAACAGCTAATACTTTCTGCGCTAATCCGCCGCCGACACCGGCTATCCTGATCGACGGCATTTTGTATCGTGGTGGCACTGTCATGTTTTCCGGCCCATCTAAGGCACACAAGACCTATACTGCGCTTGCGATGGGTCTTTGCGTCGCCTCCGGGCGCGATTGGCTCGGATTCAAAACCGATGCAGCGCCAGTTCTGTATTTGAATCTTGAATTGCCCGACTTTGCCGCCTCGAAGCGGATTACTGACATTTGCACTCACCTCAAAATTGAGCACTCGGCGACTTTTCACCTTTGGAATCTGCGCAGCGTTCGCGTGACAGAAGAAACACTGCGGCGTGAATTGCCCCGGCGTATTAAACAGCTTGGCGTCGGCTTGGTGATAATCGATCCGCACTACAAAATTTCATCCGCGTCTGGCGCAGAAGAAAACAGCAACGACTCGCAAGGCCGATTGCTTGCGGAGTTGGAAAATATATGCACTCCCAACGGCGCTGCGCTTGCCGTCTGCCATCACTTTGCCAAGGGCGACGCGTCAGCTCGCAACTCAATCGACCGGGCATCCGGTGGTGGCGTGCTGGCACGGTGGGGCGACGTGATTATGACCCTTACACCTCACGAGGAGGAGGACGCGATGACCGTCGAGATGCATCTGCGGACCTTTGCACCAGTCACACCGTTTGTGGTCCGCTGGGTTTGTCCATTGTGGGAACGCGATGGCGAGCTTGATCCTTCAAAGCTTAAGCGTGCTGGCGCTAAGACGAAACATAGCGAGGAGGATGCTTTGAAGGCACTTGGAGACGAGGCAATGACCTACTCGGAATGGTGCAGAGCATCGCTTCTTCCCGACACTACTTTCCGTCGTAAGCGAGATGCTCTGCTTGCCGCTGGCAAGGTTGAGCAATTCGGCAACCTATACCGGAAACTGAAGCTGTGACCGCCGAAATCGTCATAATCGCCATAATCAATAACGGCGGTAGCCAAGCCAACCGCCACCACCCTTTTGGGGTGGCGGTGGCGGTGGCACCATGGCGAACCGCAATAACCGCCAGATGAGATCGGCGGCAAAAGGAGAACCACATATGAAAACTCGCTCACTCATGCGCCAAATCGAAGCCGAGGGCGACCCTCGCAAAGCTGCGGCTCTCCTAATCCGCGAACTTGACGCCAAGAAAACGCTATGCCTCCCGGGCGGTAAACTCGCTGTGCCCGACCATGACCGGCGGCTAGCGGCTGTGAAAGTCATTCTCAATTACAGCGGAGGGCATCGCCTGTAGTTGAAACGAGCACTACGACATAGATGAACAGTTTGCCCATAGATGAGAGACATCTGCCTCGGATGCCGAAACAACTCCGACACGTTAACGGAACCCGGCATGCCAACCGGGAGAATTCCAAGACCGTGGCATGGGGGCTGCGTTTGCAGGGATACACCCTACGTCAGGTCGCGGATCGGCTGGCGGTAGGGCTAGGAACCGCTGCCAAATACCTAAATGAAACGCTGGAAGAATTGCGGGCGGCTTCACTTGAGTCTGGTGATAGCTGGCGCCAAATTCAGCTTGATCGTCTGGATTCTGTAATCGCGGCATGGCTACCGGTAGCTTGTGACCCAACCCATCCAGAAGGAGCGCGGGGGGCCGCCGTGGTGGTGCGAGCCTGTGAAACTCAGGCTAAATTGCTCGGCCTTCTGCAATCCAACGTGGTGCCAATGATGCCAGAGAAACCTACGGTATCATTGGAGGATTCGCTGGCTAAATCCCCAGCTCTGCGCGAGGCGATGGAACGCAACTTGACGAGAGCAAAAAAAGGTCACGAAGGCGAGGTAGTCGTCTAGTGATACGACGGACGGCAACACGACGCTCGATGCTATGCGGGTTGTTATCAACACACTTTCCGCCTGCGATACGCAGCGAAGCAGAGCCCGCAAAGGCCAGCTAGGACAGCGTAGGACGAGGGCTCAGGAACAGCTGTCACTACGACGTTGTCGAGTAATGGTGATGCATTGCCTAACAGTGGATCGCCTCCGATCTGAAACCCCTCGTCGTAGAATTGAAGTCGCGTAGTACTGGCGTTGGCAGTGAATGTGAATGAATAGTTAAACCATCCTGGGAAAGGAGTCCATGGAGGGCCGGAAACTGGAGGCAGACCACTGTTCGGCAACGTGAAGTGGACAGTGACCCCACCTGCTGACGCAGCTAACGCGCCAGCTGAACCACCAAGCTCTGTGGATGCGTCAAATGTAACTTGATAGTTTTGTCCGGGAAGTGATGAAAAATCCTGATAGATCCCATTGAGACTTGGAGATGCGTAATTATTGTTGTCGATGTAGATGAAGTGTTCGCCCTCTGAGGCAGCGGAGCCGTAATAAGGAGCACGGCAGTAAACGTTATCTGCTCCAGCCGTTCCGCTCGGCACGTTATCCACCGATACCCAGCCCGTCACGGCAGTTGAGCCATTGGGGAGGACAGAAGTCCATGGACCGGGGAAGAAATTGGTTGGGCTGGCGAGCCCCGGTGATTCAAATCCTCCGTTGGTCAGCAAGGTTTGTGCCTTGGACGAAAGTGCTGCGGTTAGCACGATAACGGTTAGGATGAGCGGTTGGGCGAGTGTATTCATTTTCATGGTGCGTGCCAGACGACGGGCAATATGAACCCTAAGTGGATACCTCTGCGGAATCGGGTTTACTCGTGGTCCTTTTGCCGCTGCTTAACCAGACGATTGCGATGGTAGCGATTCCAAGGGCACCCCATAGCAGTGCGATCACTTCCGTTTTCAAACGTGGCGGTGTGGCTATCGCTCGTTGTGATTGCTTGTAGTCGTCCGTGGACTTGGGGTTAACACCATAGAGATATGCGGGCGGTGAGAAAATTGGCCCAAAGCGAGTCGCATGAGTCCAGTTTACGCGTGAATCAGCACGGTATTCTTTTTGATTCACTTCCCAACCTTCCCAAGGAGCGAAAACCAATGTCCCGAATACAAACATGAGGTAGGCAAAAACACAAAGTTTTGCTACGCCGAGACCTAAAAGCATTGGCACAAAACGCCTGTAAAAATGAACCGCCTTTTCTGATGCCTTCAAAAAAGATATTATCAGCCCGACTCCGATCACCACAACAAACGCGATTGACGCAAGAAAGGGTCCAAGAGGGCCAGAACTATAGTGGTTAATGACGTATCCACCAATCGGGAAGAGAGCGATGATAGTTGCGATTACCACGCAGTAGAGGCGAATCTCCTCAGCGCGACCCGATAGTTTAATCCCTGGTTCGGTCTTTGTCGAAAGCGGTTGTCTTGAGGTGGAGTGGAGCCAGTTGGGAGTCGGTGAGATTGATCCCATAGGTCCAGGACGTATTTCGTCATCACCACGAGCTACGGGTGTGGCGGTGGTAGTCGTACTCGTCGCAGGCTGCTGAATACGCTTCATTGGCTCCTTGGTATGATTTGCAGTCAGCTTTTCCACTTTAAGCTCCTTACAGGGTTTTGGGACGACCCCTTTTACTTTTACGGCATATCATGCCGTTCTGTCGAAGTATAACTTACGGCATGATAGGGCGTGCCATCACACAGCACGCTCCGACAACAGGTAAAAGCCTTTGGCACCAATTTGCGCCGTGAGCGTGTATCGCGGAAAATCACGCAGGAGAAGCTTGCAGAACTAGCGGACTTGAATGTCCGAACGCTTCAGAAAATTGAGGCGGGCCAAACGAATATCTTGATGACAACTGCGATGAGGCTGCGAGCTGGCTTAGGTTGCGAATGGTCGGAGCTATTGGGCTAGCTTGGAGACACCACCATCGGACAAGCCGCCGCGTTGCTGCACGAACGCAGCAAACTCTGTTGGATTAAACTGCCATGCTACTCGACTTCTCCGGTCGCTATTGGGCTGGTAGGGGACCGGGGGGGCTCTGTGACTGTCCGCGCCATAACGAAAGGCGAGCAAGCGCCATTGCCAATACATTGCCAATTCTGGCAATCATTCCATTCTTTCGTGTTCGTATTGGTTCGTTTCTGTGCCTATGGAAGATATTGAACCATAGCGAGAAACACGGTTTTCAAGACCGCCGCAATCGACCACTCTGCCACCTCTCCGTTCTGTGCCGGTCGCCCGCGAGTGTCATTATGAGCCGCCGTTTGTCCAGCCCCAGTTGGCCTGGCCTTCCACAGGCCGAAGGGCTGTGGAAGTCAGGGCTGTCGGTTATCGGCGGTTAGCTGTCTGCGGCTTCGGAGTTTACGACATCCGATATCCGACCTCCGATAGCCAGTGGTCACTTGAGGCAGGGCGGTCAGCTTTCGACGGCTTCGGAGTTTCCGACATTGGTTCGAAGCTAACAGCTACCGCCCCAACGCATAGACTTCGATCAGGGCTATGCCGCGCTGGGTTCCTTTGCAGCGGACTTGGGCGGTGTAGGAGCCTGGCTGAAGCGTCATGACCAGGGCTGCGTCGGTGGAGTCTGCTTCAGGAGCTTCGAGCGATGCTTCGGCGAAGGCGGCTCTCAGGGCGGGGTCGTTGCCCCAATTGTCGTTTTCGGCGATGACAGTGTTTCCCGAGTAGAGTTGTAGCAACGGGTCGGCGAGGGTGTCGCTGATTCCGCTTCGTGCGAGCGTCGGACCCAGCCCGCGGATGAGCACCCGCATGGGCTGCGTGCCGTCGATGCCGAAGCCGGCGATGAGGGTGCCTTCGCCGGGGGCTACCGGCACCCGGGCTGCCAGGCCCGCGAGGCGAGGGCTGGCAGCAGTGAAACCGCTGGACACATCGTAGATCTCAGCCAGCGCAACCGCCAATTCGCCGACAGGACGGCTTGAGGTGACGTGCATCGTGTAGGCTCCCGCTTTCAGGATGCGGAACAGCGCGGCATCCTCACTCGCGCTTGGAATGATGGAGAGACCCACGCGAGTGCCTTCCCCTGAAATCAAGGTGTCGCCCTTCCAATCGCCATTCGCTCCGATTTGAGCGCTACCGGAGAATAATGCGGCGGCAGGATCGGCCATGGCTGCCGTGACGCCTGCATCCCCGAGAGACGGACCTATCCCGCGCAGGACGAGCGGCAGGCCGCCGTCACCCTGAGCTTGCCGCACGATCAAACCGACGATGAGCGTTTGTTCCCCCGATCCTGCTAGGGAACGAGCGGCGAGACTCACGAGGTGCGAGGTGGAATCCGCTGCAGCGACTGTGAGAGCGGCGGCCTGACTGGTGATCGATCCACGGGGGTTGTTGATGACTACGCTGTAATTTCCTGCATCGGATTCGGTACACTGCGAGATGCGAAACACCGGGCTGGTGGCGTTCGGCAAGGCAACACCATTGCGACACCATTCATAAGTCAGGTCGCCTCCGCCGGCGATCACCTGGAAGAGGGCATCCCTTCCGGTTGCAACGATGGTCGAAACGGGTTGCGCCGTGATTACCGGGGCCGATTGCACCGTAAGGGACGCGGGAGCGCTGCACGTGTCGCCGATGGCGTTGTGCGCGAGCACCGTGTATTCGCCGGCGTCGGCCTGGCTCAGGTTTCGCAGCGTGAGACCGGGGCTGATCGCACCGTTGATGACGATGCCATCCTTGCACCACTGGTAGGTTGTGGAAGAAACGGTTCCATTCGCCGCCGAGAAGACGGCGGTGCCGCCCTCGGGCTGTGCCTGATCCGACGGGAGCGCGGTGAAAACGGGAGCCCGCGCGGCGCTCGGGTTGCTGTCAGCATACACCTGCCTGAATTGGGCGAACAGAGCGTTGGACTTCGGATTGGCCGGCAGAGGCTGGGACAACTGAAGAGCGGGAACGAGGTGATCCTTGATCAACTGGTTCGTGATGCTCATGTCGGAGACATTGGACGTCATCACGATCACGGCATCGTACTGAGGCAGCACGAAGATGTACTGTCCGTTGGCGCCATCCGCGCGATAACCGCCGAAATCGTTCATCCAAAATTGATATCCGTAGCCGGAGCCCCACATGCCGACGGTGCCGTTTTCGACCTGCTTGCGCGTGGATTCATCGACCCAGGTTTCAGGGACGATCTGGCGCCCGTTCCAGAGGCCCCTATGGAGGTACATGAGACCGAATTTTGCCATGTCGTAGGGACGAAGGTAGAGCCCCCAGCCCCCGATGGTCAGGTTATTGGGGCCGGATTCCCACACGTAGTCGGTGATGCCCAGAAAGGGGAATAGATTGAGGACGGCGAACTGCTCGGTGGTCATGCCGCTGGTGCGCTGGGTGATCGCGGAGATCATGCAGGATGCGCCGCTATTGTAGAGGAAGCGCGAACCCGGCTCCTGCTGCGGCGTGATATTGAGAAAGGCTCTTACCCAGTCTGAGGTCGCGGTGATGGTGTCAGTCGTGTCTTGGGTGTGCCCTGTCGACATGGTCAGCAGATGCTTGAGCGTCATGCGCCGTGTGCGTTCATCGAGGGTCCAGTCGGAGGCACCGAGGAGATCGACTGCCTTGGCGTCGACGCTGGGCACGAGGCCCTGCCCGATAGCGATCCCCAGGAGGGCGGAATTGAAGCTCTTTGTCGCGGAGTAAAGAATGTGGCGGGAGGTGCGCGTGTAGGGAGCGCGATAGATTTCGGCGACGAGGCGATCGTTTCGGATAACCAGGAGGCTATCGACGCTTAGGCCGCGGTTGCGGACTTCCATCAGCATTCGCACAATTCCCTCCGAATCCACGCCCTGTTCCTCGGGCGTCGAGCGGGCTATCTCCTCGCCCCAAGTGGACTGACCGTGCGCGATGGCGGCAAAGCCAAGTAATGTGGCTGCAGCGACGAAGTGCATTCTCCAAGTATAACCCCTATTTTCGGGTCTTCCCTTCAAGCGAAATCCTGCGGGGAAGGCAGGGGAACGGGGAACGATCCATTTTTAACCACGGAGCACACTGACAACACGGATGAGGAAACAAGACCTTCTTTGCATCCATTCCATTCCTGTTTATACGATTTGATCTACAGGGATAAAAGGGATGAAGGGGATATGGTTCTCAGATCATAGAAGCTTTCTTCTTCTCGGTCCCCCGATCCCCCGCAGTAGAAATGGTCCGTGGTTTGCAGAATCAATTTTAGATTTGGTTGAATGCCGACACCCGATAGCCAAAAGCCGACAGCCAAAGTCCCGCCGGGACGGCGGGACTTAACGATACAAGGCGGTCACCGGTGAGGCGGTGAGCACGTTGTACTGGCGCATGGCGAGGCGCCACCATTCGGCGAGCGATCCGCTGGGTTGCCGCCACAATTCCTCATGGAGCCAGATCATGGAGTCCGCATCTAGGAGGAGCGCCATCTTCTCCTTGGTTGTGAGCTTGGCCGGGCCCTCGCGCAGCAGGTGTTCGCGCAGCTGGATGAACCATTCGCGCGCCTCCTCGCTGGCGTGGCGATGACGCAGCAGGGCGACGTGCATCCCGTTGATGTAGGGATCGAGAACGGCCTGCAGGAGGCCATAGTCGTTGCGCAGGGGCTCGATGGGCTGCATGTGCTGGTAGCACTCGGCAAGGTTCCGCTCAAGGCGGTGCAATTCGTGGCAGGGTTGCGTTTCCTCCGGCGTGAGAAACAGCCCGATCTGCCACGCGCTTTGCCCAATGCCTTTTTTACTCAGGAAAATGGAGAGCGGGGTGGAGACCACGAGACCGGCGATCACAGGGCTGAGCCACCAAAAGAACATCGGGGAAAGGATGAAGGAGGAGACGCCCCAGACCAAACCGAAGACGGTCATGGGCCAGTGAGTGATGATGGCCTCGCGCCACTCCGTGCCGTCTTCGCCCGCCGCGCGTTTCTGCGTGACCCAGGAGACTCCCTGGCCCAGGAGGGTGAAGAGGACGAACTTCGAGTTGAATATCATGTTGACCGGCGCGAGCAGCGTGGAAGTGATCGCCTCCAGGATGGCGCTCATGGCCAGTCGCATGCGCCCGCCGAATTTGGCGGCGAGTTCCCCGTCTCCCAGCGCGGCGACGAGGCTCACCACCTTTGGCAGAAAGAGCAGGAGCATGGTGAAAAAGAAGAGGAAGAGCGCCTGGGGAATTTGGATCACGTAGCCAAAGACCGATGTGTATTCCTGGAGCCTCGGCGTGAGGTGGCCGCTCGTAAGCAAGGCAAAGACATGGATGGTACTCAGGATCAGGAAGAGCAGCCAGAGCGGGGAGGAGACATAGGCCATCACCCCCATGGCGAGATGCAGGCGGTTGGCGGGCTTGAAACCGCGGGCGGTGAGCAGCCAGGTATGCTGCATGTTTCCCTGGCACCAGCGGCGGTCGCGTTTTGCGCTGTCGATGAGTGAGGGAGGCCCTTCCTCGTAGGATTCTTCGATCTCCGGCACCAGCCACACGGCCCAGCCTGCCTTGCGCATGAGGGCGGCTTCGACGAAATCGTGGGAGAGGATGCGTCCTCCGAAAGGCTCGCTGCCGGGCAGATCGGGCAGGGCGCAATGGTCCATGAAAGGCTGCACCCGGATGATGGCGTTGTGGCCCCAATAATTGCCGTCGTGCTGTTGCCAATAGTTCAGGCCGGCCAGGAAGAGCGGACTGTAAAGCGCGTTGGCGAAGGACTGGATGCGCGTGTAGAGAGACTCGCCCCTCACGATGCGGGGGGCAGTCTGAAGGATGCCCACGGTCGGGTTGGCCTCCATGATGGCCACGAGTTGAGCCAGGGCTTTGCCGGTCGTGATCGAGTCCGCGTCGAGCACGACCATGTAGCGGTAGTTCTTGCCCCAGCGGCGCAGAAAATCCGCCACATTGCCGGCCTTCTTGTTGATCGTGATGCGCCGCTTGCGGTAGAAGATTTTCCCGAAGCCCTTGACCTGTTTGCAGAGTTCGACCCAGGCGACCTCCTCCTCGATCCATTGATTGGGCTGGTCGGAGTCGCTGAGGATGAAGAAGTCGAAATGCTCCAGCTTGCCCGTCTCCTGCACGGAACGGTAGATGACGCGAATGGCCTCGAAAATGCGGCTGACGTCCTCGTTGAACACGGGCATCACGATGGCCGTGCTCGCAAGGGGCTGATCCTTGCTCCAATCCACGCTTCGGATGATGCGGCATTTATCGCCGCCGCGGTTGATGATGTAGAAACCCACCAGCGCCGTGCAGAAACCGATGGCGATATTGGCGAACAGGATGGAGAAAAGCACGAGAAGCGAGGTTTCGATGCCGGTGATCCCATCCTGCCAGAGAAGATCGGCCATCACCCATACGGCGAGCGAGGCGATCACGAAAATGCTCGAGAAAAACAGGAAGCGACGGCCATTGAGCCGTCTCGGATTCATCTTGGTCGCTTCGAAAAGGGTGGTCATCGAGCTATGAATACGGATGTGACTATGAGCCTAGCGGGTGACGTAGAAGATGCCTCCCAGGACCGCCACAAACAGGGCCCACAGCGCCAGTGTTCGGAGAAGGGGATAGCGCTCGAAGCGCTCGAGGGTCTCGCCTGCGGCTTCGCTGATCGGCCCCAGATCGATGGGGCGGGGCACCATGTTGGAGACTGCGAGATCGGGGCCCGCCTTGATGGAGCTTTCCTTCATGGCCTTGGAAAACTCGGGGGGGATGTTCTCCTCTTCGAGAAAGGCGAAAGGCCAGCGGACCGGGCCATCGCAGAGCAGCAGCGCCACGCGTCCGTCGATTGCGATGCGTTCATGCGGGCGGTCAGTCTCGTCGAGAACTTTGCCGAACCAGACATCCATCATCTTCTCGGTCTCGAGCGCTGCCAGGGTCGTGGGATCCTGATTTGGATGCTCCGCATGACGGTGGGCGGCTTGTTCCAAAATCAGCTGGATCAGCCGGCTTTGGTGCAGGCGATTGTGAAGACGATGGGCGCGCAGATAGTCCTCCACGCGCACATAGGCGGCATTCCACTGGTCAAGTGTGCCGGTGCGCGGGCGGAAGTCGCTTAGGGATTCCAGCGGTAGCTCCATGTCTCAGTAAGCACATGCGGAGCTTTTCGAAGGAAGCAACGCAGTTCCACCGGATGTCCGCTGCCGTCCGGCTTCAATGCAAAGGCCACCCGCCAGGTGCCATTGTTGCGATTTTTCTGAATGGTTTGGTGAACCAGTTTTGCTCCCTCGCCAACGGATATGACAGGCTCGATGGATGGATCGTCAGGCTGGTTATGCAGATAGGGGCCATCGAAATCCACGATGAATCGCTGCAGGTCGGCTTCATGGGTTTTCGAGTGGCCGACCCGTGTGGCGACGGCATATCCAGCGGCGGGTTTGACCTGATCCATGAACCAGTGGAGGCGGTATTCAAAGACGAGGGGTTCGCCTGGAGCGGGGAGGAACTCGGGCTGCCAGAATGCCACGATGTTGTCGTTGGTCTCGTCCGGCGTGGGGATTTCGACAAGGCGCACAAAGCCTTTGCCCCAGGAACCGATCGTCTCGACCCAGGCGCTGGGACGCTGGTGGTAATTAGCCTCGAGATCCTCATAACTGGTGAATCG
>JBAZHQ010000006.1:0-38542 GCA_041652235.1 Opitutaceae bacterium | reverse complement strand
GCCGATGCGAGCCAGCAAGCGATGAGACGGCCCAGAGTGGTTTTCATGGAGCTGCTTTCCCAGCGCTTCAGGACTGGGACGGCATGGCCGGAGCATCTTTGCCTTGAAGGGGGAGATGCCGTTCGACTTGTTGGAGGAAAGTGTCTGGATTAATCGGCTTCTCGATGTAATCGGTGCAGCCTGCAGCGAGTGATTTTTCCCGGTCTCCTATCATGGCGTAGGAGGTCACCGCGATGATCGGGACATTGGCAATCTCAGGGTGCTTTCTGAGTTCCCGCGCCACGGCATAGCCGTCCATGGCAGGTAGCTGGATATCGAGCAGGATCAGATCGGGGTGGAGCGATATGGCCATTTCGATTCCCTTCTTCCCGTTGTCCGCCGCGTAAAATACATGCCCATTCGCCTCCATGATGATGCGCACCAGGTAGAGGTTTTGCTCGTTATCCTCGATGCAGAGAATATTCGCTTTCATATCGAGATAGGGGTTTAGCTCCGGATGAGGATCCTCGCAAAGAACACGAAACCTCCGTGTCGACCATGTCCCATCGGGGTATCCGAATTATTAATATGTGGCGGGATTTTATATACCCTATTATCCGCTCAATACAAACGGAAAGAGCATGAATTCGAGCGGGATAAATAGATCCCAACGCCCTGCAATCTACCGTATCTTCACAAGCCCCTGAGCTTGCCCAGCAGGATCGAGAGGCTGGCTCCGGGGTTGAGAAGGCGCCAGCTCGCCAGGGGGGCGGCTGAACGCTCGATCAGAGGCAGGGGAAGCACTCCGAAGTTGAGGACAAGCTCGGAAGGCCAGCCCAGGGCGCTGGCTTCAAGAATCAGCCGGTCGTGGATGGCGCAGGGGTTATCTCCTCCCGGGAATGCCGATAGTTTCGGCATTTTCTCATAATAGGCGGCATCACGGGTTTTGTCGTACAGATCCTCGGGTCCGCCCCAGGGTGGATCGCCGAAAATCAGATCGGGCGCCGCTGCTCCCCGAGGCCAGGCGGAAAAGAAGTCGCTTTGAAGCAGATGCAGAGAGACCCGGTGCAGCCGGGCGTTTTCCACGGCCACTTCGAGCGCCAGAGGGTCGATGTCGATTCCGTGAAACTCCCAATCGGGATGAGCCAGTTTCAAGGTAATCGAGAGGGTTCCGGCGCCGATTCCAAACTCCAGCAGGCGCGGTGCCCTTCCGCTGGCGGCTTCGATGCGCGAGCCTTCGTCTTCCACCGCCTTCAGCAAATGCACCAGCTCGGGATCGGTGATGTAGGCGCGCCGATCGATCAGGAAACGATGCCCGCAGAAGGTGAAGAAACCGGCCAGGTAGGGCGCGGGTTCTCCGGCTTCGTGCCGGAGCCGCATGGCGGCGAGCCCGGCCATGTCCGCTCCGGCGGCCTCCTGCAGCAACGCGTCTCCGTCCGGAACTGGGCGACAAGGTTCCCGGGATGATCGAGGCTCAGGCATGGCGATCAGCCGAGATAACGCAGAGCGACGACGGTGATGTCGTCAGCCTGGACATGCCCCTTCGAGAAGGTGCCGACGTCCTCTGTGACCGTGCTGACCCATTGGGCTGCCGTGGCATCGCCGGGGACATTCGAGAGCAGAGTCTCCAGCCTGTGTTCTCCGTAGAACGATTCGTCCGCGGCAAGGGCCTCGGTGACACCGTCCGTGTAAAGAAGAAGCGTGTCGCCCGGCTGCAATTGCAGCGTTGCGCGCTTGAAGACCGCCTCGGGCATGACGCCAAGCGCTATGCCGCCGCCGCGCGGAAGCATCGCCGCGGGTTTGCCGAGCCGGCGGAGATAGGGCCGGTTGTGGCCGCCATCGGAGGTGGCAACCTCGCCCGTGGACAGTTTGATGACGCCGAGGAAGGTGGTCACAAACTGGTACATGGAATTCTGCTTGATGAGCTGCTCGTTGATCCGGGTCATCAGGACCTCGGGAGAATCCACGAATTGCGCAGTGGCCCGTGCACGGAGGATGGTAACCGTGGCCGCCATAAAGAGGGCGGCGGGCATGCCTTTGTCCGAGACGTCGGCAATGACGAAGAGCAGATGATCATCATCCAAAAGGAACACGTCGTACAAATCGCCACCCGCTTCCTTGGCAGGACTCATCGAGGCGCTGACATCGATATGTTTTCCCCCTATCGTGTGTTCGATATCCTGGGGAAGCATGCTCGCCTGGATTTCCCCGGCTATCCTCAGCTCGTTCTGAATGCGCTCCTTGACCGCAGTGGTCTCTGTGAGCTCCTTGATGTAGGACTGCAACCGCTCCTCCATCTGGAGGAAGGAATTTGCGAGCTGCCCCACCTCATCGGCCCGCGTTGAGGGAATCTCCTTGATTTTGATAGTCAGGGGCGAGTCGGGTTGAGGTGCGAAACTGTTGGCTGCCAGTTCATGAGTGTAGGAGGCGAGAAGGGTGATATGGCGGCTGAAGCGTGTGCTCGCCCAGAAGCTGATGACGAAAAATAGGATAAAACTGGCGATGCCGATGAACAGAGTGCGCTCAAGCGATGCGTTCAAAACGTCATCGATGAAATCGATGGGGAGATCGGCCCCTGCTATGTATTTTGCGCCTGCCTTGGTCTGCATTGGGAGGAACAGGGTGTAGGTGCGTCCCCATTGGTCGCTGACGACCGAGTTGACAGCCTTGTTGCTGTCCCATGCCTGAAAAATCGATTGCGGAGCGGTGTCGTACTTCGCCCAGTAGCGCGTGTAGCTGTCCGTTTTCATTTCCTCGGGCGTGCCATTGGTGGAGGTGCAATAAAAGCCGTCTCCCTGACGCGCATAGGTGTAGAGGTAGCGCAACCCGGTGCTGTTGCAGAAAGCCGTGAGTTTGTTGACAAGGCCGCGATACTCGGCGTCCGTCACCGCATCGCTTCGGACCGTGCGGTCCAGATAGCCATCGGGCAGCATGTCTGGAAGGGCTCGGGTGCAGGCATCCAGTTTCTGCTCGATGCCTTCCATGATCCTTTGCTTCTCGGAAGCATAACGATCGAAGGTGAACAGGGTGATGGCCACCGCGTTGAAGATCGTCAGCGCGAGAAGAATTTTAAAACGAAGACCGAAGCGTGTCTGCGGAAGTGGAGAAGGCGTGGAGCCGGATGAGTTATTCATCGTTGGTCGGGTTTAAGTTCGTAAACGACGAGTATGCCCTTGGCGTTGGATGCGAGAATTGTAGCGAGCTTGTCGGCTACGGTCTCGATTGGTTGTTCGGGAAATTGAAGCACATAGTCATGGGCGAAGCGCTGAGATTCGTCATCAAGCGTGCCCATGATGCTTCGCGCCTCGCGCCTCGTCTCATCGTTGCGGATTGTGGCTCCGGCAATGCGGGAAGAGAGCAGGATTTGGTCGGAATCCGATGAGCCAAGCGCCAGTTCGCCTTGGATGCATGGGAAAACCCGGTTCATTTTCTCCCAGACGCTCGCCGTGGCGGCATCCGTGCCCGAGCAGCCGAGCAGGTAGTCGCGCGCGGAGTTGGCGCGCACGATTTGCCCAAGCATGTCCGAATCCTGGGCGGGAGGTTCCACACGGCCAGCAACCAGCCGCCAGTGCTTTTCATCGGCATGCACTCCCCAAAAATCATCGAGGCTGCCACCGTTGATGCGCCGAACGGCGACATGAGGCCCGAAGGCGGCCTTGCTCGAAGCGCTATCGCAGAATGCCTGGCAGTCCATGGCTATCTCCTCCTGCCGGGGCAGCAATTCGGCCTGGAAGAAGCGTCGCCACGTCTGATGGACTCCCTCCTGCAGGATCTGAGAGATTGTTTTCAGCGTATTGCTGAGATCGTTGAGCTCCGTGATGCGATTGGGCTGCCAATCATAGGTGTAGTCACCCGTCAAAAGGGCACTGGCACCCTCTTCCAGGCGTGAAACCCCCCGGCGAGCGATCTGGGTCAGAATCTCGGCGACCAGCAGTCCCAGGAGCGACACGATGAGGCAATACCACAGGCATTGGCGCAGGACCGCTTCAATCTCGGTCCGCATGACCGTGTCTTTGTTTGAGACGGCGATGATCGCCCTGAGATCCCCTTTCTTATCGAGGACGGCCGCATACCCGAAGCTAAGATCGGCATCGCTCTCGGGGAGACGCACAAAACGCGAAACGGTCTCTCCATTTCGCAATTTATCCTCCTGCGCCGAATCGGGCTTGTCAGGCTTTGCCAGTCCGGGGTGCTCGAACAAAGGCATCGCTTCCCAGCCCTTCGCCGTTTCCTCGAACCATTGAATGTTGAGGCCCCGCGCCCTGGCGCTCATGCGCTCCAAGGCGGCTGACATCGCCGGCTTAAAGGAGGGGCTTGAAGGATGAAGCTCTTGTCCGATGAAGGATGACACGCAGATCGCGTTCCCTCTGCTCTGTGTGGAGATGCTCCATGCCAGCTCGGTGCGCGTGATGAAGAAAAAGAGCGCCGCATTCGCGAGAGCAAAGCCCGCGAAGAGCGATAACAGCATCAAATAATAGCGCAGCCTCAGGGTCATGGTTTGGCCGTTGCCGGGGTGTCGCCGTAATCGATGCCGAGCAGCGGAATCTTGAAAAAGCCGGTGAGCAAAACCGGGCATTCGTTGATGAGAGTGAAAAACTTGCCGCGTTGCAGAAGCAGGCCTCGGTAGCCTTCGCTTCCAGCCAGAATAGTGAGGGGAGTAGGCTGGCCTGTGAGCAGGCACGTGGTGCCGACGACCGCCTGCATGATCCGGCCCCGATCGTCCGTAAGACTTCCGCCCACTCGCACATAGAGCTTGTTCATGGTCTCGCCTTTAGGGCAGATGACCGTTCCGGGCTGAAAATTGCGGGGGTAGAAAGCCGTTGCCGCGATGAGGAGCTCCTCCGGCCCGAGCTGTGAGAAGGGGAGGACCGCGTGCAGATAAAAGATTTTTTCGGAAAGGGTCATGACTGGGCTCCATTATCCGTTTCAGTCACTTCAAAGCCTTCGGGCCCTTCGTCGGACCATTCGAAGTGCTCATTGGCAGAAAGCTCGATGTAGCCAGTCCCATCCATCCTTCTCAAGGAGGTGCCGATCCATAGCCAGGAAGGTTGACGGGTTGCATAATAGAGCCGGCTGGAGGCGGTATGCCAGCGCGCGCAGGCGAGCAGCTGGGGGTGCTGGCAAGCATGGCGGACGGTATATCGGCCGCTTCGCCCTGCGCAGCCAGAAGCTGTCTGCCTAGACAGGTGAGCCGGGCGCGAAGACAGGCGGCGCCCACTTCGCTCTCGAGCGCGGGCGCATGCCAGAAGACGCCGTCCAGACCGCGCCAGCAGTTGCCGGTCGCCGACTTGGAAAGCGCGGATGAAGCCTGGTCTGCGATCGTATGCCTGGCGGTGAAGTCCTCGAGCGCCCTTGCGAGGGTGGTGTGCCGTCGTCGCCGATGCAGTCTTTCCTGATAGTCGCGGGAGCGGGATTGTTGTTCCGCCAGACGCTCGCCGAGCATGCCGAGCGTCCGCGCCAGCGAGGCGGTTTCGCGACTGTTTCCGGAGGCGATGGCGGCGCTATAATTTCCGGCGGCAATGCGAAGAGCCGATTCCTTCAGGCTGCGAAGGGGACGGATCAGGCTATGGGCGATCTTAAGCGAGACAAAGGAAGCCGCCACGAGAAAGCCGACGCCGACGAAGAGCACCGCGAAGACCGCCCAGCGTGTCTTTTCCTTGATGATCGTGATATTCACATCCGCTCCGGCCACCGCGACCGTATCCCCTGCGGCGTTGACGATGGGGTGGGATGAAGACTTCAGCAGACCCCACTGCTCCCATTGCTGGATATCGGAAACCCAGGGGCGTTTAAGAAACTGGACCCACTGAGCGCCCTCGATGGATTTCGCGTCGGGCAGGCGATCCTCAGAACCCGGAAGCGAATGATCAGGACCTTCAGTGCCATCGAGCACGTAGTAAATCATGTCTCCACCGAGATAGACGTAGGTGTAGCAATAGGTGAGATTCGCCGCCTTCCTGGTGTCGATCAACGCCTTCCTGTAACGCAAGTAGAAAGGATCCTGCTCGGAGAAATAGCCGCTCGAGAAGTCATTTACGGCAACGATGCCCGATTTGACATCGATTCCAGCCAGAGACGGGCCGGAGGCGAAGATTTTGCCCTCCGCGAAGGCGAGAGCCTGCAGTTCCGGCATTTCATCGCCGCTGGCCTTGTCCTCTAATCTCAGTGACACGCGCTCAGCAAGCTTCCCCTTCCCGTCGATGTGCAGCAGGGCCTTGCCGTCCTGCGAGAGGGCGAACGATTCGTCGTCCGACCCATGGCTTGCGAGGCTTCTGACGGGCTCGGGCAAGCCCGTTTCTTCCGCTTCGCAATGGCCGGTCTTTGGATCGACCGCGAAAACGCGGGTGCCGCTCCGGGCGCGCAGCGAGCCGGCGGCCATGAAGAGGCCATCCATCCTTTCGGGCAGAGTCAGCGAGCTGGTGTGATGCGTCTCGTCGAGATCCAGCAGGAGAAGCTTGCGACCCGAATCGATTAGCGCGAACAGACGCTGTGTCGAACGATCGAAAGCCATCGAGGAGGGAGCCTCTCCGGGCCAGGGCTGGATGACACGGGCTCCCCCGTTTTTTCGGTCGATGGCAAGCAGGGACTTGCCATTCGCGTCATAACCGAAGAGAGCGTCCGCCGAGCCGTCGCACAGCGCGGCAACCTTCCTTGGAATTTGGTAAGCCTGGTGAGCCTCGGCATCGATGAGCACCGCGAGGTTTCCACTTATGTTGAGCAGCTTGCGGTCAAAACCCGCCAGGATGGTCTTGTTGACCGAATCATAGACCAGCGAGCCCCATGCTAAAGAAAGCACGAGCAAAAGAGGTGCGATCATCCAAAGGATCAGCGTCTGAAATGTGAGGGTGGATCTCATTCGACGGCGGGTACGATTTTGACCCTGTACAGGCTGATTCCCAAGGCTGGGAAAATCTCAATGGCTTTTGAGACAGTCGCGCCCGACAATTCCAGTACAACACAACCGCGCGAGATGGCAATTTCCTCCCGGCGGATCGTTCCCATTAGAACCTGCTCGTTGCAGTATCCGCCGACCGCCACCACGTGAGTCCGCTGCGCGCGGGTGATCCCAAGGGAACCGGAGACGATGACATACAGGTCGCCCGAAGGGTTCATCGAGTTAAACAGCATCTTGCCCTCGGGAATGGTGTTTTCGATGGAACGCGAGGCCAGGTATTCGAGCGCAAAGACGCGCGATCCCTCGAAGAGGCTCGTGCGAATGAGCGTCGCAACCCTTGAAATCGGGTGGATGGAGGGCGCAACGGCGCTCTGCAGAGACGGCGACGTGAATCGCGTTTGAAGCGCCAGAAGCCAGTCGATGACCTTGGTTGAACGGGTTAAAGCCAGCCTCTGTTGCAGCCACATCGAACCCTCTGGGATGCCGAGTTCCAGGCAGGCCAGAAGGGCGGAGCCGCATTCGAGCGGGTGATCGTTCTCGGTGGCGCGCTGGAGAACGGTGGCCAGAGGAAGACCGCGACGGGCTTCTCCTTTCCCTTTTTGCAGCAGGGTGTTCGTTTCCTCGATCAGGGGCAGCAATCGCTCGAAGAGAACGCGCGGGCAGCTCTGCTCGATCGTTTCGATCGCGTTGGCGCGATCCTTAAGGTTGGCGAAGGCCAGTGAGGCGCGGATCAGATCGAAGTCGGGCAGGCGTCCGGTCAGGCTGAGCAACTGAAGGATGAAATCCAGGGAGTCCGAAGCGGAGTCGCGGTAGTAATGCGCAAGCACGAGCAGTCCGTCGCTCTTCGTCTTGGGTTGATTTCTTTCGATGGATCGGGCGGCGTTGGAGCATTCCCTCGCACGGGCCACGCCGCCCTCGATCAGCTCGTCGGCGATCAACTCGAGCTGAGGCATCGCGAGCCTGCTGAGCGTCCTGGCGGCGATGCCGCGCGAGTGGCAGGAGGCCATGGGGTCGCGAAGATGATGGATGAGGCAGGGCACGGTCTTGAGGCCCATGTCGAAAATAAGCATCTCGAGATGCCGGCTCTCCGCCGCGGAGAATAGTTCCGCAGCCATCAGCAACCCTTCCACGGCTCCCTCGTCCCCCACCTTGGCGGCGATGCCCAGGATCATGCTTCTCTCGTCGGGAGCGGCTTCCGGGAGCAGCGGCAGGATGCTCTCCAAAATGACGGCCAGATCGGGCCCGGCCATGCGATACAGAGCCCTCAGGGTCTCGATTCTCAGTTCCTGATCGGGTTCCTTGAGAAAGCGAAGCAGTTCGCGCGCATGGTGGGCGTGACGGAAGGTCCCCAGCGCGCGCACCCCCCAGCGCCTTGTGGAGGGATCGCCCTGCAACAGGGCGCAGACATCCGCCAGCGCGCCTTGCGTGTCCTCGATGCGGGAGCTATACCAGCGCGATACCGCCGCCATGGCGATGCGCGAGGGATGCCGGGAATTGCGCCACTGGTGCAGATGTCGCACGGGAAGCACGCCGGCGGCCGTGAATTCGTCGAGCAACTCGGGCTCCTCCGGACCTGCGTCGCTTTCAAGCCACATCAGAATGCGGGCGATGATCGCGGTGTCGCCGCTTTGGATCATGCGGCTGATGGCCGGGCGCAGGCGGTCTGCTTCCGCGGGCCGGGCGGTTTCCACGATTTCCAGCAACGCTTCGCAGGCATGCGGGTCGTCGATGGCGCCCAGGATTTCAGTGGCCAGGATTTTCTCGGAGCGATCCTGGCTTGACCTGGCCTTTTCACGAAGGAGCACGCGGTCGCGCTCGCAGATGGACTGAATCCAGGTCCTGGCCGAGCGCGTGAAGTCGAGCCAGTCGCGGCGCAGGTTCTCCGACAACGCATCCAGATAATCGTGCCGCACGAGCATGGCCACCCCGAGGGTTGCGATTGCCGCCAGGATTCCCGTCAGGGCTATGCTGCTTGACCCCAGGCGGGTCGCCCAGCCGAGCAGGAAGAGGCCTGCAAGCGCGGTGGCGACCGGCTCGCACATCGCCTCGATGAAGGTGCGCAGTTGCCGCTTGACCGTTGCGGGCAGGGCGTTGAACAGGAGGTTGACGTTGTTGTAATCCACCGAGACCAGAAGGCTCTGATAGGCGTAGAAGGCGACGAGCGCTCCCAGCATGCCGGCCTTCAGATAGAAAATCACAAAGGCTGACAGATAGGCCAGCGGCAGGATCAGCACGGTGTTGTTCACCCCCAGGCGCCCCACGATGCGGTTGAAGAGCACCAGATTGACGGCAAGAGTGAGGGCGTTGGCGATCGTATGAAGCTTGCCCAGCAGGCCGGCGAGTTCCGCCGCGGAATGCGTTTGCGACAGGACCCCGAAGGCCAGGTACTCCAGAAGTCCCGTCGTGCAGAGCGTGCAGAAGCAGATTGCGCTGAGCGCAAGGGCGAAGCGGGAGGATCTAAATGTGCGAATGACAAAGCGCAGGAGCCGTCCGGGCCCCATGCTTTCCTCCTCGACCGAGATTTCTGTCTCGATGCGCGGGAAGCGCTTGGTCAGCCTCGAAAACACGGGAATGGCCAGCAGGGCGAGGGCTGCCCACGCAAGGAACAACTTGGCGGGCGGATAGAAGGCCGTGAATGCCGTGACAAAGGAGGAACCCAGCATGGCGCCGCCCGCCGCACCCGCGGCTATCAGGCCGTAGATGCGCTTGCTGTCGAGGATGCTGAAATAGTCGTCGGAGAAATTCCAGAAAAGCGTATAAAGCGCGATGAACCACATCCCGACGTAGAGCTTCATCGCGAAGAGCAGCCAGGGCGTGCTCTCTCCGATGATGCCGGCTCCCAGGCCGAAGAACAGGCCGCCCGCCGCAAGAAGAACGAGCGTCCCGTAGAATACCCGATGCATTCCGAAACGTCCCTGAAGCACGGCGAAGATCGGTGCATAGAGGGTCATCACCACCGGCAGGCAGATATAGATGATCGGCAATTTTTCCACTCCCAGATGGGTCAGGAACAGCGAGTCCGCCGCTGACACGCCGATCGCCATTCCCGCCTGCAGCAGCGCCGCGAGGCCCGCGAAGGCCAGGACCTTCGGGGTTTCGTCAGGTACGATTCGGAACAGTCTGTGAAGCTGGGGCAGCATTTAGGCTGGCCTGGGTGGATTAGGAAACGCAGTTGAATGGCCGCAAAAAGGCACGAAAAGGCACGAAAATAAGAACAATCATTGTTGGTGCATCAGTCACCTTCCAAGTGAAGTGATCCATTTCTGTAAGTATTTACTATTGTGAATTTTTGTGCCTTTTTGTGGCAATGGTCTGCGGAATTAAGAATGAAACGGCTTGCGGACCAGAAACACGAGACTCACATGCCGATGGGTGTCGGTCCGAAATCCGGGGTGGGCGGTTTCGTCCCATTCCGAGCGAATGCTTCTGACGACCTCGAACCCCGCTTCGCACAGAAGCGCATGCGCATCCTCGGGGGAGCGAAACTCGAAATAGTAACGGTCCTGGTAAAGAAAGGAAGAGGGCCCGATGGCATGCATATCCTTGCCCGTGACACCGTCGTCAAAACCCGGGATGTTGCAGAGGAGCAGGCCGCCCGGCTTTAGAATACGCAGAAGCTCCCGCAGGATCGGTCCATTGTCCGGCAGGGTTTCGACGACATCGAGCAGCGTGATGCCATCGAAGAAATCATCCGGGTAACCGGTTTTGGAAAGGTCCGCGCATTGAATCCGCACCCGGGGGATGAGGGCGGGAGTCATCTTGGCCAGGGCATTTATCGAGGAGTCAAGCGCGTGCGTCTCCTCCGGGCCGCAGCTGAGCAGGAAGGGAAGATTGCGACCTTCGCCGGAGCCCGCATCCAACACTCGCCACGGCCGGGTGATGGGGCGTTCGAATTCCTGACGAAATTGCTCGAGAAAAGGCAGGGGCAGCGAGCCCCAGACGAGATCGGGAACCGAGGCATAGAGCCGGTCCCAGGCACGCTTGTTCGCTTCATCGAGAGTCAGGGGCGAGCATGACTCGGGATTGGAGCACGCGGGGTCCGAAGAACCCCCGCTCGACAGAAAATATTCTTTCATTTCGTTGCGCAGACAGTGGTGGCTCGACATCGAGGCGCCGTAGCCGCCCGCGTTGAGAAAACATAGGATGTCACCGGGCTCCAGCGGAGAAAGGACGCGGTCCTCGGCCCAAACATCGAGAGCTTCGTTCACATTGCCGGCGATCGTGCACCTGGTTCCCGGACCGGGCCTGCGCAGCGCAGGCACCGGCTCGAGCGGGAGACGGTAGAAAACGGGTTCGGGATGAACGTTGAAGCCGGCATTAACCCCGACGAAGACTATCCCCGCCTTCTCCTCAACCTGGGTCACCTCGGTGACAAGGACTCCCGCGTCCTTGACCAGATAATCTCCCGGTTCGAATTCCAGCGTCAGGTTATCGCGTCCATGGAAAGCTTTCCGGATAAGCTTTGCCCAAGCCTCAAGATCGAGCTCCCGATCCGCGGAGCAAAGCGGGATGCCCAAGCCGCCGCCAAGATTGATCCGGGTGATCTGCGGCGCCTGGTCGAGAAATTCAACGATGCGCCTGAGGACCTCGGCAAACGCGGGCAGCTGGGGCGTGAGATAACCGCAGCCGGTGTGGCAATGCAGTCCCGTCACCCGCAACCCAAGGTCGCGGGCCAGCGCAAGCGCTTCGGGAAATCGGTCGCGGTAGATGCCGAACTTCGTGGGTTTCCCGCCCGCATAGCGGACCTTTTCGTTGGCTCCGTAACCCAGCCCCGCGGCGGGATTGATGCGGATGCCGAGTTCGCGCCCCGGGGAAAACTCCGCAATGCGGCGAAGCGCCGTAAGCGAATCGGCATTGATCCACAGGGCCGGAACCTGGGCGAGCGCCGCATAGTCGGCCTTGCTCAACGAGCCTGCGGTGAAGGAGAGCCGTGTCTCCTCGAAACCGCAGGCTTTTGCCCAAAGAAGCTCGCCCGGGGAACACAGGTCCAGCCCCACACCGAGTGCACGCATGAGTCGCAGCACCCCGGCACAGCGGTTGGACTTCATCGCATAGAGGAGCCGGGTGGGCAGTCCCAGCCGGTCAAGGATGGCGCGCAAGCGCAGCACATTGGCGCGGATGCGTTCGCCACCGTAAAGATAGGTGGGAGTGCCGTGCGCGGCCGCCAGTTCGGCAATGCCTCGGCCGGCAAAGCGGAGATGCCCCTCATCATCATAGTGACAGTCGCTCCTCGACCACCAGTCGCCTGAACCGGCGGCCAAGAAGGACGATGAAGTGGGCTCAATAGGCATCGGTGGACCAGGCCTTATTCGATAGCGCCGGGTTGCTCATGCAACTCCAATGGTGACGCGGCTTCCGGGAATTTCCTTCTCAAGCTCCGCCTTGAGCGCGCGAGCCGTGGCTTCCACCTCTGCGGCCTTAAGTTCGGGAGAAAAGCCGAGAATGATCTCCACGAAGACCTGGCTGCCGGATCGGCGCGAGCGCACCTCAAGCAGTTCATCGTAGCGGTCAAAGTGCCTGGCGAGCGAACGCAGGATTGCGATCTGATGGTGCTCTTCGAGCGTGCGGTCGAGCAGATCGAGGGTGGAGTTCTTGAAGATGCCCAAGGCGGCCAGCAGGATGGAGGCGGCGATGATAAGGGACGCCACGGGATCGATATAGAGAGACCAGGAGAAGGACCCGAGAAGAGAACTCAGGCACAGCGAAAGAAGGATGAAGCCGTTGCCCACAGCCTTGGTGAAGAAAAGCCCCGCCTGCGAGGCCATCAGGGGAGAATTGCGCTCCCTGGCCATGCGCTTCGATTGGATGCAGATGCGCGCGTTGATGACGCCATAGACGATCTGGGAGACCAGGCTGATCCACACGCCGATGCCTGTGATGTGCGATGGGTGGAGGAGGCTGCGCACGGAGCTGAACACGATCACCAGCAGGCAGAAGAACATGAGAACCCCGACAATGAGGCTGGAAAGGTTCTCCAGCTTCCCGATGCCGTAGTCGAATTCATGGTTGGCGCCCTTTTGGATGCGGCGGATCGTCAACCAGGCAAGCAGGACAGCGATAAACTCGAGCAGCGTCTTGAAGAAGTCCGCCAGAATCACGGACGAATTTGCCGCAATCCAGGCGCTCAGGGTGACCAGAAGATCGATCCCGCCGACGATTACGGCTGTGCGTGTGGCGGATTCTCGGTTTCCGCCGGATTCAGTCGAGGCGTGATGCATGGCGTGAATCAAGCCTGTGCGAGCAGGCGCCGCGCATCGTCCGCAGTCGGAGCGAGCGTGAGGATCTGGGTGAATCCCGACATCTCCAGCACTTCAAGCACGGACGCCTGAACGCCGCAGAGCACGAGGCGTCCGCCCGCGTTCTTTATCTTCTTGGCGTAGGAGAGGAAAACCCTGAGCCCCGCGCTCGATGTAAAGGAAAGAGCTTCCAGGTCGAGCAGCCAGCGCGGGGAGCTTGTTCCCTGAAAGCTTGCGGCGAGCGCCTGCTCGAGCTGGGGAGCGCTGGCGCTGGTGATATCGCCCTTGAGCGCGATGCGAAGCAGGCCTTGTTCGGCGGTTTGAGTGATTTCGAGCATCGGGGCTGGGAATGGATTAGAGAGGGGGCGTCGGGTTGCGATGCAGGACGAAAGTCATGCGGTTTCGATCTCCCCGGCGCTCATAATGCAAGGAATCCACGCTGCGTTTGGCCAGAAAGATTCCAAGTCCCCCCACGCCGCGCTCCTCCAGGGGCTTGTCGAGATCGGCAGGGGCCTCCCGGGTCGTCGGATCGTAGGCCTCTCCCGTATCCTCCACATGCAGGGTGAGGTCCTTGTCATCGATGACCGCATTGAGATAAATCTCTCCGTCGATCCCCTTTTCCTGATAGGCGTGCGTGACGATATTGGTGGCAACTTCGTCGACGGCGAGATGCAGCTTGTAGGCTATCTTCTTGTCGAAACCCGCCTCGGTGGCGGCTGCATGAATATAATCCGCCACTTGGTCGAGCGATTCGAGACGACCAGGCAGAACCAGCGGTTTCATGGCGGCGATGGCTTACTTCCCTTCGATCAGGGCCGCGTCATAGGCGGGCAGCATCACGAGGGCCTGGCTGAAGCCGCTGACTTCGATGGTCTCGCGGACGATATCCTGGGCAGCGACCGTGTAGAGTTTCACGCTGGCGCCCATCTTTTGGCGGGCGAATACTATGACGCGCAGGCCGGCGCTGGCCATGTACTCAAGGTCCGCGAGCATGATGACCGCCGCCTTTACCTTTTGAGCCGCCGCTTTCTCGATGAGATCGCGAAACTGATTGGCAGTGGAAGCGTCGAGACGACCCGAGAGGGTGATCTTGGCGACATTGTTAACGACTTCGAGTTGGGCTGAGAATGCCATGTTGATTTGAACTTGAGGGTTGGTGATTGAAATTACGGATGCATTAGCGGGCGACGAGGATGACGACCGAGCGGCCTCCTACAAGAATTCTACCCTGATCCGGGAGCAAGGGTTCCTTCCCCGGCTCGCAGATGTCGTCCGGCGAATCGACTCCCGTGTTGGCAAAGACATGCCACTTTCTCCCTGCGGGCGCGGCGGGAAGCTCAAAGCCGAGCGATTCCCAGTACATATTGAAGGCGGCGTAGAGAATCTCATCCCTTACGAGTCCTCCCTTGGCCTGGGTGCCGTCCAGAAGAATGGCCAAGACTCTGCTCCCGGGGGAGAAGTCCGCCTGCCAGCTTTTGGTGCCATGGAAGGAAAGTTCCGGCAGACCGGTCTCGGGCGAGACACGCCCCTGCAGAAAGTTCTTTGGCCTGAGCACGGGATGCGCATGCCGAAACGCAATCATCCGTTCGACGAAGCGAAGCAGATCGGCGTTCTTTTTCGCGGCGGTCCAATCGATCCAGGACAGCTCGCTGTCATGGCAGTAATTGTTGTTGTTGCCGTGCTGCGTGCGTCCGAGTTCGTCGCCGGCCAGCAGCATGGGAACGCCATGCGAGAGCAGGAGCATGGCCGCCGCATTCTTGATCTGGCGCTTGCGCAGGGCGTTGACTTCGGGATCGGTGCTCTCACCCTCCCAGCCGCAGTTCCAGCTATGATTGTCGTTCCCGCCGTCGTTGTTGTTCTCCCCGTTGGAGTCGTTGTGCTTTCCGTTGTAGGCGACCAGATCGTACAGCGTGAAACCGTCGTGGCAGGTGATGAAGTTGATCGAGGCCGTCGGGCCGCGATTGTTCCAGCCGTAAAGGTCGGGCGAACCCAGCATCCTCGTGGCGGCGGCGCCCGCATAGCCGCAGTCTCCCTTGAGAAACTGGCGCATGTCGTCGCGATATTTGCCGTTCCATTCCGCCCAGCGTCCGTAGGCCGGAAATGAGCCGACCTGATAAAGGCCGCCCGCGTCCCAGGCCTCGGCCACAAGTTTGCACTTCGAGAGGATCGGATCGTAGGCCAGGCTCTCCAGAAGGGGAGGGTTGGCCAAAGGGGCGCCGAAGGCGTCCCTGCCGAGGATTGAGGCAAGATCGAAGCGGAAGCCGTCGATGTGGTACTCGGATGCCCAATACCGCAGGCAGTCCAGCACGAAGGAGCGGACGACCGGGTTGTTGCAGTTGAGTGTGTTGCCGCAACCGCTGAAGTTGTAGTAGTAGCCCTCTGGCGTGAGGATGTAATAGGTCTGGTTGTCGATGCCTCGGAAGGAAATGTAGGGCCCGTGCTCGTTGCCCTCCGCCGTGTGGTTGAAAACCACGTCGAGCATCGCCTCGATGCCCGCCTGATGCAGCTCGCGCACCAGGTTCTTGAATTCGTCCATCTGCATTCCCAGCTTGCCCGTGGCTGCGAAGCCCGCCTTGGGAGCGAAGAAACCCACGGTGCTGTAACCCCAGTAGTTCATCAGGCGCTCGCCCGTCTCCTTGTTGACGCGGCTGTTCTCGAATTCGTCGAACTCGAAGACCGGCATGAGCTCGACGCAGTTCACACCGAGCTGCTTTAGGTAGGGGATCTTCTCCGCCAAGCCGGCATAGGTACCCGGATTCCTGACCTTCGAGCTCTTGTGCTTCGTGAAGCTGCGGACATGCATCTCGTAGATGACGAGATCCTCGAGCGGGATGCCGACGGGACGGTCGCCCTGCCAGTCGAAATCGTCAAAGGCCAGGCGGGAGCGATGGGGATAAGGCTCGGACCAGTCGGGCTCGACGCCCCAGTCGTTGCGTCCGCTCAGGAGGCGCGCGTACGGATCGGAGAGCACCTTGTTTTTGTCGAAGCGATGGCCGTGAGCCGGGTCCCAGGGCCCATCCATGCGATATGCGTATTCGATTTCCTCCACCTCCAGGTCGAAGACGATGATGCAGAACACGTCGCCGATCCTGAACTCGGGAGGGAAAGGCAGCTCTGCGAGCGGCGTGCGCTCTCCCTTGAGGAAGAGCACCAGCGAGCAGGAGCTGGCGTTGCGCGAGAAGATCGAGAAGTTGACGCCGCCCGGCACCAGCGTGGCCCCGAAGGGGAGCGGTCGTCCCGCCCTGACCTTGTAGCCTGCAATCTCGTGCGTCGGATAGAAATCGATGCGGGTATCCATGGGGAATGCCTCAGAGGTTCACATCGGCCATCTTGGCATGGCACTCGAAGAACTGAAGGAAGCCGGTGATCCGCATGGTTTCCGTGATGCTCTCGTTCAGCCCGACAAGGATGGCCTTGCCCTTCTTCGCAGCCAGCTGCCGGTTGATCAGCAGCAGCACGCGGAGTCCGGCGCTGGACATGTAGTTGACCTTGGAAAGGTCGAGCACGAGCAGGGGGAATTCCGCGAGCACGGGCGCGAGCGCCGCCTGTGCCTCGGGTGCGGTCTTGCCGTCGATGGCACCTTCGATGGTGACTATGGCGTGAGTGGACGTCTTGACGATTTCTATCCTCATGGAGAGTGCGAAACAGGGTTATCGATTGCCGGCGGGTTCTATGGTCACCTTGAACTTGATGCGCTCGCCCTCGGCGGGCACATCGACCGTCAGCGCCTCGGGATCATAGGCGTTGTAGCTCTTCCCGTTTGCCGTGACCTCGGAGATCCGGATGGAGCCGGCAGGCAGCAGGTCGGGGGCGACATGCAGCTTGTTGTCCGGGAGCTGGCCGGGGTAGGGCATGAAGAAGAAGTCCATCGGGACCTTCTTGATGAGGAGGTTCGTGTAGGTGGAGGCCAGATAGGCGAGTTCGAAGGAATGGTAACCGCTCATCGAGTGGCTGCCCTTCAGGCGCTCCGTGCCCATCAGGAAAGGAATGCCGTTGGAGAGCACGTTGAAGTACACCGCGCCATCCTGGTGATCCAGGAAGTAGGAGTTGTAGAAGGCCGAGGACTCGCGGGCCTGGCGGAGATATTCCTCCTCGCCGAGGCATCCGTTGAGAATGAGATAGGCTAGAATCGCCTGCTCCTGCTGCCACCAAGCCTTGCGGTCGTGCCAGGCAAAGCGGTGGAATTTCTCATTGGGTCCGAGGATGCGCTCCACCACGTCGTACCAGCCGCCGCGCTGGCGGTCGGCGCCCGCGAAGGGCATGATGTCGGCGATTTTTCGGGCCAGAGCCACGAATTTGTCCTTCGGGGCGAGGGCGTTGATGCGCATCAGATTCCAGGCGATCTTGAGGTTGTGGCCGACGACCGCGCGGTTCTGCTGCCAGCCCCAGGCCTGGTCCTTGCTCCAATCCTCGAAGAACTTTTCCTGCACAAAGGGGCTGTTCTCATAATCGGGGAAGCGGTCGGCGATGGTTTCGCCCGTCTCGACAAGGAAGTCGGCCAGGTCTTTGCGCCCGCCGGTCGCGAGCACGAGGTTGATCAGGAAGGCCGGGGCGTGATCGCCCACTGAGTTCCAGTTCTTCCTGGCGCGATTGCGTCCGAGGCTCTCGGCGCGAGGATCCAGGGTCACGGGATCGATGTGCGAGAAGTACCCGCCGAGCTTGTCGTCGCGGAAGAAGCGCTTGAAGAGATCGATGGTCATCTCGGCGTCCTTGAGGATGGCCTTGTCGCCGTTTGCGCGATAGGTCTGCACCGGCCCCGCCAGGGCGTAGATCTGCTCGTAGGCGGGGATGGCATAATAATCGTCGCCGAATTCCGAGGCGAAGACCTTGTGTTCCTCGCCGCCCTTCAGGTCTATGCCGTGGTACCAATAGACGATGTTCTCGTCGCGATCGAAGAAACGCATGTGATCGCGCAGGTATTGCGTGCCGCGTTCCGCGGCCAGCAGGAAGTCCTCGCGGCCGGTCAGTTGGAAGGCGCTCGCAAAGCCGTACACCAGACGGGAGATCGTATCCGTCTCCTGGCGATGATCGACGGTCTTCGCGCCGCCGAGCGTGAGCACTGTGCGATAATTGCGGTAATCGATCTTGTCGCCTCCGCCGCCGAATTGCGCGTTGAGATAAAACTCGCCGAGCTCATCGATCTGGTGGACCCACCAGGACGGTTTCTCGAAGACGAAGTCCTTGGGCGTGCGACCGACGAACTTCAGCTCCTTCACCTCGAACTTGGTCGCGTCGTCCTCGGGATAGAAGACGCCGTAGGCGTAGAGAAAACGGCCCTCGACGACCATCGTGCGGATGAGGCCCGTGCAGTCCTGCCAGGGTTCTCCGAGGTTGCGCACCATCTGCGCGTAGAGATTGGCGCCGAGCTTGATCTCAAAGAGACGCCCGTCGCTGGTGCGAAGGGTGAAGAACTCGCCGTCGCCCAACGGTTTTACGACGTAGCCGGCGATGAGGTCCGAGAAGGTGAAATTAAGGCGGTTGCTGGATGCCTGTTTCATGCGGTGATGTGTTAAGATTTGGAATTTGTACTGGGAAAGGTTCAGCCGGCAAAAGGAGGAGGGTTGTCCTGGTCGCAATATCCCTGGCAGATCTCGACCACGCGGTCGTCGGGGTCGAGAATCCAGACTGCGCGCCAGCCTTTGATGAAGGAATCGAAGCTTAGCGGTCCGAGGTTCACCCTGAGCTCGGCTCCCATCATCTTGATGAATTCATCCACGTTCGGGACCTCAAAGGCAAGGTGCCTGATGCCGGGGAAGCCGTGGCCGTCCGCCTTTGGCGCGCCCGCCGGATCGCTGCCGACGCCCGCGAAAAGCTCCAGGTAGGTGTTCTCGTTCTTGATGAAGATGATCTGCTTCCCCTCGGGAAGATCCACGATCCGGGCGCGTTTGAATCCGAAGTAACGGGTGTAAAAGCGCTCGGTGACTGAGAGATTTTTGCAGGTTAGGCCGGTGTGCGAGTAGAGAGCCATGGGATGCGGATGTTGAGTGCCTGGGTGCGTTGCAGGGGCCGGACTTGCCCGGCCCTTGTCGCATCAGGCGTGCGGTGTGGATAGCAGTTCGATGATTTTTCGGGCGAAGAGGTGACAATGCCCCCCCGTGCGACCTGTTACGAGATCCTTGTCGACGACGACATCCTCGTCCACATAGACGGCCCCCATGTTGATGGCGTCGCCATGAAGGTTGTTGTGTGTCGTCAGACGCCGGCCCCGGACGAGTTCGGGAGCCGCTGCGACAATCCAGAGGCCGTGGCAGATGATTCCCTTGAGAATCCCGGGAACGGCGAAGGCGCGCTTGAGGAAGGTCACGGCATCGGGCAATTGCTTCACATCGGGCGTGTAGCGCAGGCGGTCGGAGACCATGCCCGCCGGCACGATGATCGCGGCGTAACTGGCGAGTTCCGCGTCGCTCATGCCCTCGAATGATTTGTCGCAATATATCGGCGCGCGGAACTCGTGCCCCTTGAACTCAAGTCCGGGCTGTCCCCAAAGCTTGCTGAGGAGGACGACTTCGGCGCCCTCCTCGGCGAAACGGAATTTATAGTACCAGATCTCGGGTTCGTAGAAGTCGCTCTCGATCAGAATGCCGATCTTTCGTCCGGTGAGTGCTTGCATAGGGTATGATTGTGAAAACGGCAGGCGACAGGGCCCGGAGGCCCCGATCACATTGCCTGGTAGATCTTCTTGTCCGCCGCCGGCGGCAGGGTGAGGGCGATGTGCCGGAGCACCTTGCCGTCCTTGACGTAGAGGGCGTCGCGCGCCACGAACGTGCCCAGCAATTCCGATTTCACCGAGGCGGTGAACAGGATGACGTCGTCGGATTCGAAATAGGCGTCCATGGTCATGCCAAGGATCTTGCCTGATTTGGCCGGTTGATCCTTGGAGAGGTATTGCTTGATGGCTGCCTTGCCTTTCTTGACGAATTCGAAAGTCACGAGTTCGGCGTCGTCGTGGTAATGATGCTCCATCAGGCCTTCGAAATCCTGTTTTGTAAGAAAGCCGACGTGTTCGTTGAGAAAATCTTGTCCCCAGCTCATGGTTGTTCCTTTTGGTAAGGTTAGTGGTGGACTCGCGCCGCTTGGGCGGCGCGAGAGGTTGCGATGCAAGTGTCGAGTCCGCTTCAGCCCTTCCAGATCGTGCCGAGTTTCTCGTAGTCGTAGCTCGGCAGAATTGTGAGCGCGATATGGCGATAGATCGTTCCATCTTTCATATACAGGGCGTTGTCGGCCGCCACGGTGCCCCGTTTGCTGTCGGTGATCGCAGCCTTGAAGATGATCGTGTCCTCCGTCTCGGCGAAGTATTGCGTGGTGAGGCCGGTGATCTGCCCCATCGAGCCGAGCGTGTTCTTGAAATAATCCCGGAGTTGGGCGTGGCCGCGACGGATGCCGTCGAAGGTGACCATGACGGCGTCGGGGTGGTAGTGTTCGCGCAGCAGGCCTTCGATGTCGTTGGATCCGAGATAGCCGAGTTGCTCGCTGTAGAATTCCTTGCCTTTGCCTGGGGTGAATTTGCTCATGATGGATGATTTCAGGTTATTGGAATGAAACGTTGGTTGAAGAGAGGGTCAGATTCATGTGTCCGCTTTTGCCGGCGGGCGCGGGATAGGTGAACTGGGTGACCCCGACCGCCGGATAGGTGTATTGCTCCGCACGGTAGCCAGTCGAATCCTCATAGGTCATCCGGTAGCATTCGAATGTCCCGAGAGGCGTACGCACGTCGGCGAGAGAAATGACCCTCATCGAAGGAGTGTAGGAGAACGCAGGGACTGCGTGGCCATCCACCCAATAGGAGGCGTTGACCGATTCCGTCTTCGTCTGGCCGATAGAGTAGGGGAAACTCAGCGGGATAAAGGCATGGTCAAACCAGACCGGATTGCCGTTGGGCCCGGTGTCTCCTACGAAGGTTGACTCGCCGTTAATGTTGACCTCGCAATAACGCTTGAAGGCCTGCTGCTGGGTGCTGTGGGTGACCGTGCCGGCCAGGTCCGTGGCTTCGATGGCGGTATAATGCGTCTCAAGCAGCGTGAAAACGCGGCGGTTCGTGATCGGGTTGACGACACCCTCGTCCAGAACCTCCATGGTGAACCAGCCGCTGATCTCCTCGATCGTGCCGTTGTCGCCGATGTAGTAACCGGAGCGAACGAAGCGAGTGACCTGACCGGCGGCGATGGGCTTCAGCCGATTGCCCTGCGCAAGCGGATAGGTGTTGCCTCCGAAATAGGGAAGATTCGTCTCGGACAAGGCCATCACAAAGGCGCCGGTATCGCCCGGGGTTGCGGAGAAGAAGTCGAACCTCACGATGCCGATGTCCGGGTGGATATTCTGGGTGCGCGACCAGAGAGTCGCGCCGTAATTCGCGGGCTCGCGGCTGGTTTCGAGCAGACGGACACGGTAGGTATCGAAGGTCCCGAGCGGAACGGTGATTGTTTCCGTCGCCTCGACCGTTGTGAACGTGTTTCCAAGCTTTTGTGTCGAGCTTGCCGCGGCCTGCTTCGTGTAAGGCGTGGTTTTGGTGGCACCGATGACAAACGGAGCCTGGTATTGAATGTAATCCAACGGCGAGGAGAACCAGTAGGTATTGTTGTTAGGCGCACCGGTTGAGGTGACGCCTTCGGGCACTTTCTCGCCCTGATAGACAATCGTGCCGTATTGGTCCTGCACGTAGTATCGAGTTGTCGGGAATCCGACGATTCGCACCGGAACGGAAGAGCCGTCGGGCATGACGTAGGCGCCGACGTACAACTGCGTTTCAACAAGGCTCATCACCGGCAGATTGTTGTTCAACGGATTGGTGACTCCCTCGTCCAGGATTTCGAGCCGCAACCAGCCGTCGGTGAGATCCGTCCTGGAGCCGTCGGCATGTTGATAAGATCCGGATGCGGCGAACTTGATGACGTCGCCGTGGCGATAGACGACGTTGTTGGCGCTGGTGCGCGGAAAGACGGCAACCGGGTTGTCGAAAAGTTCAAACAGAGCGACGCCGGTGGCGGAGCCCCCGGAGCCGGATACCCGGGCCGTATAGGTGCCGGGGGCGAGTGTGACGAGAAGCGCGGAATCCTTGGAGCCTGCGGCGAACGGCAAGGCGCCCAATTGAGTGATGGCTGTGCTCACCAGCTCGGAGCCGGTCCAATCGTCATTGCTGGCGAACGCGCTGCCCGAGCCGGGCAGGAATAGCTCAAGTTTAGGATTCGCCAGGGAGCCGCTTACGCCGTGGCTGGCGAGCGCGGGACCGACGGCGCGGACGAGCACGGTCTTGTTGGTCCTGCCGGCAATGACGAAGCCCGTGATGAGACTCTCCTCGCCGTTGCCGGTGCGCGAGCGGGCTGAAACGGCGGAAAGTCGGCCCGGCGAAGATGAATGTGTCTCGTAGATCTCAGCGAGCGCAACGCCGCCGGAGCCGTTCTTCCCCGTGATATGCGCCGTGTAGAGACCGTGATCCAGCGGCTTCAGGACTGCCGCGTCGAAGCTGCCGACCGGGAGCGGATACGCGCCGGTTCCAGGAGCGCTGGCATCGGAGCCCCAGTTGTCGTTGCTGGCGATCGATTGACTCCCGGAGAAAAGGGTCAATTGGGGATCGGCCAGCGCATGCGTCACGCCGAATGAGCTCAGCGTGGGGCCGACGCCGCGCACGAGGAACGAGTTGCCGTCGCCGCTGACGGCGAAGCCGAGCACCAGCGTCTGCGCATCGGAGCCGGCGACGGCGCGCGCCGAAAAGGCCGCGATCCGGCTTGTGTCATCTGACGTGCTCGCGACTGCCGTCGTGCCCGCGGGCGGCGAGAAGACCGAGAGCGCGAGGAGAACGAGCGGCCATCCGGCGGTTAGATTTGCCAAAACGTGTTGCGGAGAGAAGCGGAGCGCGGGCCGCGAGGATCGATCGCTTTGAGCTGGTGGAAATATTTTCATCTCATGAATCCCCGGGACAATTCTGCGGTTGCAGAGCGTTAGAGATGGCCGCCCATGCGGTGTTCAAACGACTCCCTTGGCCTTCAGGAGCCGGATTGTATCGTCCAATTCGTAGGTGAGAAGGAAGAGCAGCTTGGTGTTGGGCAGGTAGGTCTGCATCTTCGCAACGAGCACATCCTTCTCGGCCGGCTCAAGATGGTCGCGACCCTGGAGCAAATCGTGGAGGGTGTCGGTGAAGGTGAGGATATACCCGCGGTTCCAATGCGATACTTCGACGCCGCATATTTCTCCGTGCCCCGGGTACAGCTTGGCCGTCTGGTTGAACTCACGGCGGAGACGGTCGAGGCTGCCCAGCCACTCCTTCGCATGGAGGTCGCGGAAGAAGCAGTGCATATTGTTATAGGCGATGTCGCCAATGAATGCGTGATCGACGCCTGCGATCTTCGTGACCCACAACGCGTCGTCGTCGGATTCGCCCGGACCGTAGTCGCGAAGCTCGAAGGTCACGCCATCGCACCGCACGGTATCGCCCTCCTTGAGGATCGAATTCGGGAAAGCCCGCCGTTTGGGGAACTCCGGGCCGAAAATCGCTATGGCAACCTCGGTTTTCCGCTCGTCCTCCTCCTTCGCGAAGTCGAGCGCTCCCTGCGTGGAATAGATCGGCACGTCGAGGCCCTTGGTCAGCTCTGCAATGCCGGTGTAGTGATCGGGATGGCCGTGGGTGAGGAGCACGGAGTGAAGCGGCTTCTTTATTTCCTTATCGATCTTGCGGCGGAGAGCCTGCGCGTCGGAGTTGGCCAGAGCGGCATCGACTGCGACTACGGCATTTTCGGTTTCGACCAGGTACGCATTGACGAAGAAATCGGAGACGCGCGCCTCGTAACGGTGAATCTTTGGAAAGGTGGTGGCGACTGGCATGGCGGAGAGAGTTAAAGTTTCTGTTGGGTGAAAGGATCGAACGGACGCGAATCGTGGAAATTCGCCATATAGGCGATTTTCCCGCCGCGGATTTGGAAATAGTTCGCGACGCGCGCCTTGATCGGAACGCCGGCGGCATTGGCTGCGTCGATTTCGGAGACCACGCAGGCGTTGTCGCCTTCGACCACGATGTGCTGCGGGCGATTGAAGAATTTCTTGTAGCCCTTCTTCATGCCGCCGACGGCGCCCCTCAGGATCGCGGCGCCTTCGACGTGTCCGGCCAGTTGCTCGTCGATGACGACATTTTCGGCGAACAATGTCAGCCAGGTGTCCCAATCGCCCCGGTTAACGGAGGAGTAATAGGTATCGATGATTTCGCGGGTAGTCATAGGTAGGATAAAGTGGAGAGTGGTTGAAAGGCGGGGTGAGGTGGCGCTTGTGCTGCGAAGCGCCGGGGTCAGAGTTTTGCGGAGCCCGGATGATAGCTGAGCCCGTTTACGACGTAGCGGGCGATCACGAGCTTTCCGGTGCGCGGCGAGACACGGACGACCCAGTCCTGATCGGCGTCGCAGCGGATGCGCTTGCTGGTGGCGTCGGGGGCGTTCCACATGCTGGCCTGCCACTCGACGATCACCTTCACCCTGGCTTCGCCGCCCTTGATCTTCACATCGCAGACCTTGAGCGTGTGGACCTCGTCGAAGAAGATGCGGATCACACGCTGGAACCAGCCCTCGAAACCGGCCAGGGTGGTGAGAGTCACCTCCGGGAAAACCATTTCGGGGGCGTCGGACAGGAGGGGAAGCACATCCACCATCGGGGCATGGACGTCGAGGAGGCGATACCACTGGGAGGCGAGCGCCTTCACCGTGGCGGGTGTCAGACTATTTTTTTTCATGGTTGGAAGCGGGATGGAGATTCGGGTTCACGGTTTATTGGCCGCACTTCACACCGATCTGCTCGGGGTGCACGTCGGCATCGAGTACGAGGTCGATGAGGTACGGGCCGGGGTGACCGAGCATTTCGCGTATGGCTTGGGCCACTTCATGCGGTTTTTCGACGCGACGGGCTGCAATGCCCAGACCGCGGGCAAGTTCGACGAAACCAAGCGGCGGATCCGAAAGATCGAAGCATGTCGGAAATGCATGAGGCGCGACGCCGGCCTCGCCCCACCACTGCTGGATATTCAACTGAAGCAGCTTGTAGGAGGAGTTGTTGCAGACGACGAATTTCGCCGGGAGACGGTGGCGGGCGGCGCTCCACAAGGCCTGGATCGTGTACATCGCTCCACCGTCGCCGCTGAAGGCGATCACAGTCTTGCCGGGGTTGAGCACCTGCAGACCGACTGCTCCGGGAAAGCCTGTTCCCAGGGAGCCGCCGCGAGTCTGGAAGAAATGGCCGGGAGCGCGTGGCGGCAGATAGCGCGTGAGAGCGGGCGAGTTGGTCAGGGCCTCGTCGAAGACGATCGTGTCCGCAGGAGCCTGCTTCGCGAGTTCGCTCATGAAGAAGGCCGAGGTCATCGGCACACGGTTGAAGCCGGCTGCGTCCGCAGCCTTTGCCTTCTCCTCGCCCGCGTGCTTGGCATCCGCAAGCGTGAGGATCTGCAGCGCGGCTTTTTGAGCCCGCGCAGGTGTGATACGGGCTCGCAGAGCTTCAGCCAGCGCAGCGAGCGAGAGCTTCGGATCGCTCACCACGCCGATGTCAACGCGATGATTCTTGGCGATCTCGTAGGCGTTAAGGTCGAAGTGGATGACTTTTGAGCCTGGCGAAAAGACTTCGCCCAACTCGGGAAAAACCTCGGGAACGATGTAGGTGCCGACGATCAGCACGCCGTCTCCCCTGGCGAGAATGGGCTTGCTTGACGCGCCGAACATGTGACCGGTCTGCCCGCGGTAGAGCGGATGATCGTAGGCCATGTTCATCTCGCCGGAATCGACCCCATAAACCTCCGCGCCAAGCAGCTCGGCCACCGCGACGAGCTCAGCTTGCGCCTCCGAATAGGCGATGCCGTCGCCCATGAAGATCATGGGCCGCTCGGCGGCCAGCAGCGCATCTGCCGCCTGCGCCATCAGATCGGGCGCGGGAACGACGCGTGTCGAAGGGATGAACGTGGGCCGAATCTCCTCCGAGGTGTTTTGATCGAGGATGTCCTGAGGCAGGCAAAGATAAACCGGCCCCATCGGCGGAGTACCGGCGATTTTGATCGCGCGACGGAGCATCCGCAGAAGCGAGTTTTTATCCTGCACGACGGCCGACCACTTGCAGACGGGTTCGCACATCGCCACGAGGTCGCCCGCCATCTGAGCATCCATCGCCGCGTAGCGGATGCCCGAGTCGCCTCCTATGACGACCAGAGGCGAGTGGCCGCGCTTGGCCTGGTAGAGGGCTCCGATAGCATTGCCCACGCCGGGCGTGCTGTGGAGCTGGACCAAGGTGGGGCGGCGGGTTGCACGGGCATAGGCGTCGGCAGCCAGCACGGCCACCGATTCCTGCAACGTGAGGATGTACTTGATCCGGGGAAAATCCTGCAAGGCATCGAGGAACCCTTGTTCCACAGTGCCCGGATTGCCAAACATGACCGTCAAGCCATCGGCGATGAACTGTTCCAGCATGGCCTTCCGGCCGATTCTGCTAGCAGGCATAAGGCAGAATGAAGAAGAAGTTGGAGCCCGAAGGGGGCGATGGAAACGGGCAGGGGAAAAGACGCCGAAGCGATGAAATCGCTCCGGCGCCCCTTAATAAGACGGGTCACCAGCCGTAACGGCGGAGGCCTTTTTCCAAGGCAGCCACGAGCAACTCGCCGGTCTTGTAGGAATCGGCCATGGAACGCCCGGTGATGAAGGGATAATCGACAAGAGCCGAGACATTGCGGCCGACGTTTCCATGGAAACCGCCGTCGGGGCCGGTCGCATCGCGCAGGATGTACTCGAGCGTATAGGGCGGCGGACCCATGTTGAGATCGCTGCCGAGGAAGCCCGTGCCGTCATGATAGTCGTATTCGATGGGATGGCCGGTGACATGCTTGCCCCAGATGATGCTTTTGCGCAGATGATAATCGCGGGCAAAGGCAAGGCATGCCACGCCGTAGCATTCCGCGGCGATGGGTCTATCCGCCTTGTAGAAACCCAGGATCAGGTCGTGCAACCGCTGGTTGTTCACCATGTCGACGATCGGACCGCTTCCTCCAACCAGCAGGAGCGCGGCGTATTCGCCAAGGAGCTTTTCCATCGTCGCGTCCACAGCGTCATTGTAGCGCTCGAACTCCCGGATGAAAGAACTCGAGCTTGGATAGGGGCGCTCGGGGAGCAGTTTGGAAAGGTTGATGGGATTATCCAGGCACGTGCTTTCCTCGATCTCCTTAACCTTTTCCGCCATTTCGGGCGAGGTCACCGATTTTCCAAGCGGCGGATCGAAGAACTTGGGATCCATGCTCGGAGGAAGCGCATGAGCACGCCGTCCCTTTGGGGTCGCGAAATCGATTGTATAATCAGCGGATTCGAGGGTCTCGAGAGGCCCGATCAATTCTTCGCCCCAATAGCCGTATTCAGATAAAACAGTCAGGATTTTCTTCTTCATGTTGGTTGTGGTTTTGAGAAGCAGACAAAGACGATCGTCGCCCTGATCTTGAGGCCAAAAATGCTTGGAAACAATTTCCGGAACGCGCCGTGTGCGTGAAGGTTAAGATAAGCAAAATAAAGCAGAATATCGACTCGGAATTTCAAAAAAATACAGGCGTCGGCCAGCGATTATTTAGCCACGAATTCGTCGGCCATGCCCATGGCTTTGCGGAGCGCCGCCACGGCCACGTTGTAGGTGTAATAGGCCTGGATCTGATTCGTCCGCGCCGTGGTCAGCTCAACCTGGGCCTGGAGCACGTCGAGCTGCGTGTTTGCGCCGGATTTGTAGGAAACGGTGGCGAGGCGGACGGACTCGGTTGCCTGTTCGACGACTTTCTTCGATGCTTCCGCCAGCTCGGTTGCCTCCTGCCATTGCGAGAAAGCGCGGCGCACCTCCACGTCGGCGGAAAGCTGGGCTTCAGTTAATGCCAGCCGCGACTGTTCCGCCTGCGAACGAGCCTGGGCAACGCGGCCGGCGGTCGCGCGACCGTCGAAAATCTTCCAATCCGCCTGCAGGCCCGCAAGCCATCCGTCGGCCGAGTCCCCAAACGAGTTCGTCAATCCTTTGCGCAGCGACCATCCGCCAAAAGCCGAGACTGAGGGATAATAGCTGGAGCGAGCGCTGATGACCGACTCGTCGCGCGAAGCAGCGAGTTTTGTGAGCCGCTGCAAGTCGGGGCGGTTGGCGCGCGCCGCGTCGAACGCGGTCTGCAAGTCGAAACTGGCAGGCGAAAATTCAAGAGTTCCAACAAGCTCCAGAGCCTTTGCAGCCGAATCGTGCGGAGAACTTGTAAGACCGAGCACCTGGCGGAGAGCTTCGATTGCGAGCCGGTAGTCGTTGCGAGCGGTGATAAGCGGAACCTTGGCGTTGGAGACCGCCACTTCGGCGCGAAGCTGTTCAAAGCTCGATGCGGCGCCTGCCCGATGGCGATCGGTGGCGGTCTTGAGCTGGCTTTGCAGGAGCTCGAGATTAGCCTCCTGCACCGTGATCTTTTCTCGGGCGAGCAGGACATTGTAAAACGCGGTCCTCGTCGCAAGCATCGCGTCGTTGATCGTCGCCTCCAAATCCAGCAAGGCGGCATCGCGGGCCAGCTTCGAGCTCTTCACCGCAGCCCGCACTCCGCCGCCGGCGTAGATCACCTGGCTTGCCGTCAGGTTGATTTGCCATGCGCGGTCGCTGGCCGGGAACAACTGGCTGATCGCCCAATCGTTAGCCTGGTATGAGCCGTTCGCGGAGACGTTCGGGATTTCACGCGCAGTGACTTCAATCAGCACGCCTTCCTGCTGCCGGATGCGTTCCCTCGCCTGGCGGATGGTGAAATTATTCTGTAGCGCGAATCCGATGGCGGATCGCAAATCGAGCGTTTCAGGCATGGAAGGCGAAGCCGTCTGAACGGGCGATGAGAAGAGCGCGAACGGCAGGAACGCGAGCGCGCAAAAGATCGCTTGCCGACCGGATGCCTGAAGGCGCGGGAGGGTGGGGGTAATGAGAGAAAGCAGGTGTTTCATGGCATGATTCCCCGGCTTAATGCGAGGGTGCGGAAGGAGTCGCGGCGGGTGTGTTGGCGCCTGCCTTGTTCAAATTCGGAGCGATGATCATATATGCGGCCGGGACGACAAACAGGGTGAACAGCGTTCCGATTGTCATGCCGGTCGCGATGATGAGACCCATGCTATAGCGGCTGGCGGCGCCGGCGCCCGTCGCGAACACAAGCGGGGTCACACCGAGGACCATTGCCGCAGTGGTCATAAGGATCGGACGCAAACGCGCGCCGCACGCGTCCTCGATCGCGGTGCGTTTGGCATGGCCTTCCTCCTGAAGCTGGTTGGCGAACTGCACAATGAGGATGCCGTGCTTGGTGATCAGGCCGACGAGGGTGATCAAGCCGACTTTCGTGTAGATATTGAAGGAGGCAAACCCGAGATAGATGAACACCAGCGCGCCGCTGATTGCGAGCGGCACTGTCAGCATGATCACAAATGGATCGCGAAAACTCTCGAACTGCGCCGCGAGCACGAGGAAAATGATCACGACGGCAAACGCAAAGGTCACGATCAGCGCGCTGCCCTCCTGCACATACTGGCGCGACTGGCCGGCGTAGTCCCACTGGTAACCGGACGGGAAAGATCGGCTTGCCTGCTGGTTGAACCAGTCCAGGGCCTGCCCGAGCGTCACACCGAAACCCGGCACTGCGGAGATGGTTGCCGAATTGAGCTGTTGGAAACGGTTCAGCGAGGGCGGCTGCACTGTGGGCTCGAACGAAGCGAAGGTGGACAATGGCACGAGGTCGCCGCGACCTGTGCTCACGTGATAGTCGAGGACCTGGGACGGATTTAGGCGCATACTGCGCTCAACCTGCGGAATGACCTTGTAGCTGTTGCCCTGGATGTCGAAACGGTTGACGTAGCCGCCGCCAAGCATCGTGCCGACATCGTTGCCGAGCCGTTGCATGTTCACGCCGAGATCGGCCGCCTTGCTGCGGTCGATGACGAGGTTCATCTGGGGCTGGTTGAACTTCAGATCCGAATCTGCGAAGTAGAACAGCCCGCTTCCGAACGCCTGCATCACGAGGTTGTTCGCCACCTCGGCGAGTCGCAGCGGGTTGTCGGTTGACTTGATCACGAATTGCACCGGTGTGCCGCTGCCGCCGCCAGGCAGCGGGGGTGGCGCAAACACGTAGGACTGCAGTCCCGCGATCGAGTTCAGTTTCCCGGTGACTTGCGGCATGAGTTGCGCCGTTGTGCGCTTCCGCTCGCTCCACGGCTTCAGAACCTGGCCGGTGAACGAACCGCTGGCCGTAGGGTAGCCTATGATCTGGAAGTAACTCGCCGTTTCGGGGAATTCCCGCAAAGCATCGCTAATCTGGCGCACAAAGCGGCCGGTCTCGTCAACGGTGTCGTTCGGCGACGCGGTGCCGACCGCCATGAGGAAGCCCTGGTCCTCTTCGGGCGCGAGTTCGCTCTTGGAGAGCATCACCAGCGGGATGCAGGTCAGGAGGACGAGCGCCACGAACACGATCGTCACGGGCTTGTAGTCGAGCGTCCCGTGCAGCGTCTGCTCATAACGCTGGCGGAGTTTTTCGAAGGTCTTGTCCAGCCAGTGGGCAAAGCCCTGCTTGCCCGCGTCGTGCTTGAGGATTTTCGAGCACATCATCGGCGAGAGCGTGAGCGCTACCACGCCGGAGACCACGACGGAGCCGGCGAGCGTGAAGCCGAATTCCTTGAACAGGCTGCCGGTGAGCCCTCCCATGAATCCGATTGGAGCATACACGGCCGCCAGGGTGATTGTCATGGCGATGACGGGCCCGGCGAGTTCGCGGGCGCCCTTCAACGCCGCTTCGATCGGGGGAAGTCCTTCCTCCATGTGGCGGTGGATGTTCTCCACGACGACGATGGCGTCGTCCACGACCAGGCCGATCGCCAGCACCATCGCGAGCAATGTCAGCAGGTTGATCGTGAAGCCGAGCGCCAGCATCATAAAAAACGCGCCGATGAGCGACAGGGGCATGGCCACGACCGGAATCAGCACCGAGCGCATGGAGCCTAAAAAGAGAAAGATGACGACGATGACGATCGCGAGCGCCTCGACCAGGGTATGAATGACCTCTTTGATCGAATCGTCGATGTAGGCGGTGGCGTCGTAAGGAATCGAGAGCTGCATTCCTCGCGGCATCTGGGCCCTGATTTCGGGAAGCACGGCGCGCACGTCCTTGATCACGGTGAGCGAATTGGCGTTCGGCAGCACGTTGATCGCCATGAACGTCGCGCTTTCGCCGTTGAAAGTGACCGAGTTGTCGTAAGTCTCGGCGCCGAGCACGACGTCGGCGATGTCGCGAATGAGCACCTGCGAGCCATTCCGTTCGCGGACCACGAGCCGCTCGAATTCCTCCTTGGAGTGCAGGCTGGTCAGGGCGTTCAGGTTTACGGTGATGGCGGCCCCCTTGGTCGCCCCCACTGCTGCGAGAGCGTTGTTGCCGGCCAGCGCCTGATAGACCTCGGAAGGGCTGATGCCGAGCGCGGCGAGGCGATCGGGCTTGAGCCAGATGCGCATGGCAAAAGTCCTGCCGCCCAGAATCTGCGCGCTTTGCACCCCGGGGACCGAAACCAGCCGCGGCTGCACCACCCGGGTGAGGTAGTCGGTGATCTGATTGTTCTCAAGGGTCTCGCTGGCGAAACTCAGGTACAAAGCGGCGGTGCTCTCTCCCACCTGGACGTCGATCGTCGGCGCCTCGGAGCCTGCGGGGAGCTGGTTCCGCACGCGGTTCACTTTGGCGGTTATCTGCGTTAGCGCGTCGTTCGGATCGTAGTTGAGCCGCAGATGCACCGTGATGGTGCTGGAGTTGGCCGAGCTGTTGGATTCGAGATAGTCGATGCCGTCGGCGCTTGCGATTTCCTTCTCGAGCGGAGTGGTGATGAAGCCGCGGATCAACTCGGCGCTGGCTCCAAAATAGTAGGTCGTCACCGTCACGATGGCGCTGTTGCTTACCGGATATTGCCGCACGTTTAGCGACAGCATCGACTGCAGGCCGACGAGCAGGATAATGAGGCTGACGACCGTCGAAAGAACCGGTCGCTTGATAAAAAGATCGGTGAAATTCATGGGGCGGAGGTCGCCGCCGCTCAGGCGTTGGGCGGTGTGGAATTCGGGTTGTTGGACGCCGGGACGGAGTTGTCGATTTGCACATTCACGCCATCGCGAAGCTTGAGCTGCCCGCTCGTCGCGATCCGATCGCCGGGCTTGAGGCCGGAAATGACGGCGACCTGGTCGCCGCGTGTTTCGCCCAATTTGACGAACTGCTGGCGGACGGTGAGCATCGGCGGGGTCGCGCTACCACTCGCGACTTTGTCTCCGGGCGCCACGGCCGTCTCGATCACATAGATGATATTGCCGTAGGGGTTATAGGTGACTGCTGTCTGCGGCACGGTGATGACCTTTTCCTGCTGCGGCAGAAGAACCGCGACGGTACCGAACATCCCCGGCTGCAAACGGCCGTCCTTGTTTTCCAGCGTCGCCTGCACGCGGATCGCGCGAGTGGCGCCGTCGATTTGCGAGTCGAACGCGCTTATCGCACCTTTGAATGCCACTCCGGGGTAAGCATCGACCGAGAGCTCGACAGTCTGGCCCTTCACGACCTCGCATACATTTTGTTGAGGCAATGCGAAGTTCACATAAATGGGATCGAGCGATTGCAGCGAGACGATCGTGGTGCCGACAGGGAGAAACTGTCCGAGGTTGACCTGGCGAATGCCGAGTCGGCCGCTAAAAGGAGCGGCGATCGATTTCTTGGCGATTATGGAGCGGGCATTGTCCGCGTTGGCGAGCGCCTGGTCGAATTGAGCCTGCGCGTTGTCGAGGTCGGCCTGGGCATTCACATCCGATTCCCGCAATGCCTTCGCGCGCTCCAGATTCAGTCGCGCCAGCACGGCCGCAGCCTCATAACTGCGCAACTGGGCCTGATCGGTGGCGATGTTGAGCTGCACCAGCAAAGCGCCTTTTTGCACAACGTCGCCGGATTCGAACGAGATGTTCTCGACGACGCCGGCAAATTCGTTGCTCAGGACGACGCCCTGGACGGCGACGAGAGAGCCTGTGGTGCGCAATGCGGGTTGCCAGGTGTCTTCGCGAACGGTCTCCGCGGAAATGGTGACCGGCGGAGGCATCTGTGAGGCGGAGGCTTTCCCGGACTGTGCGGCCTGGTAGAATTTAAACGAGAAGATGCCGCCGACGATTACGAGCATTGCGGCCACCATGATGATCATTCGTTTTGCCATGGTATGAGCTGGGTTGACGGTGCTGGTTGATGCGAAACGCAGAGGGGATCGCGTAAGCGCTGGTTGTACAACGTCGAGGTGTTGCGCTAGTGTGTGGAGTTGTCGCTTCACGGCAAGCTGCAACCCGATTTTTTTTGCCCCGATGAGTGTGTGAAAGCCGGTTTGAGACAATAGATTGCATGAGTCGTCAGTTTCGAAATCCGAGGCTGAGACAGGCAGCGTCCAGGCATCCCTCATTGCGGCAGGGGAGGACGCCCTGGGTTTGTGGGAAATGGAGCTTGGGAACCGATTTCTTGTCGTGTGCGGAAGCAAAATATGCGGAGCTGAGGCATGACTGAGATTGCCGCTCTCTTTATCGCCGGCTTGGGCCTTTTCTTTCACGGCCTGGGAGGGCTGAAAAACAGCGTTCAGGGCATGGCCAGCCGCCGGGTGCGCGTGCTGCTGGCGCGCTGGTCGCGCAATCCCGTGCTTGCGGGGCTTTGGGGTTTCGCCTTCGGCGCGCTCACCCAGAGCGTGACGGCGGTGGCCTTCATCCTGGCGAGCCTCGTCGAGGGAGGGATGATCACGGTGAGCCGCGCGCTTCCGGTGGTGGCCTGCGCCAATCTCGGAACCGCCCTGCTCGTGCTTGTTGCCAGCATCGATATCAATCTCGCCGTCCTTTACGCCCTGGGCGTCGCGAGCATCGCGCTGGCTTTCGGGTTCGGCGGCGGCCGGATGCGGCCGGTTCTCTCCTCCCTCTTCTTTTGCGCGCTTCTGTTCTTCGGCCTGCGCGCGATGAAGGACGCCTTTGCGCCTTTGCCGAGCTTTGAGTGGTTTGGCGACTTTGCCCGCCTGATCCAGGGATCGACGCTGGCCGCCTTCCTCGCGGGAGCGGTACTCAGGCTTTTCATACAATCCTCGCCGGCAATCGCGGTCATCGCCATCGCGCTCAGCCACGGCGGCCTGCTGAGCGACCCCCAGGTGATGGCCATGATGTTCGGCACAGGCATGGGAGTCGCCGGCGCCGTTGCCCTGCTCTCGTCCAATCTCAAGGGACTGCCCAGGCAGATCGCCATCTATCAGGGCCTGCTCAGCGGCTTTGCCTCCCTCGTGCTGGGCTCCTGTTTCGCCCTCGAGCAAATAGCGGGCTGGCCGCTGATCCGGCATTTTCTGGAAGGGCTGCCCGGCACGGAGAAGCTGCATCTGGCCTATGCTTTCGTGGCGATGCAGCTTGTGGCCGTGTTCACTGCGCTTGCCACCGCGCGCATCGCCGCGTCCTTCCTGGCCCGGATCTCGCCGCCTACGGCAGAGCAGGATCTCGCCCGTACGGAGTATCTGAGCGAGCAGGCCCTCACCGACCCGGAGAGCGCTCTGCTGCTCGTCGAGAAGGAGCAGGAGCGGCTGCTCGCGCGCATCCCCCTGATGATCGACACCGTGCGCCCCGAGACTGCCGGCTCGGTCCTGGTTGGCGCCGATGCCCTCCGCCGCGCAAGTCTCTCGGTGGCCGAGGACACGAGAGCCTACCTGCGTTCGATCGCGGACAGCCCCCTGGACCGCGGCACTTCGGAGAAACTCCTTCTCATGGAAAGGCGCCATTCGCTTTTGCTCTCGCTTTCCGAAACGGCGGAAGATTTCGCCAAGGCAGACCGGCAACTGGGCGAGTTGCCGGAGATGAAAGCCCACGCCGACTCCCTCGCGGAAGGCTTCCATGCCCTGGCGACGATGCTTCTGGATGAGATGGGAAACGGCGGGGAGTCCATGCGCGGAATGCTCCTGTCGATCACTTCCGACCGGAGCGATGCGATGGAGAGCTTCCGGCAAAAGACCCTCGCCGCCGCAGTCCGTCTCTCGCACGAGCAGAAGGCCCACGTCCTCTATACGACCTCCCTTTACGAACGCGCTGTCTGGCTTCTCCGGCAGTGGACCCTGACCCTCCCCAAGCGGCGCGAAGCTCAAGGATAAACACGGATGAATAGCGAAGTCCTGTTCTCTGGCATGAGCTGTGTCCTGGTCACTCTCGGGGGATTCTTCCTTCCGGGCTATCTTCTTTCGGAGCTCTTCGCCACGGAGAATCGCTTACCGGCCTCGTTTCTCGGCTCTTGCTGTACTCTTTTCTTCATATCCTTTGCCCTCGATTTGCTGGGAATGCCCATAACCTTCACAACCATGGCCGCCGGTCTGGCAGGAGTTTCGGCGGCTCTTCTCGGGGCCGTCGCTGTGCATGCGAAAATGCGTTGCGTGAAATCCGTTAAAACGAGTTTTGGCTTTTCTGGAAGCATATCGGCAACGATCGGATTGGTTGGCCTGCTTCCCGTGCTTACGGCTTTGTCTGCTATCGGCTATCGGGCCTGGGTCGAGCCGCTCTCGGGTTTTGATAATCCTTTCCGTTGGGATTTCCTGGCGCGCCAGATCTACGCATTGAAATCAATGGCCTTTTATCCGCCGTCGAGCGCCGGGGATTTTATCCACTATGGATGGTGTGATGGAATCCCGCCGCTCATTCCGATCCTGAATCTCTGGGGCTATTTTTGTTTCGGTGAGACAGCAATACAGATCAGTGCCATCCGCGTCATACTGGAGGGGTGCTTGTTTTTCTGGATGATAGCATCTATCGCATTTTCGCTCGGGGGAAGTATCCGGTCTGTTATTGGAGCCCTTGCGCTTGCGTCCACCAGTTCGGTTGCGCTCTGGAGCATAGCGTGTGGGCAGGAGACAGCGATGGGTGCCATTTCGCTGCTTGCCATGGTCATATTCATCGAGGAGCACCGTTCCAAGCCGAGTTCTCGTGCCATACTTTGGGCTGGAATTGCCGCAGGCATGGGCGCGCTTGCAAGGGAGTATGGATTGGCATGGCCTGTGATCGGACTTTTGTTGCTCGCAAATTCCGGGGGCCCGGTTCCTTGGCCGCGGTTTTTAGGAAGCTGCACAGTCGTGGCTATGCCTTGGTATCTCAGAAACTGGGCACACACAGGAAATCCGATATACTGTCATTCGTTCTTCGGACTTTTTCCAGAGAACCCGGTTCATAAATCAATCATGGAGGGTATCTCCTCAAACTTCAGCGTGCTGGGGCATCCGGCACTTATCTTGAACATTATTCCTGTTATCCTCGTTGGATTAGGGGTAGCCGTGTCGTTTGGAATTTGGGCGCTTATATCGTTTACCCAAAGGAGAAAGGGGGGGTGCTGGTTCCCTGTTTCATCGTGAGTGTTACTTGGATCTGGTCCTTGCACCAGACTGCCGGTGGCTGGGAATACTCCCTTCGGGTACTTCTGCCCCTGATCGCACTGATGGCCGTCGCTGGAGGACTGCGACTCGGGCAATTGGGGAATCGAAGCTATGTGGGTGTCATCTGCGGGCTCGGTCTGCTCAGCCTGGATGCGGCACGGCGTTCCTTATTTCTCCCCGTTGATCCGCTGCCGTCTCCGGTGCGGGTCTATTCCGATGAGTGGAAAGAATTCGGAGCAATCGGTCATAAGATTGCCGCGCATCCCGGTTGGGACTTTCTGTCGCGGCAACCAGGCGGCATTGTGGTGGACCATCCTCTCTTTCACGCTTTCCTTGCTTCGAGAAAGGCTCGTGCGATTCCCTTCACGAGCCCGGAAATTGCGTTTCTTTTTGAAAAGAACGGTTCATTCAACAGACAGCTCGAGCGCCTGAGATCCTCCGGAATTCGGTATGTGCTAATCGCGCGACGCTTTTCGCTTGCGGAGCGCATCATGGAAGAGAACCCGTTTTTTAAAGAGCTCCGGCACCACAAACCCATTGGATCCATAGCCTCGGAAGAGATCTTCGATTTGAATGCGCTAGGGCAATGAGCTCGTCTTGTCGTTTTTCGAAGGACGACGCGATCTGAAATGGCACGCCTGGCCGCCCGGCCTGATTTTCATGGTTGCCCTCTGCGCAGGGGCTGGAAGAAAAGCGGGCGACATGCGTATTCGCGCTTTCCAAGGACTGGTTCCCGCACCCGCACTCGCGCCTGAGGTGGCTTGCGTGCCTTATGACGTCGTCGATGCCGCCGAAGCGGCCGCGCTTGCCTCAGGCAGGCCGCGCAGCCTCCTGCACGTGGACCGCGCCGAGATCGATCTGCCCGTCGGCACCGATCACTACAGTCCCGTGGTTTATGCGAAGGCCAGGGAGAATTTCATCAAGCTCCAGAAGGACGGCGCCCTTGTGCGCGAATCCGAACCCTGCCTGTATCTCTACCAACAGCAGATGGGCACCCACACGCAGCGCGGACTCGTGACGGTCTGCAATGTCGAGGACTACGATGCCGATCTCATCAAGAAGCACGAGAAGACCCGCAAGGACAAGGAGGACGATCGTACCCGCCTGATCGATACCATCGGCGCCGACACCGGCCCGGTGTTCCTGACCTACCGAGACGAGCCCGCGGTGAACGCCCTTGTGGGGAAGCTGGTGCAAACGAAGCCCCTCCACGATTTCACGGCCCCCGACGGCATCCGCCACACGGCATGGCGCATTCCCGGCGGCGAGGAGTGGATCGAGGCCTTCGGAAAGGTTCCGAAGATCTACATTGCCGACGGGCATCACCGCGCCGCAAGCGCCGCCCGCGTGGCCCGCCTGCGCCGCGAGCGCAATCCGCAGCATACGGGCAGGGAGGACTACAACTGGTTCCTATGCGTGATTTTTCCCGCGGGAGAGCTCAAGATTCTTCCCTACAACCGCCATATCATTGACCTGAACGGGCAAACGCCCGCCGCCTTTCTTGAGAAGGTGAGATCGGTCTTCGGTCTCGTCGAAGGCGTGCCGCCGTCGCCGACGGCCAGCGGTTCGCTGAGCATGTATTTCGGCGGGAAGTGGTATGGCCTGAAGTGCCCGGTCGATCCTGCGGCGGACCCCGTCTCGCGCCTGGACGTGAGCGTGCTGCAGGACAAGCTGCTCGCGCCGCTGCTCGGCATCGACGATCCGCGCACGAGCAAGCGCGTCGATTTCATCGGCGGCATCCGCGGCACGGGCGAACTCGTGAAGCGCGTGGATGCCCAGGGCGGCGTAGCTTTCTCGATGTATCCCACGACGGTTACCCAGCTCATGGACATTGCCGACGCCGGCCAGATCATGCCTCCGAAAAGCACCTGGTTCGAACCCAAGCTAAGATCGGGCCTCTTTGTGCATACCTTTTAAGGCTTTTGTGAGCCAACTCGCCAAACAACAGATCCTGCGGCAGATCGCTGCCATTCCGGCCATGGAGCGTGGCAAGCTCTCGGCCTACTCTCCTCCGGAGCGCTCCG
>JBAZHQ010000005.1:0-39721 GCA_041652235.1 Opitutaceae bacterium | reverse complement strand
AACGTTTTGTTTTTTATGCGCTGAGTCCCCAGCGTGCGCGGCATGGATTCGCAACAACAGGAAATACTGGATATATTCAAGCGCACGAAGGCTCTTCTCGAGGGGCATTTCATCCTTCGATCGGGGCTGCATAGCAGCCACTTTTTCCAGTGCGCCCAGGTATGCCAGCACATGGATGCGGTGGAGCGCCTCGCCGAGTTGTTGATAGGCAAACTTTCCGGAATCGAGTTTCAGACTGTGCTCTCTCCGGCGATGGGCGGACTGGTGATCGGGCAGGAAGTGGCCCGCCAGGCAAAGGCGCGCTTCATCTTCGCGGAGAAGGAAAACAGCGTCCTGGTGATGCGCCGCGGCTTCAAGATCGCGCCCGGCGAAAAAGTGCTGGTGGTCGAGGATGTCGTCACCCGCGGAGGACGCGTTCTCGAGTGCATCGACATCATCCGCAAGGCGGGTGGGGCGGTGGCCGGAGTTGCCGTGCTGGTGGATCGCAGCGCGGTGCAGTGCGATTTTGGCGTTCCCGCCCGTTCTTTGCTCAAGCTCAGCTTCCCGACTTATCAACCCGACAGCCTTCCGCCGGAACTCGCCAAGCTTCCCGCCTGCAAGCCGGGGTCCTGAGTTCCTCCAGAGCCGGAACGCCGGCTGCGGGATGCGCTCATGTTCTTCTCGGAACGGCATGTCCTTCGCCAAGAAATCAGAGAGCGAAATAGATCAGGGTCCATTCGAAGCGGGGCTGCGGCCCCTCCTTCGCTCTACGAGCTACGGAGGGCGACCATCCTTCGCTGCAAGATCAGAGGGCGAAATAGATCAGGGTCCATTCAAAGCGAGGCTGCGCCATCCGAAGCCCAACGGGCGAAGGATGGTCGGGGTGGCGAGCCTGTCACTACGCTGGGGAACTTTGAGGGGTGGACTCCAAGTGGACTAGCCCTAAAGTGCTAGATATTGGTGGCCCCTTGGTGGGAAAAGCTACTGAGCGCTTGAGATTCCCATTTCCTTGGCGACGGTCACAACCTCATGCACAGTCGCATGGGGTGCAAGGTGGAATTTCTCACGGATGCGCGTGAGGGCTTTGGTAATTGATCCCGGATCTACGCCGAGCCGGGTAGCGATGTCTTTATGATTCTCGAAAGCGATGGTTCCGAGCAAGACTTGCTCTTCAGTCTCGGAGAGCCCCAGTGGCTCGGATAGAGCCAAGGCGTCAGCCATGGCGAATATCAGCGACGGGGAGAAATAACGGCCACCGCTTAATACGGCTTCGATCGCATCGCGCAAAGCGAGGTATCCAGAATCCGATTTTGAGAAGATCCCGTTGGCGCCAAGCCGCACGCATTCGGCAACGACGGCCGGCCTCAAATGGCCTGAGATGATCAGCCATCGCGTCTTTGGGAGTTCCTGCTTGAGCTGCCTCAAAACACTCAGCCCTGATTCCTGCTTGAGCCTTAAATCCAGGATTACAAGTGAAGGCTTTCTATCGCGAATGATCGGAACCGCAGTTGTCGCAGAACGCGCAGAGCCAACCACTTCGCAGCCTACCCGCATGAGGATTTCTGCGACATAGTCGGCAACAAATAATTCGTCTTCAACCACTACGACCCGCTTCATCCCCCTCTCTTCGGCAAGAAACTTGCGCGACTCGCGCAATAAAATTGCGTAGTTTGCGCAATATTATTGCCCATTTCAGGCAATTTAATTGCGCGATTTGGGCAAGAAAGTTGCGCGTTTCGCGCAACTTAAAGTTTCGTTTCTTGCTCGTAATATGAGGGTTATTACGTACTGTCACGCCCCGCCAGTATGAGCCTAATCCCGATGCTTACACGGACCCCGGATTTCTATCTTCGTATTGCCACCGACCCATCCTCTGCTGAGGTGCTGGTGAGAGCCTGCCTGATGTTGGCAGCAGAAGATCTTACTTTTCTTTTGCCCGCCGCGTCTCGCGCCTCAGCTTCGCGGCGAGTTTCTTCGAGTCGGAAATCGTCTTCGGCTGATGTTGTCCCTTTTTCACAGGAACAACCTCAAGTGGAAATGAAATATCGTGGTGCGCGCGCCAATAGCGGCACAGCGCCTCAACAGCGCCGCGGACCAATTGAGCGGGGATAATCTTCTTCTCTTCCTCGATTTCTGACATCGAGGTATTATCAATTGCATTAAATCTCACCCGAGTAGGTAGTCCGAGCTTATGCTTCACTCCTTTAGTTAAGCTAAAGAACTCAAAAACAGGAAGGTGCATTGCGTAGTCTTTGTACTACGGAATAGGGGGTTTGCAAGAGCACTGCTAACCAGATTTGCACTCCTTATTGTTATCCTGCCTTATGTTGGCATCGGCGATTTCCTGTGCCTGCCGTACTGCCTCAATCCCTGTGACGGGAGTCGGTTTCCTTGATTTCTTGTCCGACTTTTCGCCTTTGAAACTCTCCAGTGTGCAGGAAAATTTGTAGAGTTTTTTGAGGTCATCCCTCATCCGTTCTGCGCTCGCGAGTGCATTGGAGTCTGCGGGATTAAGCTCATGCCGGAGAGCCTGAAGATCCCAAGCGTTTGACCATTCCGCTAAGATATTTGGGAGTCCCATGCGAGATGTTCCTAGAATCTCTGCGTTCCCAAATGCCTCAATCGTTCCGCCTGTCTCCAGATACTTTACAAACATGTGGAGCAATAAATTCATTATCAAAGGCTGAGCCATCTTCTTCTTTTCGGGAATTACAGCCTGCAGACTGGGGAGGAGATAGGGGTTAAGGACAGAGCTGATATCCTCCAGTAGCGTGTCGCTGAGAGGATGGGTCTTACCGGGGGTTCCGGCTAGGTCGCGCTCAATGAGTTCCCTCAAATATGGCCCCGGCTTACCGCGATATGATTCATTAATCTTTTCAGAAAAATTTGTCTTAAAAGACCAATCATCAGGAAGATGAGCGGATACCGTAGGCATTATCCAGAAAACTAGATAATTATCTTGCGAATATCGAACTCTAGTTTCTAGATGAGAATTTAGAAACTGGATTATGCCTACCTACTCCACACATTTCCCTGATAGTGAATCAAGTTCGTTAGAGGCTGCCGCCTCAGCTGCTGGACAGAAAATGGCTCAGTATATTGGACAGGCCGTCCGCGAGCGCATGCAGCGCGAGGGAATGCTCCACGGAAGCGAGACTGCCTTTTTGAAGGCCCAGTTCGACGAACTGGTAAAGACCAATCTCCCAAAAGCGCGTGAGCTGATCCGCGAAAAGACGGACTCCTCCCTTGAGTCGGCTGCCTGAGACAAGGATTTCCCAAATGAATACCAAGAACAGTCACCCCATTCGCCGAGCGTACAATGCGTTCGTGATGTTAGCCAAGCGGTCCATCGAAATCGGTCAGCCTGGGCTGACGCTATGGACAGATGCTGGTCAGCGTGCTGTCGGTGAGGCAAAGAGCCGCGTGGAGGTCAAGGCCGCCACTGCCGAGAAAGAAGACAACCGAGCGCTCACCATCCTGGATCATGTCCTAGCCGATGGCCGCGTCACTCCTGAAGAAATCCATACGCTCAAGCATGCCCGCAGGCATGTAGCCAACAGCGCCAAGACCGACGCCGAAATGAGGGAGGTAGTCGCATGAGTGAAGACCTCACAGCCGCCATCGCTGAACAGGCAAAGGCTACGCAAGAGCAAGCCAAGGCGACACAGGAGCTCGCCAGGTCTAGCCTAGCCCTGGCTGATCAACTGGATAGACTGTGGCTCGCTCTTCCGCCGCGTACTCGCGCAAAGCTGCTCGGAATTTCGACCAGCGCCGAACGCGCCCGCCGAGCTAAGTCAGAGCTCATGCGCTTGGTCGCCTAGTATGGCAACTCTAACCACAGTCGATCGCGTGAGCCTGAGCCTCGTCTCTGCGGCCTGCGGAATCAGCCGCCTCGATCTTATCACGAAGGTATTTCCGCTCAGCTGGGGTGTCCCTGGCCATTATGTGTTCGGTCGGTCTGGTGTTGCTGTCACACGGGCCAAGCTGCCTGAGCTCGCTGATGAGCTTGCCAAGCAGGGTAGGCACGCGGAAGCAAACGCGCTTCGCGGTTCGACAATCTTTCCAGGAAGCCAATGCCAGATGGCGAATTCCTGGTATCAGGAGGGGCAATACGCATGAGCTCCTTGAAAATATTTTCCGTGGCGTGGGCCCCGAGCTGCTGTGGTAGCAGTCCGGAAAGAAGCGATCAGGGCACCAGCCTGCACGAAGCCTCACAAGCCAGCGCAGGGTTAAAAGCGCTGCACCCCTCACGGCCAGCCGTAGCGGTCGAGACTAACTGTGGCCCCGCCATGGAAAACCTCCCATGAACCGTTCGCCCTCCCAGTTACGGGCTCAGCACCGTCTCACAGAACGCACACTGCAGGCCGCAGTTGAGCGCCAAGGCGCTGTGTTCCCGGGGCAGGAGCAGAGGACTCCCGCCGAGGAGGCAGAGGCTATGGATGAGTTGCTTGAGGCATCCAGCGAAGAATTCATAATCAAGGCCGAGGGAGTGTCTCTCTTCATTGGATGGCTATTCAGTCGGGGCCCTCGTCCGACCGAAGTCATGAAGCGGCTCTATCTCTACGCCCGCGCCGCACGGCCTGAGTTGCTGCTCAATATGAGCGGAGCAGAGGTTGCGGCTCTATTCGGCCAGGGCAGGGCGGCAGAGTCCCATCGTGAGCGCCTTGTGCTTGGTGAAACTCTCAGCGCAGTCGGCAGCAAAGCCAGTTTCGGTTGGCAAAAATCCCCGGCGAGTTGCGCCCGCTATGCCGCGATCGCGAAGGGGAATCGTAACCGTTCAAAAGGGAAAAAAGCAGCATGAACACGTTTCAATTTTCAATTCTCGGAGTATGTGCGGTCGTGATGGCAGTTTCTGCTATCGCCTGGGATTTCTTGTGCGATCCGAAGGGATTCATCAAAGATTTTAACGCTGATTTTGGGGAGGACGATGAGATATGACCGAGCTCCTCGAAATGCAGGCTGAGTTTGAATGCACGCGTCTTGAAGTTGCATTGGTTCCAGCTCGTAGACCTGCCAACTATGGCGCATGCATCCGCGTGGCTGTGTCCAAGAACTGCACATGGTACAGGAGTCTCTGTGCGCAGCACTTGAGCTCACGGATGCGGAACAAGCGCCTGCCTGATACTCGCATCAAGCGGAAGAATATATCCCGAGTGCTTGAGCACCTCATCGCGCGTGGTGTGAGCAGAAGTAAGTATGCACAGGAAATTCTAAAGCTGGCGTCACAGCGCAGCAAGGTGACCGCTCAGGTATTCAAACTGAGATCCGCCGCATGAAAGCACTCATCCAGCGTATCATCCAGCTAGAGATCCGGCTAAAGGATCAGCAGACAATGACTGATTTCATGAGTCGCGAAGCTGGCCGACTCCGCAGGATCGCTCGGTGGCGCCACGCCCGCTGCGCACGACTGAGCTATAGGATCGCTGAACTTTCCCGGTCAAAAACCATATCCACGCCGCCGCTAGACTTCCCAGAAACGTCGCTTCTCTGCGATCTGACAAACGAGCAGCTTGACCACGTTTCACTTGGGTTGGAGCACGCCTTTGGAGCCTTCCTATCTGGCAACCAAGGTGAGATGGAGACGTTTAGCTTAATATTTGAGAGCGGAAAGCTCGTCGCAGTCCACGCTCGCACGATCACCGTCAAAGACGTGTGGGATGTGGCGCAACGAATGACCGCCTGAGAACGAAAGACCAACCTTATGGACGACGCTGACAAAGTAGTCTCTCAAGCCGAGAGTGTGACCGGAACCACTTGTGAGGAATCTCCGCACCGAATCATCGGGTATCTCGCGATGGAAGTGGTAAGCGAGAGAAGACTACACGCGCTCCACTATGCGAAGCTGAAAGCCGAGCTTGAGCGTGTGACCGCTCTCCTCCCCTCGGTTAGGCTCTAACTTCCGAACGAAGGCGAGACGCACCTTCATACGACTTTGTAAATCTAAATCATTATGAAAACTAAATCCAGAAAACCCCTAATAAAGAGACTGACTGACACGGAAAGACGCGACCTTGTATCGCTGGTTGTTGGTAAGCCAATTCTCCCCAAGAAGTCCAACACTTGAACGAACCTGCCACTCGCAACCAATCGGCCAATAGGCCCCGGTGCCGCTGGAGCACATATGCAAGGCCCTTAGCTAGCAGCGGCCATCCAGCAAACTTTCCAAACCAATATGAACGCAAAACAAGCCTACGCCAAACGCGCTGATGCGGTCTATCTGCTACGCGGAATGGGTTACAAGATTGCGGAACTCGCAGAGGTTTTCCGCTCGACGAAAGACACTATCAGGAAACTCGAAGCCCGAGGTGCTCGGACGTTCAAACGCTAAAGTAAATACTTATGTTCACTACAATGATCGACTGGATTAAAAACTACCAATTCAACAACTTGCTCGCGCTCTATACCTATTGGGTGCCGCTCGCTGTTTGCCTCACGGTTTATGCGTGCCGATTTGTGCGAGCGTACCGCGAGGATGTTAAAAAATCAGCCGAAGATTACTATCACCCAACGCTGACGGTCGGTGCGATCTTCGGCCATGTACTTCTCGCTGTAGTACCTGCCGTGAACCTATTCACGATGGTATTCGACTGCATGGGCTCTGTCTTCCGCTGGCTGGGAGAAGTTTTTGATATTCCACTAGTGCGCAAGAAGTCCTGAACAGGACTACAGCAGGGATTCGATCAACTGTCTCTATCGCTGAAAGCATCACATGCAGGAGAACTCATCAGCGATGGCTTGGATACAATCGACGAAATTTTGAAAGCCATGATTCCACTATCGATTACGACAGACATTGAAAAACATCCGTGGATTGACCTCAAACAGGTCAAGCCACTTGGAAAGATAACTCGCATTGGTCGACTCCCACGCGGCTGCAGAAGTGGCGCGTCTACTGTTGCCATCTGTATCCAGATGCCGGATGGCACGCAGTACATGGCGGAAACGACCATGGCGCTGTTCCTCAGCGCATCCCGTGCTCTCAAGTCAGTCGAGGATGAGATGAGCGGATCCAACGCGAGAAACTGAACCCCTTCCTGAACGAAACTTATGAGCGAAGAAAACGACGATGACTTAGGAAAAACGCAGGAACTGTTCGAGTTCCTGCAAGGCCGCACTCCCGATGGTTACGTCATCGGGCCTGACCATATGCCTAAGCTCACGCCAGATCAGGCTGCCACCGTCATCTGGTATCTCGGGAACCAGTACTGGAAGGTCACGGATCACGTCGAGAGATGCGATGTTTGCGGCGACTGGTATGACACATGGTGCGAGGGAGCGACAATCGACTGCCCTCCTGTTCCGATCTTCTTTTGTGGCAACTGCTGCGATGGCGAAGAGGCGCAGCGGAAGCGCCGCATTCAGCGCGGCCTTGAGAGGGCACATAAACGCGACCGTAAGTGCGCTGTCGCCTGACACCTGAACGAATCCGAGGCCGTTTTCTGAGTTAAAAATCCGCCCTGAAAACTCTCATTCCGACATTCCATCGCCATGCACCCCGAAAAATTGCCCCGCAAGATAGGCCGTGCCGTAGTGCGCATCCACAAGGGTGGATACTACGAGCTCGACTTCGGGCGGCTTGGTGGAAAGCGCAAGAGGCTCTATCGTACCACGGCGACTGCCGCGATTGAGACAGCAAAGCGTGTCACGCGAGAGATTCGAGAGCACGGCCAGCTCGCCGTGGCACTCACGACATCGCAGCGCTACGAAGCCGCAGTCTGTTTCGATACGCTCAGGGAGGCGAAGGTATCACTCCGAAGCGTCGTTGATGACTGGCTCAAGGCGCATCCCGCAGGCCACATGGATAAAACGCTTGAGGTTGTGTGCGCCGAGTTGATCGCGAAGAAGAAAGCAGGCAACCGGCGTGAGCGATACATCCAGGATCTCACTTGCAAGTTTCGATTCTTCACGAAGCACTTTCCCAAGCGGCCTATTTCTACGATCACGACAGAGGACATTGAATCCTTGGTGAGTCGTCAGAAGTGGGTGCCAGTGTCGCAGCGGACCTACGTGCAGGGTCTCAATGTGCTCTTCAACTATGGGATTCGGCGTGGCTACTGCGGATCGAATCCTTGCCTCGCGCTTGAGCTCCCCGAGGTGGATGAACGCGAGCCTGTCATTATGACCGTCGAGCAGGCAGAGCAGGCGCTCAACGCCTGCCAAGGCTCGCAGGAGATGATCGAGTGCCTTCCATATGTCTCAATCGGCCTCTTCTGCGGAATCCGTCCGACTGAGATCGAGCGTCTCGATTGGGAGCAGGTCAGCATCGCTCAGCGAACGATCACCGTTCTCGGTGCCAATGCCAAAGGACGCGATCGCAGGCCGGTGGAGATGTCCAACAACCTCGCAGCATGGTTGCAGCCGGTAGCTCAGGATAAAGGCCCAGTGATTCCCGTTCAGGTGCGCGAGACCAGGGATCGAGTGAAGCAGGCGCTAGGCTGGAAGAAGTGGCCTCACGATATCCTGAGGCATTCCTATGCCTCGTATCATTTTGCTGAGCACAAGAATGCCAGCTCTACGCAGTATAACATGGGACACAACAACGCCCAGGTGTTGTTTAGCCATTACAAGTCTCTCGTAACGCCCGAAGCCGCAAAGGCGTTCTGGGCTATCTATCCTCAGAAAGCCGAACAGGCAGCCGCTTAATTCCATGACTCAGAAAATACCCATCTCAAAGATCGTCAGAAACCCCGCGAACCCTCGCACGCATTTTGTTGAAACCGAACTCCGTGAGCTCGGTGAAAGCCTCAAGTCTGGCCAGTTGCAAAATCTCATAGTGATGACATATGAGAACGGCTACATGCTAATCGATGGGGAGAGGCGGTGGCGTGCTGCGAAGTTGGTTGGGATTTCCGCGCTGGAATGCGTAGTGAATGAGATGACTAAAACTCAAACATTACTCACGATGCTGACTCTCGGGCGTAGTGGAAATGTTTCGGCACTTACGCCTATCGAGGAGGCTAATGGATACGCAGAGTTACTTGATCTTGGAGCAACGCAGCAGGAAATCGCTAATCGTACGGGAGTCTCACAGCCTCATGTTGCACAGCGTCTCAAGCTTCTGAGTTGTGCATCGGATGTGCAGAAAGCGATCGATGATGGGCTGTTGCCAGTTCGCACTGCATTACTGTTGGTAGGCCTTCCACATGGCCATGAATCGATCAATGTCGTGCTTCACTCTGATCTCTATGGTGGATCTCCGATGCCATATGCTGCGTGCCGAGACTACATCGCCAAAGAATTTGCCGTTCCACTAAAGTCGGCTCCTTTTGATCTCACGGATGAAACACTTGCCCCAGGGGCATGTACTCATTGCCAAGAACGCGGAGCGAATAATGAGGCCTATCGGAATAATTCGAGGATGGCCATGCACTGCTTCGCTCCTGAGTGTTTCCAAAAGAAGATCTCAGCATCTCGGGCAGCAGTGCTGGCCGAAGAAGAAGCCAAGGGGCATGAAGTCATCAGCCCTGAGGATACCGTCGCAATCTTCGATACATCGGGCGTGTCGCCTGCAAGTGGATATGTCCCGCTCTCGCGCAAGCCCGAGCCGTATGAGGTAAAGCCTGAAGTGCTCACAGTCCCGACGTGGCGCGAGCTTGTGGGTGAGAATGCGATCAAAGTTTTTGTGGCATTCGACAAAAAAGGCACCCTCGTCGAACTCGCCAAGCGAGAGGATGTGATGGCCGTGCTTGAAGATAAGTCGATCTTTCGCGAGCCGGAAAAGAAGTCCAGGAAAGCGAAGGCTGATGGAGAGCCGTCCCAACGTGACAAGGAGAAGTCTGAAAAGGCTGCGATGCGTGCGGAGCGTCTCGCGCAGGCTAAGTCGGACAAGGAGTGCCAATCGTGGCTGTCCGAAGTATTCGGAGCGCTCAAAGCGCCTCAAGGCGAGTTCTCGCTCTGGTCGCTTATGGCCGAGTTTGCGATGGCTGAGCTCACTGAAGAACTCGCAGCCTATCTGCTGCCTGCCTTGCCTGATGCCGTCGCTGTGACTGGCGAGACAGGGCTTGCCACGCTCAAGTCCTACTACCGCGGTGCAAGCCCTGTGCAGGTTCTCTGCGTTGCTGTTGGCTGCACCGTCGCTGCTCGTTTGCGGGCCGGTGGAATCAACCAGGCATGGATCAAGGAGTGGCATGGTTCACTGGTTCTTAAAGAGGCTCCCGCGCCCTCAGAAACGGAAGAGCAGCTTATTTCCATGCGCGGGAAAGTGTCTGCCTTAGCCGAGAGCTGTGCCCTTGGATCGAGAGGACTTGAACGCTTCGTGAAGTTTGAGGCAGCAAAGAAGTTCACCGAGTGCACAGCCGAGGATCTTTCAAAGATCCTCGCCGCCCTCAAGCGCATCCAAAAGAAGCAGGAAGAGCCGAAGCAAAAGCAGGATGAGGAAGCCGCATGAAAGCTATTAAAATGGCAGGGGTGCGGCAGTATTTATCTGGTTATCCTGTTTGTCTTGAGGAGTTCAATGGCCGTCTCGTCATTGCTGCAGCCTGCTCTTCCGGCTCAGATGGTACCTGGGTTGATTTGAAAGATCTTATCGCATGGGTGAAAACTAACCGGCCGGATCTTCTGGATCCGACTTCTGGGAGTTAATGAACGTGTTCGACTCCGACAATGATCTCAATCGTGCCATCGAGCGCCTGACCATTCAGGATGTCTGGAGGCACTTGAACATTCCGAACGTGCCAAAGGAAGGGAATGTGCTCGTGAAATCACCTCTACGTGAGGATGCAAAGAAATCATTCTCGATCTGCTTTCATGGGAATGGATTCAAGGATCACGGGAATGGAGATCATGGCGGTGTCTGGAAGTTTGCTCAGATCGCATCAGGAAAGGACGGCAAGGAGCTGGCCGATCTCGTGATTGAGTGGTCGGGGATCACACGCACGGTACGCGTCAAGAGCGTAGCCAAGGCAATCGCATCCGGTGAGATCGATCCGAAAAAGCTCCCGCCAGAAGTTAAACGTCTGCTGAAACGTGAGGAGAAAAATCAGGAGAGGTGGAAGGCTGAGGATGCGCTTGAGAAGGCTCGGCGCCTGGCCCTTCTGCCGACTGCCAAGGTCAGAGATATCCAGCCTTGGTCTTCTGTCGTGCGCGGTCGATATCTCGAAGGATGGAAGCACATGCAGTCGGATGAGAAACGCTGTGCCTCCATCGCTGCCGATCGTGGCTGGCCTGAGATGTGGGCGAAGTGGCTGCATGCCGAGGGTCTGATCTCCATGCCATGGCTGCCATGGGCGAATCCTGGTGTTGCATGGGCGAAGAGGGGGAAGGCATTCCGAGTCGATATGCCGACCTATGATGATAAAGGCCGCATCGATCTGCGCCATGTTGGATATCATCAGCGCTTTTTTGTGGCTGGCGAGATGGGACCGGATGGCGTGAAGACTCCCGATCGCAAGTCGTGGGTGTACGTGCCTTACCTTCCAGCATCTGAGAAAATCCAGAATGATTTCATGCGTGACATGGTCGCCGCTGAACTCGATCGCATGCCCGACGCTGAGGGCTCACGTGTGCCTGGTCTTCCGTTTGTGATGGGTTCGATTGCAGCTCCAAAGTTCCTTTGTTTGGCTGAGGGTCAGTGGGATGCCGTCACTTTTGCCGGCGCAGCTGGTTGGCTCAATGATGATCTAGCCTGGCCTCCTGGTGCCGTGGTGATGGGCCTGCGTGGCGTCGAGGGTGTGGAGGTCTTCCTGGCCTACTGGCGCACATGGCTGATGCTGCATCGCCCCAATGTGCTCGTCCTGGCTGACAACGACGCAGCCGGATCGAGATGGACAGAGGTGAAGTCCCAACGTGCATGCGAAGCGCCTGCACCGACTTTCATTGAAAAGCTCAAGGCGGCTCACGTTCGCGAGGTGCGCGTGTCGAGAGTCCGCAAGGAGCATGGCAAAGATTTTAACGATTACTGGAAGGCTAGGCATCCGAGCACGGAAGACATTTCCGCATGGTTAAAAGGGCTCGGGTATCTGTCGGCTTCCGGTTCCTGGAATTGACACGGAGTACTAATGCTATGAGCGACCTAACTGCAGATCTGTCGACTGACACTGGCGAATCGGAGTGCTGCTTCGATGAAGCGTCAGGAATGTTTTGGCTTAAGTCCAACGAGGAAGAGTGGATCTCCCTGAAGGAGTCCGCCCTTCGCCGTGAGTTGAAGGCACGTGGCTTACGAGACAAGGCTCACCCTCAGGAGGGTGAGATGATCAATCCTATCGATGGCAAGATCCGTGATATCGAGCAGGCAAAGCGCGTGGAGTTTGCGTGTGCCTTGGCTGGCTATCGAGCCGGCGTGCATGAGGTGGCTGGCCACCGTCTCTTGGTCACACGCATCCCTCGATTGATAAAGTCCAAGAAGGGTGACTGGCCATTGATCGCCAAGGTTCTGTCTGGCATGTTCTGTGGCACGGACGAGACAGAGTCCGGCTGTGTGGATATCGATCAGCGCGATCGCATCCTCGGCTGGCTGCAGCACTTAGTTAATTCGCTGTACTCAGGTCGCGTGACCCGTGGCCTGTGCCTCTGCCTGGCTGGTGAGCCTGACTGTGGTAAGACTTTCTTTGCGATGATGCTCAGGGAGATCACGGGTGGCCGTGTGGCGAAACCTTATGACTTCATGATCGGTCGGGATGACTTCAATCGTGAGCTATTTGAGGCGCCCCTTTTGTTGATAGATGATGAGAATGCCGACACTCGTATCGAATCCCGCAAGGCCTTCGGTGCACAGATCAAGAAGATCGTAGCCAATGCTGACGTTAAGTTGCGCGGCATGCATCGGGATGGGATCGTGATCAATCCGACATGGCGCCTAGTGATCCTGGTCAACCTCGAGGCTGAGCGTCTGATCGTGCTGCCTCCTGTTGATAATGACATCCGTGACAAGCTTCTGATGGTTAAGGCATATCGCAGGCCACGCCCAGCGTCTGATGCCAGCGAGGATGAGCGTGCATGCTGGCCCATGCCGATGCCGACGCGCAATGAGGATGAGCGCATGGCGTTCTGGAATGCGATCCGTGCCGAGTTACCCGCGTTCCTCCATTTTTTGTTAGAGGAGTATAGCGCACCGTCATCGGTTCTTGGTGGTCGTTGGTTCGTCCAGGACTGGCAGCACCCCGAGATCCTGCGTGAGCTTCAGCAGTTCTCACCCCACGTGCGACTATGGCAACTCATCCATCGCTCCGAGGTTGTGTTCCGTCAATTGATCAGTGGTGAGAATGAGCCACTGAACTACAAAGACTTGGATGAGTGGTCAGGTACGGCTGACGCGCTTGAGAAACTCCTTAAGGGTCCTGACTCAAAACTGGGGATGGATGAAAAGCGTGAGATCCCGAAGCCGAACTGGCTAGGCCAGCAGTTGAAGTCTGCTGAAAAACACTGGGGTTCGAACGTCGTGCGCTTCACACGGACAGGGAAGAGCAGAACCTACACGCTCAAGAAGCATCCTGAGTTGGCTCAGTGACGGTAATGACGGTAAGGTGACGGCATACATCTGACACAAAAGGCGCACGCTCTCCTATGAGAAGCGAGAAAGGTGACGGCATGACACCATTTATCAGCCCTTCATGTATGTGTGTGCGTGTATAATTTAAAAGAAATGGTGTCATTCCGTCATTGGTATTAGTTATCGTTGGAAGATTGGAACTTACGAATGACGGTTAGTTTTAAAAGGTCTGTCATTAGATCGACACATCTTGCACTCCCGGTAAGGAATTTTTTATTCCTGCCTGCCCGCCGGGGCCCCGGTAAGGAATCTTTTGCCCCGACTGCCCTCCCTGCACAGCTACCGCGAATCCTGGGGCCTTTTTATGCACGGCCTCCGGTTTTAAACCTGCCCCTTGTGCACCTTTGACACGGGCGCATGGGTGTGAGCGATGAACCGCTAGTTTTGCACCCTACCAATCCGACCGCGCCAAGGGCTCGGACGTGGTGCCTGTATCCTGTGGTGCACTATTGCACGGTGTATGGCTACTCGGTCAGGGCCATCAAGGGATGGCTCGCCACAGGCCGCGCAGCGAATGACATGCCTCCGCTCGATGATCCGGCGGCGATGGCCGGCTGGTGGACCCGCCACTTCGAACATCGCGTTCCGGATCGTATCCTCGGTGCAGCAAAGGTGCCTGAGAAGCCGACAGAAAAAAAGCAGGATGATGCAAAGCCTGCTGCCGAACCTCCGAACTACCGACAGGCAATCGGCTCCGTCGACGATGTCGAGGGTATGACCCTCGAATCGATGATGGCACGAATGCGTAAGGTCATCGCAGTCAATCAGAAGACCTACGAAAAAGCTCTTGAAGACAAGAACGTCGACGAGGCCACGCTCACGCTTCTCTCCCGCCGCGTCGATCACGCCGTAGAGCGTCTCCGGAAGCTTGAGACCTCCCACATCGAAAACCAGAAGAAGAGCGGAGAGATGGTATCGCGGACTCAACTCGCCTCCGAAGTCACACCGGTTCTGGCCTCAATGAGCTCCTCCCTGGTCTCTCGACTCATGGAGGTATTCAACCTCGATCGCGCAAAGGCCCTGGCCTTCGCAGACGAGTGGTTCACGCAGCTTCGCTCCACTCGCTTCCTCACTTCACACAATGCCGCAGAGCGAGCTGCAGCTTGATATCAGGGTCTTACCGGACCAGTCACCGCAGCCTCAGTCACGAGGGCTGCTTTCTTGGTTTATCGACGAGGTTCTTTTCCCATCCTTCCGTCCGCTGCGGGCAGTCGAGTCGGTTTGGCGATGGGCTGACAAATCCGTCTTTCTCGATTCGAAGAGCCGCTCCTCCGCAAGCAACTATCGATCGGAGCTGACGCCTTGGACCCGGGAGTTTCAGGAGACATTCACAGATCCGAACTGGGATGAGGATCACGTCATCAAGTCGAGCCGCTCAGGCTTCACTGAGGCATGCCTCAACATCCTGCGCTTCATGCCTGAGCACTCCCCGGGGCAGGCGCTCTACGCGATCGACAGCGCGGAGGAAGTAAAAAAAATATCGCGTGACCGACTTATCCCCACTCTGAAATCAGCAGCAAGGGACGCGGTCACAGATGATCCCGATGACATGGCATCGAAGATCATCCGCCTCACGTCGATGGTGATACACCTGGCCGGCTCCTACTCAGCTGGCATTTTCCGAAACAAGTGGCTGCGGTGCTGCATCCTCGATGAGGTCGAAGTGAATTCGAGCATTGATGGAGAGGGAACACTTCACGATCTCGCACGCTCTCGGCAGGAAGACGTGGATGATGCAAAGCTCTTCACGCTTTCGAAGGCTGGTAAGTGGGGCTCAGTCCATCATCGTGAGTGCGTCAGTGGGACTCTGAGCTGCTACCTGGCGATCTGTCCTCAGTGCGGCACCTACCAGGAGCTTAGCTTCGACGGCGCTTCACCGACTCATCAACTCCGGATCGAGACTCCACTTCGTGATGGAGAGTCTGCTCCTTCTCCGAAGCTCTCGAATTCACCGTCACGCTTGGGGCGCCTTCGCTACGACCACTGCAAGGATCTGACCGGAGAGTGGGACATGGAGCGGATCGAGAGTGAGACTTACTCCGAGTGTGTGAGCGGTTGCCAGATCCGCGAGTCCGAGATCGACAAGCGGGCGATGATGAACTCGGACCGCTGGCTCAAAACGAACCCGCGCCACGTTCCTCGCAAGCGCTCCCGCCATATCTCAGATCTATATTCGCTGCATCCGAAACTCACATGGGGGAAGCTCGCCCGCATGTGGGTTCAGGCCCAGGGCGATCCGGTGAAGGAGATGCACTTCATCAATAATCACATGGGTCTGCCTTATCGGGAGAAAGCCGCTGACGTTTCCGAGGAGCATGTCCTCGAATGTCGCAGCCCCTATCAGCCGGGGACCACGCCCTTTGTCCCTGATCTGCTTGTCGTAGGTGGGGACTCGCAGGATGCGTTTTGGAAGTACGTTGTCCTGGCCGTTAAGCTCTCCGGTGAGTGCGCTGTCTGCTCCTGGGGAATCGCCACCACACCAGCAGAGCTTATCGAGGTGCTCGATACTCCGATCCTACTTTCCTCCGATCCATCGAAGAGCTTCATCCCTCAGCTCGGCTTCATCGATGCTGGCGGTCACCGCACTGAAGAGGTCTATGATCTCTTCGCTGCCTCTGGACGTCGACTGCTCCCGTGCTTCGGTCGTCGCGAGGCCACGCTCAAGCAGCTCGTCTGGAAAGGGAAGTCGGTGATGCACCGCATGAGACCGCTTGATATCTATTTCGTGTCGGACTCGCTTCTCAAGCGGAGGATCTACCTTGGACAGATCAACCGCATCCGCGAGATCAAGGCTGCCGTGGTTGCCCATGCCCAGGGCAGGGGCCCTTCGCTGGAGGCCTTAGGCTTGCCTCAGAGGCTGCACATCCCAGGCGGTGGACCCTTCGACGCCATGCTGCGAGCAATCATCTCAGAACTCTGTGGCGAGCGTCTTGGAGCAGACGGCATCTGGAAAAACGTGGAAGGCCACAGAAACGACTTTGGAGACGCGGTGAAGTATGCCATCGCCTGCTTCGAATATGTCCGACCGGTAATCGAAGATGAGAAGGCGGAAGAGAAAGCGCGTGAGGATGCTGAGAAAGCCAAGGGAATTTTGACACCAGCGCAGTGATGGTTACTTGGTTTTATTCATTGGGGCAGCGCTCCCGCTAAGCATGCGGGGGCGCTGTTTTTTTGACAAGAGCGGTCAGGCATGGCCGATGCCGAACTCAAAGAAGCCTTAGAGCTCTATCTCCGAAGGAATTTTACGAACAACATTCCCGGTCTCAGGGCTCTGGCAGAGAAGGCATGGAAGGAAACGACTGAGGACTCAGTCACGATCACCTCTCACGGATTCGACGGTGGCTCGGCATCAGGCGCGATCACTTGTCCTCGCCACATGCTGCTTGTGGCTGTCGAACGACTCCTCGCTGAGATAGATCCAGCAGCTCCGACACAGCGCACGTCCATGGCCGTCGCAAGATTTTCCTGACCATGGCTCAACAACTTCTCGACTCCTTCGGACGCACTGCGGTTTATCAAAGCAGCGCAAACATTTACGAATCCTCAGATGAGGACGGCACCCGCCTGTCGCGTCCTGATATCGCAAACGACATTGCTTTGCTGCTCAGCCGAGTGAAGCACAGGGCTTTACTCTCCGACTCTCGCTACATCGCGAGCACTTTCTCTGTGGTAGGTGGTGCCGTGAAGCAGAAGGCTGACTATGTCTGCCAGGCTGGATTCTCTCCTCATTTTTCCGGATCAGACAAAGTCTATGCGAAGATCGCTCGCGCAGCCACGATCAACGCTCACAAGGTCATCAACGTCCGAGGACGGATGTTCTCCTGGAACAAGGGATGGGAGATCGCATGCATGCTCCTGGATATCGATGGATCAATCTTCATCCTTCTCGGGAAAACAGCCTCAGGATATCCACAGATTCAGTGCCTTGAAGCTCATCGTATTGGATGCCGATATGGTGAAACTCAGGTCGATTCAGGAACCTATAAAGGACTCAGAATACTGAATGGTATCATCTACAACGGCCTTGGCCGCGAGGTCGCGTACCGCGTGCTCGCGGCAACTTCCGACGATGACAAGGATATCTCAGCTCGCGACATGATTCACGTCGCTGATCCTCGCTGGTTCTCTGATGGAAGGCCGTTTCCTGCTCTCGCATCTGCCATCCTCGACTGGTACGACGTGAAGGAGACCAGGAGCTTCCAGAAAACTAAGGCAAAGATCAACGCCGCGGTGACTCTTATCGAGGAGACGGAAGATGGAAAAGCTCCTGCGGATGCAGCACGCGACGCCGTCCGCCAAGGAAAAACAACGGTCGACCAGAACGGCAGACAGATTAGTGCCACGGTCACCATGCTCGCAAAGGGCATGATTCGCTACGTGAAATCTGGCGGTGGTTCTGTGAAGGCACATCAGGATAACACGCCGGGAGATTCTGTTCAGAAGTTTGATCAGACTCTGGTATCCGGTGCCTTTTACGGGATGGGGTGGCGCTACGAGATGATGGACCCAGCCACGCTCGCAGGCGCTGCCACCCGTGGCTTTCAGGATCAAATCAACACTGCTATCTTTGGGCGCTGGGGTGCCCTTGTGCCGTTTGTCATGTTCGTAGAGGCTTATGTGATCGCATGCCTCACGCAAATCGGTGAAATTCCTGAGCATCCCGAGTGGTTGCAGTTCGGATATATTCCTCCCGCTGATTTCACTGTTGACGGTGGCCGATCCTCTCAGGCTGATCTCAATAATATCCGCGCTGGTACAGACACAAACCCAGCTATCATCGGTCGCTGGGGTCGTACTGCCGAAGAGGTGCTGCGTGAACAGGCTGAATACCTCAAGACGAAGAAGGATATCGAGGATGAGTTTTCTCTTCCTCCTGGCTCGCTCGGAACTCTCAACCAGCCAGGTCTCACGCTTCAACTGCCAGATCAACAGACACCAGCCAGTAACGACAAACAAACTACGCCTTAAATATTTAGTAAAATAATTTCCTCATGCGCTACGCACACATCATCTCCGCTCTTCGCTCCACTAAGTGGGCTGCTAAAGAGTCCGTGATCGTCTCGATCCGTGATCTCCTTCAATCGCGACTCACTCAATCACACGCCCTTGCTCCGGCCATTCAAGCCCCGAGGCTCCAGGGCCTGCTAGGTGGCTCAGCTACACGAAGCACAGTTGGCGTGGTTGAAATCTCAGGCATCATTGGAAAGCGCCTTGATTCCATGGAGACGGAGTGCGGCGGGTGCGATCTCGACTCGGTTGAAGCCGACATTCGCAACGCGGTCGCTGATCCGTTGGTGAAATCCATCGTTCTCTATTTCGATTCACCAGGCGGCAGCGTCACTGGTGTTCCTGAACTAGCCGACAAGATCCGCTCTTGGACAAAGGAGAAACCGATCTACGCCTACACCACGACGATGATGTGTAGCGCAGCCTACTGGCTCGCTTCCGCATGCAGTGGCGTGTTCGCCGCTGGATCTTCCGACGTTGGCAGCATCGGAGTCTATATGGCCTGGCTCGATTGCTCGGAAATGTATGCAAAGGAAGGTCTCAAGCTTGAACTGATCAAGGCTGGTGCTCGAAAGGGTGAGGGGATCGAAGGATCATCGCTCTCAGACGAAACCCGCACTGCCTGGCAGGCCGAGGTCGACAGCCTCTGGCAGCAGTTCAAGTCCGCTGTGCTCATTGATCGCCCTGGAGTTCCTGAGCCCGCCATGCAGGGCCAGTCACTCATGGGCACTGATGCGAAAGCCGCAGGCTTGGTCGATGAAGTCATTCCTGATCTCGCTACGCTGATCAGCGAACTCGGCGGCTGATATTTGACACGGCGGCAAGGTTACATTCTCGCATACTATGGCTTTAAAAATCTTCGCCGCTGCTTCGCAACTCGCGCAACTGACCACATTGCTCAGCACTGCTGGGATTTCTGTTGAGGAGTTGCTCGCCGCCAACGATCCGAATGCGCTCAAGACCTCCATCGAAGGCATCGCGGGAAAGCAGATCGAGGCGCTGCAAGCGCAACTGACGACAGCGACCACTGAGCACGCAGCCACCAAGGCACTGCTCGAAGCGGCAAACTCTAAGGCAACGACAGCCGAAGCCTTCTCCACCGCGCTGATTTCCGCCGCCTCTGCTGCTAAGATCAAGATCACAGCCGAGACAAAGCCTGAGGACTTCGCGAAAGCATTTTCCGACGCGATCTCCGTGAAGGCTTGCGATCATCTCGCCAAGCATGGCCTCGCTGAATTTCCGGAGTCGGAGATCACAAACGATCCGACCAAGCCAGCCGCTCTCAATCTCGCTGGTCTCGATGCCGTAGCCGCTTCGTATCGCACGAAGCTTGGCATCAACTGATTTTCTTTAGTCCAACTCAAAAAAAGATACCACCATGGCTGGATTCACCGCACTCGATATTGCCAAGCTCAATGCCTCCGATGAGATGGCCGGGCTTGTTGAGAAAAACAAGAACGTGGCCCCTGAGCTTTCTCGCGTTCCTGCCTTCATGATCAAGGGTCTCGCATTCAAGACCAATGTCAGGCTGAACGTCCCCGAGGGTGGTTTCAAGCCGCTCGGTGGTGGCGTGGTTCCTGGAAAGAGTGAGTATGACACCAAGATCGTCGAGTGCTTCAGCTACTCGAATCCCCTTCGCGAGATGGCCGATGTGGTCCGCTCGCACCGCAAGGGACAAGCCTACGCTCTCGCTCTCGCTGCCTCTGGCGCGATGAAGGGTGCCATGGAAAAGATCGGTCGCGCATTCTACTACGGTGCCACCTCCCTTGGTGGCTCCACAGACTCCACCCCTGGCCTGATCGATCTCTACGATTCGACAAACAAGGTGGTTGATGCCGGTGGCACCACTGCCTCGACTGGTTCCTCTGCCTGGTTCGTCAAGTTCGGTAACGAGGAGGACGGTCTTGTCTCCCTTGTGTTCGGTGAAGAGCGCGTCTTTGCTCTGCGCGAGTGGATTCTCCAGCAGATCATCACCAACACAACCACCGGTGCACTCGCCGATGCATGGACAAACGATCTCGCTTCAGCTGTCGGTGTCCAGCTCAACGACATTGATGCCGCAGTGCGCATCAAGAAGCTGACCGAAGACTCTGGCAAGGGTATGACCGATAGCCTTGGCTACAAGGCAATCGAGAAGTTCCCTGTCGGTATGCGTCCCGATGTTTGCTTCATGACGAAGCGCTCGGTCCGTCAGCTGCGCGACTCTCGCACCGGCAATCTCGGTGGTTCCACCAATACCCCGTGGCCTACCGATGTCGCAGGTATTCCAATCGTCGAGACGGATTCCATCTCGAACGTGGAGGCACTCACGCTTTGATCTTTCAGGCCGATAGGACACCAAGTCCTGTCGGCCTTCCTTCGTAATAAGCCACTCAATAACTCACACACTCACTTTTATTGCTTCTCGCCATGTCCACTCTCCGTTCTCTCCGTGGGGCTTCCCCCGCCGCAGTCACGAAAGCACTTCCCGCAGCTGCTGCCAATAACACCAGCGCTTCCATCGATCTCGGTGTCACAAGCCCCGGTCTCGCAGTCGAGGAATTCGACGTTAAGGTTAGCGTCCCCGCTCTCCCTGCTCTGGTCGAGGCCAAGACCGTCACGATCAAGTTTCAGGACAGCGCCAACAACACCGACTTTGCCGACATCGCCGAGCTCTCTTCGCTGGTGATCACGGGTGGCACTGGTAATGGTGCCGCTGCCACTTCACGCACAGTCAAACTTCCGCCCACGGTTCGTCGCTACATCGCTATCAACCAAGCGGTGCTGACTGCTGGTGGCGACAACACTGGCGTATCAACCACGCTCGAACTTCTCTTCTAATCTCCCCTGTCCGCTCAGTCCCTAGGTTGCTCCCATGTGACCCCGACCGCTCGCTCCGGTCGGGGTCTTTGCTTTGACAAAACCGCTCAGACATGAGCCCCGACCAACTGCGCAGATTCTCCAACCAGACTTACCGCGCAACCGCCAAACTCTTCGGGAGCACTCAGGATGAGGAGGATTCGACGCGTCCAAACGTCCGCTTCCCCACTGGTGAAGAGCTCCGCGTTCCGTGGTCCAGCATGACGATGAGTCGCACGTATCAGCCAGAGGGATTCGTCGAAGGCGCAGAGGCCGTCGCAACCATACTCGCTTCCGATTTTACGACGCTCCCATCGATCTCCAGCAGTCTTGTCTACCTTCCGACTCAGGAGACCTTCTATGTCATCCAGACACGCCCTGCAGCCGCAGCACCAGGCCAGATCAAACTCGCGCTCAGCCGTCAGCGCTTGTGAGTCATGGATGATATCGACGTCGAGTTTAACTCTGTCGGTTTTGAGAATGCCATTAAAGCACTCGCTGCCAGCGGTGCCATCGTCGGTTCAGATCCAGTGCGCACCGCTATCCGCTCTGAGGTTGGCTCGATTCTGAAGACTTGCGCGGGGCGGACGAAGGTTTCGACCGAACCCGTCGTGACGAGCCGTGAGCGAGTACGCACACTCTGGTCGCTAGAGCTCACATCGACGCAAAACTCCCCTGTCAGCATCACTGCGGGGGCCAAAGTGGATAGTAGCTACGGTCGAGTATGGAGGCGTCTTGGAAGTCATTCGTCAGGACGCGCAGATAAATCGTTCGATACTGACAGGCATTCGAGCGGAGCAGATGGCTGGAAACAGCTCCAGCAAACTCATGCCGCAGGCTTTGCCCCTCTATGGCTCCACTTTAAGGATGGCGACTGGATCGATATCCAGGAGGCAATCGCAGCCTTTAAGAGTGACTCGCAACGCCGTGTTCCTCGCGCTTTAAAATCCATCGGCATAGCCCGGCAGTCGTGGGTCCAGATCGCAGACTCTCTCGGCATCGATCTTGAGTCCGTCCCTGGCGGCGGAGCCTCACCGGCCGCGATTGCCAAGGCACGCGCCGCTATAGGGCCCAAGGGTCAAACCTACCAGAACGGTATGTCTAGCGAGGTTGGAGCCGCTCAGAGCTACCTCGTCACGCTCATCAACGGATTTCCGAAGATCCAGCAACACGGCCTCGATAGCATCCTCGTTGGAGCGATCAATGGCCGCGTGAAGTTTTATGAGAAAAATGTCTCCCTCGGAGTCTTCGATTCCATCGAAAAAATACTCAATGCCTACCCGGGAATCTTAAACGTTTCCTATAACTAATCATGTCCGCCCCATCTATCATCGCGCTTTTTAAATTCGAGGCGCAGATCGCCTCTGCCGCCCGCGCCGTCCTTGCTTCCGCTGGCCCTTTCAAGGTCGCCATCTCGGGAGACAACACTGCGCTCTCCGATACCCAGACAGTTGCTCGTTTCGCCCGCGGCCCCGGAATTACTCGAACAACCATCCCCGCCGGCCCATGGAAAGGAAAGGAGGAATACACCATCTTTAATGGCACCCTCGTCGTCAGCCAGCAGATCCCATTCAGTGATAACATACCTCAAGGCTCGGATGCTCTCGGTAACCTGTTTGATGCGATTATTGGGAAGACCTCCGTGACCTTTACTGAGTCCGCTTCGCCCTTTACCGCGGCAAATCTCCCGTGGCTACGCGTCATCTCAATCGAGCCGCGAGGGCTATCTTATGGAACCAACGGGTATCGCATCTCTGCCGATCTCACCTTCCAGCTCATCTTCGAGATCTGCAAGAATGCCTGGTCCGACGAGATGACACTTTGACACGGCTTCAATGGTATTCCTCCAAGCTAAAAGCTACGAGCTACTAACTCACTTCACACCATGTCAGAAGACACCATACCGACGACCCCGTCATACGTTGACAACCAGTCCCTCTGCCCGTCCTTCGATATTTCCTGTCTCAATCTCAAGGTGGCCTCTGTCCCGAGGGCATACACCTACGTTGACGATGACCTCGGCTTCGGAGCTGTGCATTCCGAAAGCTCGACTCCGGACGGTGAGCATAGTGGTTCCTCGACCCATGTGGCCGCCAACGAGGGGAATCTCACGATCCAGCTCGACGCCTACAATGATCCGATCCCGCTCCCAACCTACATCATGACCATCCGTAATCTCTACTATGTGATCAGCGGCAAGGTCGGAAACAAGCGTGAGAAAGCCAAGGTGGTACGTGTCACTCTGCCTCTCAAAAAGTGTGTGGCCCCGGTACTCGCCAATCTTTTGTCGGAGAAAGGCCAATACATCGAAGTCAGCACGGTCGCGAATGCTGCGATGACGGCGATTAACGCCGCTGCCGTCAACACCCGCGCCGGAGCCACGGTCGTTTACTCTGCTGAGTCTCTCCCTACTGGCGTTACCATTTCATCTTCAACCGGATCGATCACAGGCACCCCGACAGCGGCAGGCGTATCGAACATCAAGGTCACCTGCACAGATACGCTCGATGGCAAGTCGTTCAAGGGTATTGCCTGGATCAAGCTTACTGTCACCGCCTCCTAGTTTTACTCTGCTGATGCTAGTGTTCGCCCTGGGTGACGGATGGCCGTGCCCAGGGCTTCCCTCTTCATAGCCAATCCACCATGACGCTCCCTGCCGCCTTCACTGAAGCTCTAGCCAAGGAGCAGCGTAATCGCGCCGTGGCGTGGCTTGGCGTACCTGTCCCTCTTTGCGGCGCTTTGGTGCAACTGCTGACCCCAAGGCATATACTCGAGCTCAGCTTCTCGGGAAACGCGTTCTTCGCAGGAAAGAAGCCACTCCTGGCTGATGTCTTCGATCTGCTATGGCGCTTGTCCCCCGCATATCGCTATGCCGCCATTCCCAAGCTGATTGATCTTCTTCGGAAAGCCCAACGGATCGGATTTCACCCGCTCATTGTCCTTGTCCGCTGTGCCTATCTTGGGAGCTATCGCTCGGCGAGATACTATCATCTCCTTGAGCGCCACGTTGCCACTCTCGATCTGTTTGCCGCAGAAGCTGAAATCCAAGCATGGCTTTCCAGCCAGCACCAGGATCTGCCTGCCGTCGACAAAAGAGAGGATGAGATAATCAAGCCGCTGCGCCCGCGAGTCTATTGGATGGACTCCATCATCGAGCGCTTCTGGCGGGACTACAATTCCCCGCCAGCGCAGACGATCGACATGCCCATCGCCGCTCTTCTCCAGGTGATCCGCCAGAGCAACATCGTGCACGGTGAAGATGTGATAGACCCCTCTGCTGCGTTCTTAACACCCGCAAACCGAAAGTAGCATGCCAACCATTGGAATCGAATCCACGCTTGGTCTGAATACATCATCCTTTAAGCAGAAGGCAGATGGTGTCGTGACTGACGTTAAGGGAATAAAGAAAAGCTTCAGCGATATCAAAGACGTGATGATGGCTGGTGGAGTCGTCGCTGCGGTCACTGGGTTTTTTAGCACGGCCATAGAGGGTGCGCGGGCGAGTAAAGACATAAATGACGAAAACGCCGCCGCTGTTCGTCGCTTTGGTGATTCGCTCGATGGGGCGAAGAAGACAGGTCAGGAGTTCGCTACAAAGACTGTTGGTATGTTCAACCAGATTGGCGAGATTACGGGAACTGCTGCAAAGGCAGCATGGGCCTTCTGGACGGGTTCTTCAGAGGAGTTTTCCAAATCTGAATCGGCGCTCAATGCCACCGAGAAGGCCGCCCGCAAGGCTGAGGCCGCGCTTGCCGAAGCTAAGAAACACGAGAAGGACTTCACCGAAATCTCGGCTCAGCTCAAAGACATAGAGGAGAAAAAGAAAGAGACTATTCTCAAATCTCTCACGGATCAGGAACGCGTCAACTTTCTCGCCAATCAACTCACTGAAATTCGCGCAAAACAGGAGCTTGCTTCAGGAAAGGCACTTGAGTCTCGGAAGCTCGAGCTCGAAGCCGCAAAGGCTCGGCAACAATATGACGAAGCCAGTCTGGCTCTCTATCAGAAGACGATATCCGAACAGAGAAAAGCCAACGAAGAAATGCGAGCAGCGAAGCTTGAGCAGATTACCGTCGAGGAGCGCCAAGTGATCATCGCTCGCGAAATCAAAGACATTCAAAGCCTTCTGAATGCCAAAGTTCTCAACGCATCGGACACCGAGTATTACACGGCGCAACTAAAGTCACGTCAGCTTGAACTAACCAAAGCCGAGGTTGCGGAAAAGAAGACGCTGCAAGAGTTAGCGGTCAAGGACGCAGAGAATTACTCCAAGGAACTTGATCGAAAGCGCGAGGACATGAGCCTTCAGCAGAAGCTGAAGGAAATCATAAAAGAGCAGGCAATGCTCAAGGATTTGATCGCTGGTTCTGATGCATCGAGCAAAGAGCATGCTTTCTACATCACGCGTCAGGAGCAGTTGAGGAACGACGCTCTCAAGACGCAAAAGGATCTCAAGTCGAACGATGTCGAGATCGCCAAGCTACTGCTGAAAGGAGCAGAGAATCTGAGCGATGTTGAGAAGGAAAAATTAAAGCTTCTCAAGGGTGAAACGACTGAGGCGAAGGAGTTGGCTGAGGTCCAGATACTAACACAGAAACTGGTAGGAGGATATATCACACCGGCAGAGAAGGCCCGCTTGGCGGTTCTTGTTGGACAAACCGCAGAAATTAGAAACCAGAACGATCAGCTAAACCAGCAGCTTAGCATTATCTACAAGATAAAAGGACAGGCTTATGACGCTCAAAGCACCCGATCACTGGAAGCTGTTGTGAAGAATCTCCAAGATCAACTTTTTGAAGCGCAGTATCAATCGACGATCCGGACCCATGAATTCGCGGAAGGCACCGTAGATAGCTCGATGGTATCGATCACCAAGGCTGAGCTATTCAAGGCTCAGCAGGAACTAGATCTCCGCAACCGCGTGCAGGCACTTGTCAACCAGTACGGAAGCGAGGATGCCGCGTTCCAGCACTGGACTGGAACCGTCGCAGACTTCGATCGAGGCGTGCAGTATTCTACGGCGACGAGCTCTGATAGTCGTAACGCGCAGCAGCAGACATCCCTTCTCGAACAGATCAATAATCGTCTGAAAAACGGTGCGGGGCTCTCAACAAACTAGCCATGGCCTTCCCTCTCCCATACACCTACGTTGACAACGACCGGAGCACGCCGATCCCGATCTCCCAGGCCCCCAAGGATTATCCTTTCCAAGCCTACGGAGATATCACGACCTGCGTTTATTCCCGCATGTATGAGGTGTGGATCGACTGCTTCACCCCCACCGCTGTCGGCACCGAGGACCCGCTTGATCCTGGTCACTATCTCCTTGAAGAAACCAAGCTCGAAATTGTGCGCGGTCGCATCGGGACTTTCTCTCGCACCTACGGCAACGTTCCGCTCCAACATACTCGCAGCAACTTCACTCTCTATTCTCGTCCCTCAGTCCCTGGCGCAGCGGTGCTCACGCTTAGCACTACATGGGACCCGCCATCCGTCAACGGATCGAATGGCACCACGACTCTCATCGTCACGATCGATGGCTCGGTTATCGGTGATACAGTCATCGCCAGCCTGAGCAGCATTGGTAGCAATCCGTTCACGGTCTCCGGGACGATCACCGCAGCCGACACAGCGACTATTACGCTCACCAACACAGGCAGCCCCGCGGTCGATCTCCCTAGCGGCACGCTCAAGGTCGAGGTGCTGCGTCAGTGCCGCAACTACGGCACTACGGCGCTCGGTAATGCCGGCCTCTTCTACCAGCCCGATCCAGACCAGGAGCAGTACCTGGCCCACAGACGCCTCACCGTGGCCTCTGATCAAGGTGTTGCCAACAATCCTACCGGAGGCACTGCCAAGGTAGGTTTTCGCTCCGTAGATAGCGCATCGGTCGCCTACGCCGTCAGCTCCGCTAATCTCAAGACCGCTCTCAATGCCGTCTCAAAGATCTCTGACTTCGGCAGCCTCGCCACCGTGACTGGCGCCTATAACGATGCGCTCGGATACCTCGCCACATTAAACGATCTCGCTGCAGCTACCACGAGCACGGCCTCGCTCACCTCTGTCGGATCGATCACTTCAAGCGTCGTCTCGGAGCGTAACGGCTTCCAGCAAACCATCACGCTGACAACCTCCAGCACTTATCCGCTGGCCAGTCTGAATGTGACGAGCGGAGGATATTATCCATCCGGTGCGCCGACAGTGACCATTAGCGGAGGCGGGGGCAGCGGAGCTACGGCTACGGTAAATTGTAGCGCTGGTGTAGCCTCAATCTCTGTGAGTGGTGGTAATTACGGTAGCGGCTACACATCAGCCCCGACCGTCACGCTCACGGGCGACGGCAGCGGAGCTACGGCGACTGCCAACGCAATGTTCTTCATTCAGCGCGGCTCCTCGGGTGGAGCCATCGCGATTACCACGGGCGGCTCGGGCTACGCAAACGGTGCGAATTACAACATCCGCATCCGCACCTCGGGCGGTCAGGAGATATCTAACTCGCTCTATGCCTATATTAGCGTTTCCGGAGGCTCGATTACCTCTGTGGCGTGGGGCTCTAATAGCACGATCGACAACCTGAGGCTTCCCAACGCCCTCGAATTTTACGGGGTCAACGGAGAGTCGGGCACGGGAGGCACCGGCTATGCAACGCTGAGCGGCACCAAATCAACCGGCTCGATTTACTCAGTTACGCTCACAAATCCAGGATCTGGATACACATCAGCCCCGACCGTCTCATTCTCGGGCGGCGGGGGCAGTGGCGTCGTCTATACCGCCGCGCTCGCAGGACTTACAGTTACCTCGCTCACGCTCACGAATCCGGGGTCAGGATATACCTCGCAGCCGACGATTACCTATTCAAGCGGAACCGCCACCGCCGAAGCCGTTCTAACCCCGGCTCCATCTTTCACCGGCGGCACCTATCCGGTCACGCTCTTCGGGCAAACTACCAGTGGCATTTCTTACGCCTCTGGCATATCCACGATTCAGACCGCTATCAACGCCCTCACCGAGGTCCAGAAGCGCGGCAATGCGACCGTGACGGGCACCGGCTGGGACAGTGGCGCCACGATCTCCTTCGTCATCTCCTTCACCGCAGAAACCTTCGTCGGAACCTCCTCGCTCACCCCCACGCCTTCCGGTGTCACCTGCACGCCCGTCGATGGTACTAATGGCCGGCAGCAGTATATCAAGTTCACAGGCGCTCAGTCCTCCCGTCTGATCACCTTCGCCGCGCCCCATGCACTCACGAGCGGTGATAAGATCTACGTGAAGCAGGGGACGGCCTACTCCTTCTCACGCCTCGACTTTGCGATCATCAGCCCGACTCAGGTTAGCGTGAACCCCGCCAATGCCCCATGGTCGACGAATACGGCCATCAGTGAGGGTGGAAAATACCAAGGCGCCTACGCCCCGGGATCGACCGAGCACCGCACGAAGAGCACGGACACTTACTATATGCCAGGCGTCACCCTGGGTATCACCACTGAGGATGACATTCCACAGACTTCCGTCCCGCTCTCGGATGCGCGGTATCTCGATGCAGTCGTGACCGGTGCCACCTACGTCACGCAGTCCGACAGTGCGCTGGATGACTACCGAGGATCGATCAAGCGCAGAACCAAGGTGGATCTTCTCATCCCGAGGGCCTGAAAAGCTTTTAGCTTCTAGCTCTTAGCTCCAGAACTCAGAAACTACCAGCTACAAGCTAATAGCTACCAGCTTCCAACGCCGATGCCCTCCGAAATCAAACTCCCTGACTCCCCCCTTGTCCCCGCCGCCGCCAGGGAAGCCCTCCGCGTTCTCAACGCCCTACGGAACATTGAAATAATTGTTATACTCCCTGACGTAATTATCCCCGGTCAGCAACTTCGAGGCACCGCCGAGATCAAGGGCGACAAAGCGATTATCACGGTGAAATGAGCTATTAGCTACTAGCTTTTAGCTGTTAGTTCCGATCCTCAGAAGCTACCAGCTACCAGCTAATAGCTACCAGCTCCAACGCCGCGTGTTTGACACGCGCCGTTGGTAGGCATGGACCTCACCTTCGATCTTGTCTCCAGAATCGTAAAGCCTGTCTCTCCACTATATTTTCGGCTTGGGGAGGTTATTCCTATCTCTGTATCGCTCACTCGAAAAGGAGTAGCCACCGATCCGGGAGTCCCCACGCTGATATTTTGTCTCAAGTTGGTTGGAGAATATGATCAGGACCCTCCGTTGGCACTGACGGCAGCGTTCACCAAGATCGGGGTTGGAGCTGCAGCCAAGTGGACAACGAACCTTGTGCTTGATGGTGATGCGCTCAGAGAGGCTCTTAGTATCGACGCGGAGGTTCAGCGTGATCTAGTCAACGTCCCGCTGATGGCGGAAATTTCCTGCGATATCGCGATCCCAAGGGAAATAGCAAAGAGCAAAAGGCTCGATGTCGTTCTGGAGAATCCTGTGTATCGCGGATTTGAGACTCCGCAGTCAGCTACTCTTCCTCCTTTTCCTGAGCTCGGCCTGATTCCTCTCACCGTCGCCTTCGTCGCTGAGTCCGTCGCCTCCAGTAGCTTTGTGCACTTCGGCCCATGCGGTCTTGTGCCTGCCAGCGCCTCGCAGAATCGGCCCGCAAACGGCTTTGTTCGCCAGGCAACATCGGCAGGCGGATCCGTGGCTGTCTATGGCTCGGGCGTGCTCAACGGCCTGAGCGGCCTCCTCACGTCGATGCCTTACTGGCTCGGCGAATACGGCCAAGTGACGGGCACGCCTCCGGTGGTAGGTATTTCCCAATCCCTCGGGGTCGCCTCTGCTCCAGACAGCCTCGTCGTCTCGATTTCTGATCCGATTTTCCTAACTACGTAACCATTAAACAGCTACAATATCATGGCTAATTCTACTGCAAAATTCCTCCGCAACATTTCGGGTGTAATTTCCGAGGTGTTTTTCCTCTTATCTACAACTGGCACTTCCGACGCAAACAAGCCCGTTGCCACCGATACAACAGGCCACCTTGACGGATCTCTGATGCCGAACGGTGCCCCTATTGATACGAGCGCTGGTGCGAGCAGTGCCGGGCTCATCGTAAAAACCAACTCGTCCGGTCAGATCGATGTTACGATGATGCCGACAGGTACCGACATTAAGTCGCTCTCGATGCCGACATCGGAGAACCTTTCGAGCGGCAACTTCGTAAACGTATACTTCAATGTGGGGACGCTCACGGCGCGTAAGGCGGACGCGACCGCGGTTGGAAAGAAAGCGCATGGTTTTGTTCTAGCCGCATCAACGTCACCCGCAGCTAATATAGTATATTTCGAGGGCATGTGCTCCGGGCAGTCGGCACTAACCCTAGGCACGGATTATTTTCTGTCTGCGACCACTCCCGGAACCCCCACTGCAACCGCGCCTTCCTCTTCTGGAAATATTGTTCAGAGTTTAGGTACGGCAATGAGCGCCACCACAATTGCCTCTTACCCCGGAATGCCAATCACGCTGGCATAACTCTCACCATGTGCGCACAACGTAAGGTTTTTATTCTCGGAAGCGACGGTGGTATTTCAGCGAGCGATCTATTGCCCGCAGATATTCCGCAGCTCACGACACAGGCATCGTTGGCCTACGCTGCAACGGTGGATCTCGCCTTCGCTGTTGAAGCTTCCGTCAAGACACTCGCTTTGACGGGCGACGTTACGTTTACCACAAGCGGGAAGTCGGCGACACGTGAATTGACTGTTATCATTGCCTGCGATGCCGCAGCGCGCACGCCAACATTCCCAGCCGCTTGGAAATGGCTTGGCGATAAACCTACATCGTTCAACGCGAGCAAATCGGGAGTGCTCTCGATGTATTGCATCGGATCGACCGATGCCGACGTGGCAGTCGCTTGGAAGGAGTTTGCGTGATGCATGCTTTCTCGCTCCGTAATCCTGCCTTCATTGCTTCCCTGGGAAGGGCAGGTTCGGCCGTGAATACTATCGTGGGAGAAGTCCGTATGGTCGCATTTGCCAAGGTTCCGTACGGATTTCTAGCGTGCGACGGTGGGCTGTATTCAGTGACTCTGTACCCCGAACTGTTCGCGGTGCTGGGGGTGACCTACGGCGGCGACGGAGAGACGACTTTTGCCGTGCCGAACATGGCCGGTCGCATGGTGATCGGCAGCGGCAGCGGCAGCGGATTCGCTGTTGGAACCAGAGGCGGCGCGGCAGCGGTTACGCTTACAACGGATAACCTGCCGTCACACGCTCACACGGCGGCGTTCGAGCTTACGCAAGCAGCGGTGATGGCAGCGAAAATTGCAGTTAACGATGTAGCTGGAACCGCCAACCTGCCGACGAATTCGTACTTGGCCCCAATGATAAAAACAGGGGTAGTCCAGCTTTCTACTACCACAAGTCCGGTAGCAGACAACTATCTCGCGGGCGTGAATGCTTCCGGCAATGCGTCGGGAACTATCACCGTTACAGCTAACGGTGGTGCTAATCCCTCTCCTGTATCCGTGCTGCCTCCGTCATGCTTTATTCAGTACGTTATCGCGTTTCGAGGGATCGTACCAACTGCATAACTACCAATGAACGCTTTCACAGGCGAAGTTCGCCCATTTCTTTTCGCTCCTCCTTCCGATTGGGTAATCTGCGACGGAAGCGTACTAAATATTTCCAGCTATCCGAAACTATCCGCAGTCATTGGGGCAGCGTTCGGCGGCGACGGCACAACAACGTTTGCCGTGCCGAACATGCAAGGATGTATCCCATTCGGAAGTGGACTGGCAGACGACGGGAGGACTTGCGTTTTAGGGCAATCTGGAGGCTCCGAATCAAAGACTTTGACAGCGGACAACCTCCCTGAACATACGCACACGGCCTCATTCGAACCGACAGGGGCAACTGCGCTCGGGGTGACTATTGCAGTAGCGAACGCATCCGCAACTGAGACCCCAAGGTTGGGAAATTATCTAGCCCAGTCAATCGCCTTTATCGAAACTTATGCTGCGGTTGGATCGACGCCTATAGCTAATAACTTCCTGGGGCCAATCGCTTCCGCGTCAACTCCAGCCGCCGGGATAGTTACTCTCGCTGCAACAGGGAGCGGAACAGCGTTTGAGACGATTCCAGCTTCTTTAGCCATGGCATACTATATCTGCATCGACGGAGCCACCCCATAGGAAAATGAGCAATAAATTTATAGGAGAGGTCCGAACTTTCACAGGGACAGTAATCCCATCTGGCTGGCTGGCCTGCCGTGGTCAAATACTGAATACAGCGGATTACTCTGCACTTGGCACATTTTTAGGCTCACGCTTCGGTGGCGATGGCTCGACTACCTTCGGACTTCCAGATTTGACGGGGAGAGCTGTCTTAGGGAGCTATATACCAGGTTACCTCAACGACAACTATTACGGGTCCAGCATTGTCACATTTACTGAAGACAATCTACCTTCTCATGCACATGGGGCTTCCTTCACAGGCACAGACGGAACCCTTTCGTTTTCGGTCACAGCAACCGAGAAATATGTGACATCCGGCCTAAGTCCCTCAGGGATGCTACTAGCTAAGAGTGCCGTCTCTTTCACCTCGGCGGCCTACGGCTATGCGCCAACCGCCACAGAAGGGGCATTCCTCGGTGGCGTGGTCGCAACGGGAGGATCGTTCACTGGAGGCACAGTTACAGTTAACGCAACCGGAGACGGGCAATCGGTGGATATCATGCCTCCGTTTTCCGTGCTCAATATCTGCATCGCTTATCAAGGAGTCACACAATGATTTCGCTGCCTGCCTATTTCTCCGACGCCCTCCTCATCGAGGGGCAGACTTACACCGGCACGCCGAAGCAGGCGGGGATCGATAACCACGCGCATTGCCCCGATCCGAACGATGGTCCGGTGATTTATCGCAAATGTGTGTTCGATGCCAATGGCGCATCGGAAGCCCTAAAGCTGCCGCGCAAGTACGACTTTGCTTTCCTCAACTGCCATATCGTTGGCGGTGTCGAAGACGGCGTTGATATTGTTCGTGGCGGCAACTTGTGGTTCGTCGAGTGCACTTTCGAGCGCGGCCAGGCCAAGCAGGATGTGACGATCAAGGGCGGGGCGCATGATGTGCACATTATAGCTTGTGACGGCCTGCGTCTCATCGAGGTTGGGAACTATACGAAGTATGACGCGCACGCGACGTACCCCGATGGCACGACCCGCAGGGCGCTTCCGTGGCGCTGCGCCCGCCCGCCTGTGCGCGGCCTGAGTGTGGAGGGATGCCCCGGCTGTGAGGTCATCGAGTACCACTCCGAGCCGACTATCGGCGATGTTTCACGCCCGCTGCTCAATCGCCGTCGCATCATTGCCGCGCCGTTCTTCTACGTGCGGTCCACTTTCTTCAGTGAGATCAACCCGGCTCCCGCTGAGGAGTTCACCATCAAGCCCGAGGAATTAGCATGAATCCCCACTGCCAAATCTGCCGCCTCTCCCTCCCGGCCTGCGAGCATCCGTGTTGGGTATGGCAGACTAGCGCCCATGTGAAACTTGCGGTGTTCGCGTGCTGGCGTGCCCGGCTTGGGCGTATTCTGATTATGGTGACGGTGCTATTTTTCTGGTGGGTAACTTAACATCTATAATTTATGGGCTCTATCATTTCTTGGTTCTCATCTCCCGTTCTATCCGGAGTATTCGGTGGACTGTTCGGCCTCCTTACGGGCGTCTTGCAGCTCGTCCAAAAGCGCGATGAAGCGAAGTTGAAAATCGCCGAATGGGCGCATGACTTGGAACTAACAAAGCTCCAAGGGAATATCTCCCAAGCAAACCTAGCCGGGACCATCGCGCTTACCCGCGAGAAGGGAGCCTCCGATGCGTTCACCGCATCGGTTGATTCGGATGCGAAGATTAAGGGCGAGTCGCGGGCCTTCACAAATCTGCGAGTATCCGTCAGGCCAGTACTCACATACCTGTACCAGTTCGCTCTGCTCTGCATTGTGACGTTTGCGCTCTTGGCCTGGTGGCAGAAGTGGTGCGATGAAACGCGATTGCTTCCGATCCTCGAATACACCGTCACGGCCATCGTGAATCTGGCGACAATGACCCTCTCTTGGTGGTTTGGTCAGAGGCAGATTGAGAAGTCCTCAATCACTTGGGGGAACTCGACAGTCGGGGCGAGCGTGCAGTCGAAGAACAATCCGACAACGACCGTGAAGAACTTCTAACCATGTCCTCCGAAGATACCGCCGAACTGTACCGCCTGATTCGGGACCTAACCTCCGAGGTGTCCAAGCTCTCAATAGCCGTCGTGCGGCTTGAGGAACAGTTAAAGGGACGCAAGGAATGCGCGGAGCCAAGTCTTTGCATCGTACTCCGATCCCGCCTTGATGAGGTTGAAAAACAGCGCGAGCGCGAGAAGGGTCAGCGCGATGGTCTCGGTCTTGCAGGGAAAGCCGTGTGGGCCTTCATCGGAGGGGGAGGACTCGGCGTGTTGTTCCTCGCATGGCAGTTGTTGCAGACGGCGGGGAAATAGTAGCCTGTTTCGAGCAATAGGATAGGAGTGTTGATCAGCTTTTGGGGAAAAAGCGTGTCTCCTGCTTACTGAGCAAGTAAGCCGCGAGCGAGAAGCCCATTAGCACCAGTCCGGCTAACCAGAAGAAAAGAACAGCTAAGATTCCGAGCGCCAAAAATACTTTTCCTAGATTTCCAAGTCTCCTGGGCTCCTGAAGCTGCATTCCCGAGGGGCCGTCAGAAATAATCTTCCATCCCTCTGAAATAAGTTGCTGCGCACTCTTATAGCTCTCGTTAAGCGATGCTGTAGACTGTGATTCTGAGATAAATGCCATGGATGTAAGTGTTAGGGGATGATCTCAAAGTACGCTTTCGCATCCGACTCAGAAGCCATGCCGCGGTAATGCTGGTAAAGCATGGAAGGAGAGCGATGCGTAAGCAGTACCGCCGTTCTAGCCGCGTCCTTATGCAAAGCAACATGATACGAGCAGAAGGAGTGACGCAATACATTGCCTGGGTTTGAGACACCAGCGTCAGCGAAGCACTTTGCCTTCGCGTCGAGATACTCCCTCGGCGTCATTTTCCAGCAGCCTTCGCGTGCGGCGCGGAGCCATGCCCATAGGTTATCAGGCAGGCCGTCAACGTAGTGGCGTTTCAGCGTCTTGTGCTTGGATGCTGGGAACTCCAGGCCGAGAGCATCGAACTTGATCTCTTCTTTCTTCAGCCTAGCGGCAGACGAGTAGCGCAGTCCGCCGAAAGCTTCGAGTGCGAGCCTGCCGATGCAGAGCGCTTCGCGGTTCACGGAGAAAAGCTTCTGTGCGTCCGCCAAGGAAATCACCGTAATGTCTGCGGCGGCGATCTTCGGTGTTTCGATGGCCTCGGCTGGATTATCATCTGTCCACTTCTCGCGAATGCAGTAGCCGAAGAAAGCCCGAAGTGATCTCAGGTGATGTCGAAGCGTGTAGGGCTCCATGCCTTCCAAGGATGCCAAGAAGTCGCGAACGAGGGCAGGATTCGCATCTGCGAGTGTCTTGGTGCCTGTGAAGCCTACAAAGCGTCGTAGGTGAAGCGCTGCGTGGGTCTTTGTATCTTCAGTGATCGATAGAGTCTCCCTCATCTTGAGCCACGCGATGGCAGCTTTCGATATGGTCATCACGCCCCCTCGGTTGGATCGATGCTTGAGCCAGAAGCGAGCTATCACGAGCGGGTCAGCATTCCCTGTGAGCTCTTCAAAGATCTTCCACGTCTCGACCTTCTTTGGGTGGACCGTAGTTGCAGACTTTCCCCAATCCTCGCGCTGCTTCGTCCACGCGGCCATGAACTTGAGGCGAGACTCTGAATCAGGAAAGCTACGGGTCTTCATCTTTCCTCCTGGCTCGCGCCATCGTGCAAGGAAAGGTGAGGGGCGTCCTGGTCGATCTTCGAAGAAGAGTCCCTGAGGCGGTTTAGTGGACTCAGGTGGACAGTCCCAAGTGGACGCTTTAGTGGACACTTTGACAGGCGATTTCACGCGAAACACGCTAGAACTCGCGTCCACTCTGTCCACTGAAAACCGTTTTCATAGGAGAACTGGTCGGGGTGGCGAGATTCGAACTCGCGGCCTCTACGTCCCGAACGTAGCGCTCTACCAGGCTAAGCTACACCCCGTTTTGCCTGCAAGGGCGGCCACGTTGGGCGGCGCGCCGGTGTGAAGCAAGAGCTTTTTATCGGGCTGATTGAAAAGGGGCGCGTTGGCCAAAAAAGGAACGAGTCCCGGTGTTGTCACGCCGCCGAAAGCCGTTCACCGTGAGGCCTTCTCCATTTCCATGCGCATCGGAATCGCCCAGCTCAACACAACCGTAGGAGATCTTAGCGGCAATCGCCGGAAGATGATCGACGCCTATTCCCTCCTTGTATCGCAAGGCGCCGAACTGGTCGTATTTCCCGAGTTGGTCGTATGCGGATATCCCCCCCGGGATCTTCTTTTCAAGAAGCGCTTTGTCACCGATATCGCCGACTCGCTGGTGCAGTTCGCCGCCGTGGTGGGCGACGTTCCTGCGATTGCGGGCACCGTCACGTTGAATCTGTCGGGGAAGGGTCGGCAGTTTAACAATAGCGCCGCATTCTGCCTGGGCGGGAAAGTGACCGCAGTGGCCAACAAATGCCTGCTGCCCACCTATGACGTGTTCGACGAGGATCGCTATTTCGAGCCTTCGGAGGAACCGGCGATCTTCGAGCATCAGGGGCGCCGTATCGGAGTTACGATCTGCGAGGATATCTGGACTCACCCGAGTGTGGGCACTCGGGGTCTGTACCGCGGCACCGATCCGGTCCGGCTGCTCGCGAGCCGGCATTGCGATTTGATGGTCAATATTTCGGCGAGCCCCTGGCACCATGGGAAGAATCACTTGCGCCAGTTGCTCGTGTCCGAGGCGGCGCACCAGCTGGGATGCGCGGTTGTTTACTGCAACGCGATAGGCGGGAACGACGAGCTCATCTTCGACGGGCGATCCCTCGCGGTGGATGCGGATGGAAAGCTGCTTGCAGGCATGACCGCCTTCGCTGAGGAGCTTCGCGTGGTGGATCTTTCGCAGGGGTCCGGGCAGGAGGGGCCTGCGCTCGCTGGCAATTTCGCACAGGGCGACCTGCCCGACATGCATGATGCGCTCGTGCTCGGCCTGCGGGATTACGGCCACAAGAGCAGTTTCAGGAAAGCGCTCGTGGCGCTTTCCGGCGGCATCGATTCCGCCCTGGTGGCGGCGATTGCGGCCGAGGCATTCGGTCCGGAAAATGTGATGGGAGTGTCATTGCCGTCGGCGATTTCCAGCCAGCATTCCAGGGATGATGCCCGGGTGCTTGCCGGGCATTTGGGCATTCGCTTCTCCACAATCACGATAGCGGATGTCGTGGCCGCCTGTGAAACCGCGCTCGCGCCCCTGTTCGAGGGATGCGCCCGCGATGTCGCAGAGGAGAACATCCAGGCCAGAGCCCGTGGCGTGCTGATGATGGCGCTATCCAACAAGTTCGGGTCGCTGCTTCTGACGACGGGCAACAAGAGCGAGATGGCTGTGGGCTATTGCACGCTTTATGGCGACATGTGCGGCGGTCTTGCGGTGATTTCGGACGTTTTTAAGATGCAGGTCTATGCCCTGTCGCGTTGGATCAACGAGGATGCGATTCGAAAGGGGCGCGTGCCCCCCATTCCGCTAAATACGATCGACAAGGCCCCGAGCGCGGAATTGAGGCCGGGGCAGATCGATCAGGACAGCCTTCCGCCTTACGAGCAGCTCGACGCGATTCTCAAAGGCTACGTCGAGGAAGGCCTTTCGCGGCGAGATCTCATTGCCCAGGGCTTCCCGGAAGCGGTGGTCAACGACATCGCGCGCAAAGTGGATCTCAACGAATACAAGCGCAAGCAGGCTGCGCCCGGCCTCAAGATAACGCCGCTTGCTTTCGGCGTTGGTCGACGCATTCCCATCGTTCAGAAGTACGTGAGTTGAACTGCTTCCGACTGGCTTTGTATCATGTTGCCAACGAGTGGTTATCCGCGATAATTCAGGCCATACCTCATGCAGATATCCGAGACTCTCTTCGTTCGAGCCCAGCAGCTCATCCCGGGAGGCGTGAATTCCCCCGTGCGTGCGTTTCGTTCCGTCGGTGGCTCGCCCTTTTTTGTGAAGAGCGCCTGGGGCGCGACGCTCGTCACGGCCGACGATCGCCAGCTCATCGATTTTGTCGGCACCTGGGGACCCGCGATCCACGGGCACAATCATCCGAAGATCAAGGCGGCCATTGCTGCGGCGCTGGAGAACGGCACGAGCTTCGGCACACCCAACCCCTACGAAGTCGAGATGGCGGAGTTGATCGTGCGCTTTGTGCCTTCGATCAAGAAAGTGCGCATGTGCAACAGCGGCACCGAGGCCACGATGTCGGCGATCCGCCTGGCGCGCGGGTTCACCCGGCGGGACAAGATCATCAAGTTTTCCGGCTGTTACCATGGGCATTCCGACTCACTGCTGATCAAGGCGGGCTCGGGGGCTCTCACGCATGGCAATCCCGACAGCGCGGGCGTGCCTGCTTCGTTTGCACGCGAAACAGTCGTGCTTCCCTTTAACGATCCCGAGGCATTGAAATCGGCGTTTGCAGCCAACCCAGGCCAGATCGCTGCTGTCATTCTCGAGCCCTATCCCGCGAATGTCGGGCTCATTCTCCCCAAGCCCGGGTATCTTCAGCAAGTGCGCCACTTGTGCACGGAGCAAGGGGCCTTGCTGATTTTCGACGAGGTCATGACCGGATTCCGCCTCGCAAAAGGAGGCGTGCAGGAGATTGAGGGCATCGTGCCGGATTTGACGACGCTGGGGAAAATCATCGGCGGCGGGTTGCCTGTCGGCGCCTTCGGCGGACGTGCCGAGGTCATGGATCAGCTTGCTCCGCTGGGGCCGGTGTACCAGGCGGGAACGCTCAGCGGAAATCCGCTTGCGATGGCTGCGGGCATTGCCGCCCTGCAGCTCCTGGAGCAGACGAATCCCTATGCGCGTCTCAATGCCCTGGGTCGCCAGGTGCGCGATGCGCTTCTGAATGCCTGCAAAACCAAGGGAATCGCCGCGCAGGTGCCGCAGGTGGGTTCGATGTTCTCAATCTTTTTCACGGACAAACCGGTGTGCGACTACGACTCCGCGCTCACATCCGATGCGAAGCTGTTCGCGCGTTTCTTCCACCTTTGCCTCGATCGCGGGATTTATCTGCCGCCGAGCGCCTACGAGACGGCCTTCATCAGCACAGCCCACGAGGGAGCTGCGATTTCCCGCGCCTGCGAGGTGATGAGCCAGTCCATTGCCCATCTCTGATCGTATTTCGGGCTCTTGCCAGAAAGGGGCTCCTTGGCATGCTTATGAAAATGAGCTCGGAATCCGCGACAACGTCCGCACATCAAGGTTTGGCATGACAGTGATTTCCTTCCTTCGCCGCTTCGCTTCGCC
>JBAZHQ010000004.1:0-40171 GCA_041652235.1 Opitutaceae bacterium | reverse complement strand
CGAGTTGCATTGAATGTGGATCGATTGGCCGCCGGAATACTTCATCGTACTTATCGGTGCCCGCCGCAGCCAATTCCTGCATGCGCACAGATGCCTTGATCATAGGACCGTTTACTAAAGGTGTATCACAACCCTTCGCCGGACAGTAAGGCCCCGCATGAGACCATCGCAGCGTGGCAAGCCTTTTCCCGCAGTGGTGACAATGATGAACGAAGAGCATTCCGTTCTCCTTATCGACCACAAGATCGGGGCGTAACCAGTCTATGCGAAGATAGTCCCCCCTTTCCAAGGTCGCCGGAGAGTAAAGGGGGTATCCCTGCTGAGATAGCCATGGAAATGCCCGGAGCCTGTTTTTGCTTAGGCGTCGAGCATCATCATCGGTAGTATAGAATGATCGCTCGGACATCTCGAAGAGCTCTTCATCAGGGACGCCAAGGGTCAAAGCGATGCGTTGCCACTCAAAGAAATGACGCTCCGCAAGGCGGCAAGATCTGAAAGACGCCCCGAGTGCAAGTCGCTGGTAGTCCGGCCACCAATATCCGATGTCAACGGAACATCGCCACGCAAACGCGATCAGCGACTCTCCAGGCATTGGTTTAACGTCAGCCATGAGCGGATATAGTTGGTTCACGATTTGCTTCCGGGCGGCGGTGAAGCCGGAGGGATGTACCGGCAGTTCTGTAATGCGTCACAGTTGATGAAAGGACGTTCATTGCGGATGGCCCATGCAGCAGCCTCGTTCAGAAGGGTCACCACCTCTCCCACAACACCAAACGTCCGGCGATGAATCTCCCTGCAGAACTGCGGCAGATTCGACGGTTGGGAAAGAGGATAGTATGTTTCCAGTGTGGCGACGAATGAAGCGAAGTTCGAGTCGAGCGCGAAGCCGTTCAACCGCAAAGGTCGGAGTCGTGTCACGAGTTCTTCGTCTTCCTCAATAAGCGCAATTGATGCTTCGGTTCCCACCACAACGACCACGATGCCCTCGTTATTTAAGTCCTTAATAAAATGGTACACGACTTCCCGTTCTTGGAATGAGACCGGTTTCACATTATTGAATTCGTGAAATATGATCATCCGAACATTTTTCAGGATGAGTTGGCGGATGACCAAGTCGCTAACCTCGCGTGCCTTTCCTCCATACACCACAGGTATCGCCATGGTGCGCGCTAACATCAGGGCGATGCGAGCCTCGTCGGCTCGCGGTGGCATCTTCGAAATCAATAGAGGGACGGAGGGATGAACGCCGACACGTTTGGATGGATCACCTCCAAGATCGCGCCCAAACCGATTTATCAGGGAGGTTTTTCCCGTCTCCGAGGGGCCAACAAGCGCGAAGCCCGGAGGTCGTTCTGATTTTGGGCGATTGAGTGCGTCCTTGAGGGTCGAGAGCACCTCCTTTATCTCGGGATAGAGAATGTGTTTGTCCCTAAAAACGAGTTCGATGCGTTCTTCCTTCAAAGCGTTGATGCACGCACTGGCTTCTGACCGGAGCGATTCGAGGTGACGTTGCTGTTTGGTTTCCGGACTTTCCTCGGGCCGTTGAGTAGAAGAGTCATCATTCATGTTTTTGAGGGCATTGAGTTGAATACTAGTACTCATCCGAGCCACCGGCTCCTGTTGGGAGGAGCTGGATATTCAACGGCTGTCCATTCTGCCAAAACCTAGCCCAATCAGCGGAAGAGCCTTGATCGGGAACAGTTGAAATAGACGGAGACTTTTCAATTGGAGGAATGGCTTTAGGAACGTCAATGCCTCCAAACTGTTCTCGCATCGCGCGATTGGCTCGTTCCTTCATTCTTACCTGTTTTCCCGGGGCACCGCTCTGTTTGTCACCGATCGCTTCGTTCTCGCGGAAAACCGCTAAACTTACCGCATTTGCTTCCGTCGCTGGGACGTTCACATGGCGCAGATCGCTCAGCAGAGCCCTCCATTCCCAATAGGACGGATCGACAGCCATGGCGGCCTGTTGCTCATCCATCGGTAATCTATCGATATCAGGCATCCACGGAACCGCCAGAATCTCTGGTGGCCTCTCGGGCAACATCAACCTCACATGTACCTTCCCCATGCCGTAAGGGTTTACTCGCACCGAGATTTTCTTGACCGATGAACGTCGGCCTGGCGCGAATAATTCTGCCAGTCGGGGATGTCGATATCGGCGATGATCGATGAATATTCCAATGTGATTGATAACTCTCGGCCGGTCCCAAAGGAGATCCCACAGAAGGCCAGGAGAATCCGTAACTGGTGATGGCACACCGCACATCCGGAATCCCTTGCGTCCATTGGCGAGATCATCAAAGCGTTCCAGCGGCGATGCTCCACCGAGTCCGCCGTGTGGAGCGTGATGATAGTCGTTCACGATCCATTCGACTAAAGCGCGATCATAATCGCGGCATAGTATGCCCTTTGCATTTGGTTTACCGTGCACGCTACGGAAGTATTTGCGGCCCTGATCTGACTCCAAGAATCGAGCAAACAGCAGGTGAGCGGTGCGATTGAACCGTTCGTTGTGACCGCGGTAATGCGGCGTGCCTTTGGGACAGGTCTCGCGAAACAGAATCATCCGATCGTCGAATAAACGACGGACATGGGCTGCAACAAACTCGCGCCCACAATCGGTGACAATAGCACCTGGTTTCCCATGCCATATCCAATTCCCCGATATCCCGTACTTTTGCAGCAACGGTTCCTTGCTTAGCAAGCCACGATGAATCGCGCACCCTGTCAGAAATGAATTCGACGCACCCACCGCTCCAAGGGCAGTCCAAATACCACGGTTGGCTACATCGACACCAAAAATCGCGTTCCCGATTCCCAAGATCTCTTCGCGATCGTTCAGGATATAAAGGGTGGATTTCGGGTCGTCTTTGCAGGTAAAAAGTGTGCCGTCCATTTGGACGCATTGTCCATTAGACCTAATTTCTCCCAGAGACTCGACGACTCTGGTCATGTGTTCGCCCATGACCTGGGATGCGCGCGCAATCACAATCGCGGGAGCACGGGTAACGGACCAGATTGCTTTTTTCCCGGGAATCGCATTTGCAGAAATTCCAGCCGTTTTCAAAGCAGTTACAATTTCTTCATGGGTTCTTCGCTTCCCGGGCTTTAGCCCTCGGACCACACAGACCTTGTGCGCAGCGTGTTGGAGCGCTGTTGCGATCGCAGGGGCCAACCGGCTCTTGCCTCTGCCACCTGTGGAAGCCTGCTTCAAAAAGGAAGAGGCTTGGATATTTGGAATTCCAACTTGGCAAATGTGATCTACCAGTTCGTAGATTTTCTTCTCCCCTAAGCCGAGTTCGATCACGAGGGTTTTGATGTCGTTCCTCACTGACCGAAGTGCGAGCTCCGTTTCGGTTCTTTCGGAAGCACTTTCTGGTACCATCCAGCCGCTCCGCTGGCATGCATAAGGGATGAGGCGCCTGATTCGAATATGAGCAACACGCAGATCAGTCTCAGAAGTGTTTGGCGGCAGGCATGGGATTTCCGGGTGCCTGGTTGGTTGCTTCTCAACGTCAATGGAAGTGATCCCAAGGGTTTCAGTTATCGTTGTCATCGGGATAAAATAAATGGTTGGGCTAAAATGACTGTGCTGGAGTCAAGCTTGCGGCGAAAATCAACGAACAATTCCTTGTGCGCGACCAGGCGCCAGACCGACGGGAGAAGCACCAGTTGATCACTCCTCGAAGTGTAGAAATGCCCGATTATCTTCTCAATCGGCAGTGCGCCGAAACGACGAACTAACGCCGTGATCTCATCGTCAAATGCCGACGGCGATTCGTTGTGATATCGGAAGACAAATCTCTTTTCAGCGAGCTCGGCGGTATAAACATCATCTTCAGTTTCGACGACGAAATCCTGGCCGAGGCGGTCGAACTCCCCTTTTAGATGATTGAGTTTTTCCCGCAGTTCAAAATCAGATTCAAACTTCTGTTTCGGCTTAAATTCGACCACCAGAGGCCGTCTTACAGCATCGACAAATAGGACAAGGAGATCGGCTGTGTAGCGCCGTTTCCTCCCTCGATAATGATAAAATATTCGTGGACAGCCAAATCGTGCCTCAAATACCTCCGGCAACATCATTTTCTGGATAAACCCATTACGCTCGAGGGCAGAAAGATAGTCTTCTTGTTTTGGCTGGCCCGGCAGTGCGCACGAGCCCCGTACATTGAAATATCGCTTCATGTGTGCCAGCAGACGAAAGATTACGTGACTCCGAGCGTCCGCTTCGGAGCATGTTCAACGCACAGCCCAGCGAGTAGCTGGTCGCACGCGTAGCCTGTACAGAGGCCAGTGAGCCTCCGGAAGTCAGCGAGTCCGCTGCAGACATTCAACCATGCCGCTAGAAGTCCAAACGGGCTTGACAGCGCTCATGTAACGCCACAGCGTTCTGATGTTTTCCATCAGACTTGCTACCTTAACTGTGTAGCGGCCGGTTTAGATGATGTTAGAGCATCACCTAACCGGCTTTTTTCTAGGAATTTTTTGGAGCATAAATATTGGCTGTTCCTTTTTCTCCTCGACGAATCACGTTGATGATCCCGGAACCTGAAAGCTTCCAGAGCTGAATGCCGCAATAGTTTTGGGGAAGGCGTGCGGCCACGTCCGGATGTTGTTTCCGCAATTCCGAAACAATATCGGTCACAGTAAATTGGCTGGTTTGACGGAGGACGACCTCACGGATGAGACCAGCCATAGATACGTTGGCTTTCGGATTTGCCGACCCAGACGGTCTCTTCGGCTCCGTTTCCTCAACAACCCTCTTCTTTGGACCTGGCTTTTTGCCGTCCGTTACACGAGCAAACCATTTTCGGGCATTATACGCTTCCGCCAGTTCCTGCTTCCGGCCATTGAGCTGGACTTCGAGCCGAGCTATTTCCGCCTCGATGGAACGGATTTCCACCTCGAGTTTTTGGCTAAAGGCCATGGAGTCATCCACGGGCGTCCGTCGGGCATTATGGCGGTTCATAAAGTCACCTCTAATGAGACGTTAAAGGGGTGGCAAGATCCTTTTTCATTCATACCTTTACATGGTGTAAAGGACTACCCTACTATTTTGTATCCATACCTCGTATACTTCCACCTCTTTCGAATAATGATTCTTCATTCCGGTACACGGATCGTGACAATATGCATAGGTCGAAAACGACGTAATGAATGGCCAGTCTGATTTTTTGGAATAGGATTATTATTACGTGATCACCCTTCCGCCCCTAAAGGCGTAATCCCGATTCCTCCCAAACAACTCTCCCTGCAAAGGGCGCATCGTTCCGCACATAGTCGAAAACCGAGCCATCCACTTCGCCAGCATCATCAAGCTTCACCGGAAACAGCACAACGAAATTTGCCCCTACCTTGTCGTCTTCGACAATCGCGAACATGGAGCGATGGTCATCCATGCTCGGAATTAGGGTAAATGAGTGGTGAAATGCCACTCATCAACTTCACGGCCGAACCACGGAGGCGGTTGAAACCGCGCTGCGAGCGCCTCGTCGGCAAATTCGACTTCCGCTAGCATCAGTCCCCTGAGTTTGCCCCCAAACACATCCAGTTCTATAATAACTCCACCATAGGGGATTCTGGCTCGCCTTTTTCCACTATGCCTCCGCTGGTGATGGCTTTCAGCCGGTTGATGTCTGCAATGGTGATTTCAAGATAGGCTTGGACGATGTCCTCGAATTCAAGGCTGCTTGGAGGGAGCGAGGGCACCAGGAATTTTCATTCGATTTCTATAGCGAGAAAACCGCGGCCAATCGGTTGCTGGATGATGGAGTAATGAAAAACAATCCGATGCCAGACGATGGCGTGACGCAATCGGATAATGGGCAAGAGGTAGGAATACCGAAGCCTCAGTCTTGGTTCTCTTGGACAGAGGTTTTTCCGTGCTGGCCCAGATTCCGACAGCAAAACACAGCGGTTCGAGAATCGGCCGCCCGTTTGTGGCTTGCAATACATTAAGCGATGCAACCGCAGCCTCAAACCTCCGCTTCCTCCAACGCACCTCACCTCATGAAAACACGCCTGAAATTCTCTCTGCGCTGGCTCCCCGGGCTTGCCCGGCATGCCGGTAGTTCGCTTTTGTTCGCGGGGCTTATGACGCTGGCAAGCGCCGTGGCCCACGCCGGCGACTACGTCCTCGTGGTCGACACCAGTGGCTCGATGACCGGACGGGTCTCTTCCAAGGACAAACGGATTCGTATCGAAATCGTGCAGCAGGCGCTTCGCGACTATCTGCCTGCTCTGCCGCCATCCTCGCGGGTCCATCTTCTCGCGTTCAATTCAGGAATTGTCGCGGAAAAGGAGCTGGTGCTCGCCGGACCGACCAACTTGTCCGATGCGTTCGTCTGGGTTGCCTGTCTGCGGCGCTTCGCGGAAGCAAACGGCGGAACGCACCTCTGGACCACGCTCCGCAAGGCTCTAAAGGTGGCTTCCGACTACTCCGCCCAGAATCCCAACGAACCGGTTATCGTGCGAGTCCTGACGGACGGTGAAGACAACGAGCACGTCACGTCGCTCGACGCGGTCCTTAAGGAATTCCCTCTGGTCGATGGCGAACACATCCGGGGCAATCTCGTTCTGCTCGGCGATCTCGAGTTCAAGACCAAGTTGAATCTGCCCGAAGGAGCCTTCGAGCCCACGCGTTCGGTTCACTGGGCCGACCTCTTTACCCCGGTCATTCTGAGCATTCCCGCACAACCCAAGGTGGGTGAAGACGTGCGCTTTGTCGAAAACACAAAATCGATTTACTCAACCTACGAGTGGCTGATCGATGGCCAAATCATCGGCACGGAAAAGGTCCTGACATGGCGTTTTACCGACACACATCCCCATCGCGTGATCCTCAAGGTCAAAGGACTCGATGGCGATCATCAGAGCAGCGTCTTGGCCGTCTCGGCCATAGAGAAACCGGCCTTCATTGTCGAACTCGTCATCCCCAAGGATTCCATTCAACCGGGCGAGACGATGCAGTTAGCGGCACGCCCGAGTGAAAAGGCCCTGCGTTATCGCTGGGAGATTAACGGCACGGAAACCGGCTCGAACCCCGAACTCGTCTGGCAACCCGACCGTGAATGCACCTACGAGGTGAAGTTGACCGTCTGGGACACCGAAGGCCGCGAGGCCTCACAGATCAAGCGCATCGCGGTCGTCGAGGCGCCTTTGACGCTCCTTATCAAAGGCCCGCAGGAAGCAACCTCCGGCCAGAGTGTGCAGTTTGCCGCCGAAATCGCCGGTCCTCTCGGATCGCTCGAATGGGACTTTGGCAACGGTGCGAAGAGTTCCCAAAAAGACCCGTTGCACACGTTCAACGTGAACGGGAGCACAGCGGCCGACTTCAAGGTCACACTCCGGGCCGTGACTCCTTCAGGCCGCATGGTCGAGGCCACCGCACACACGATTCGCGTGCAGGCTCTCACGGCCATCAAGCCGCCGGTCGCCGACTTTACGGTAATCGAAACGAAGCTTCGCGCCGGCGACGAACTGCATCTCGTGGATGCCAGCCAAGGCCAGATCGACACCTGGGACTGGGACATCACCGGAGAACCTTCGGTGCAGACGCGCAGTCCGGTGATCCGCCCCACCACCGCCGGAGAAAAGACGGTGACGCTCACCGTGCGTGGTCCCGGAGGCATCCACGCAGTGAGCCGCAAGTTGCTCGTTCAACCACGGTTCACACCAGTCCGTCTCGATGTCGCAGCCTCGGCGATTTCCGGCACCGCACCGCTGCGGGTCAAATTTATCAATCGCAGCACCGGCGACGCGCAGGCGTGGCGGTGGAATTTCGGCGACGGTCATACCTCGACAGAACGCAGCCCCGAACACGAATACGCCACTTCCGGCAACTATGTCGCAAACGTGACGGCGATCCCGGCCGATCCGGCCGCGGCTCCGCTTGAGCAGAAAATTACGATCACCGCGATCAATCCCTGGCCGCTGTGGACGAAAATTCTTCTCACCGTGCTCGCGTTTGCCGCGCTCGGCGCCATTGCGTGGGAGATTCTCCGCCGACGCCGCGAGGCACGCCTGCGGTTGCCCGTGTACTATTGGGCGCACGATTCGAACGTCTGCCAGCGCCTAGACTTCACCCGGGCGGACGAGTCGCGCGATCTTTCGACCCTCCAGCTTCGCGTTCGCCGAATCGGATCGTCGCAAGACTTGGTGGCCGAAGCCCTGAACGGCACTGCGCTCATTCTTCCCGATGGCCAGGAGGAGGCAGCACAGAACCTCGGAGCCGGATCGCGACTCACTGTCCGGCTCTCCACCGGTGCTCGCAAAGCCGTCGCCATCGCGGTCCATCAAAAACCACGCAGGCCGCAACCGCCACCCGCCGAACCCTCTGCCATCAGCGATCCGGTTCCTACCGCGGCCGCCGTTTCCGACGAAGCTGAAATCAACTGGGGCTGGGAAAACAGCTCCGCGAAATGATCTCACCGACACACTTCAATTCACAACTCAACCACCTCAACTCGATTCATCCCATGAAAAATAACACGCCAAACGCCCAACCCCAAAACATCCAGCGCGCCTTGATCATCGGCATCGGAGGCTCCGGTGCCGAGACCATTCTCGGCAATCGCAGCGACGTCATTGAGCGCTACGGCAGCCTGGAAGCCATGCCGCTGGCACGGTATGTCTACATCGACACCGATCCGCGCTGGTATCAGGAGCACCAGCAAAAGGTCGAGAAACGCGTTCGCATCGGCGAAAACGAGTTTGTCGACATTCAGTTTCCCGGCGCCGCCGAACTCTACAACGGCATCCGGCGCGGGAGCTTCCCGAACTACTCGTGGTTCGATGTCAACCGGCTCGAAAATTTGAAGAGCGTGGTCGATGGCGCGGGCACGGTCCGGCAGTTGGCCCGCCTCGCTTTCTGGCATCACTATGCCAAAGTCCGCGACGCCATTGTCAGCCAGCTCATCGCGCTGAAAAGCAGCTCGGTCGCGAACACGATGCGCGAGCGCTATGGCTGCGAAATCGACGATGGCATTAACGTCCACATCATCTTCGGCATGGCCGGCGGCACCGGTTCGGGCGTCTTTCTCGATACCGCCTATCTCGTGCGGAAGATATTGAAGGACCTCGGTATCTCCGGTGCGCACCAGTATATCGGCTACGGCATCCTCCCGCAGGCCTTCAAGGATCTGACGGGCACCAATGCCCTGGCGAACGGCTACGCCGCACTCAAGGAGCTGAACTATTTCAGCTACAAATATGCGGCGACCAATCCGCTGGCCTCGGTGTTCGGGGAACCGACCTGGGACGCCGACTACCTACGCAACATGGTTGACCGCGTCCGGTTCAACAACGAGCCGCCGTTCGACTTTTGCTACCTGCTGGACTCCCGCAACGCCTACGTGGACCTCCACCGGAAGGACATCTACAAAATGATCGACCGAGCGATTTTCCATGAGTTCACCGGAAGCTTCGCGACCTTCAAGCGGTCGCTGCGCGCCAACGTCCAAAAGCAGATCACGGCCAACGACCGGGCCGATTATCCGATTGCGTTCATGAGTTTCGGCCAGGCAGCCGCGCAGGTTCCGCTCCCGGAAATCAAGCAGGTGCTGGCCCACAAGCTGGCCTTACAGGCCGTGCAACAGTGGATCGACAAGAGCGCCAAGCCGCTGAAAACGTTCTTCTCGTCCGACGCGGTCTCCGACGAGGATTTTGTCAAATCGGTCGTCGGCTCTATCCGCACCAAGGCCGGAGACGCCGCTCTCGGTGGCCAGGTGCGCGAGCACCTCATCCGGGATTTCCTGCCCGCCCACGGATTGAATCAGAAAGGCGTTTACACCAGCATCGTGCAGGAACAGCAGGAGCGCCTGACCGACGTTCCCTATGCCTTCGTCGAAGCGGTCAAGCAGGACTGGATCGCGGAACGTTGGTCGGTGGACGCGTTCGTCGGTCGCGTCAAGGACGCCTGGGAAAAATGGCGCACTGACTTCGGCGACGAAAGCGCCGACCGCATGCAATGGGGCGAGCAGATTCGGAAACTGGAGGCCAACAAATCGCGTGCGCTCAAAACGGTTCGCGGCCTACTTCGCACCAAGGCGTTCGAGATGTTCGAGGACTCCGCCCGCTTCGGCCCGGCTTGGTCGGTCAGCGCCGTCCGTCAGCTCAAGTCCGGCCTCGGCCAGCTTAAGCAGGTGTTCATCCGCGAGGCCGGCGATGCGAACACCATCGCGACCGCGCTTGGCGATGTCTATATCATCAATGCCGTGACCAGCGCCAAGGGGCCTTCGCTCTCGGCGGTCATCGAGGCCAAGTGCAGCGACGACCTGGCCCGTCTCGACGCTGCAGTTCGCACCGGTTGGCCCGTCGGAAAACGGGAAAACGTCAGCAAAGCGGCCTACCAATACCTGCGGACCTGCGCCCACTGGTGCCGTGCCCGCGTCGAGGAGCGCGCTCGCCGCGAATCCGCCGAACTGCTCGACGCCGTCATCCAATACCTCGACGTGCTCGAAGAGGAACTGATCGGCCACGCCGGCACGCTGGCGGGCCTGGAAGGCGAGCTGCGCAAACAGCTCCGCGAGTGGAACCAGAAGGCCACGCAGAATGGCACTGTGGGAGCCCTGCTCTACGATGCCGCCGTTGTCGAAACGCTGGAGACGAAGGTTCGTGACCGGCAGGGGGATCAATACTCAGCCGCCCAAGTCGCGAAAAGCGCGCTCCAGACACTCGGGAAGAGCCTCCGCGAGTTGCAGCCGGCGGAAGTTCCCGCGCTCATGACGAAACTCGTCGAGACCGCGTCGAATGCCATCGGCGATCTCAACGAGCAGGGTACGGATGATACGGAGTTCGCTGCCCACGACATCCTGTCTGCGAAACACCGTTCCGACGACGCATTGGACACCGCTCTTCGCGATGTCATCCGGAAGAGCGCGCCCTATGTTCGTCTGACCTCAGTCGTCGAGGATGGTGGCTGGACCGAAAGCAGTGACTTGAAATGCATCGAAGGGGCCGGTCTGCGCGGCGGTGGTGCCAAAGAGCGTGATCCCGACGCCGACCACGCCCGGGTCATCGAGAGTCTCGCCCGCAATGGCTGGAGCACGACCAACGACGTGCGTCCGATCGATGACAACAGCCAAATCCTGTTCTTCAAGGAATGCGGCGGCTTCCCGCTACGCGCGCTCCAAGGCGTGCAGGAGATGAAGGACGCCTACGAACAGCACCGCAACACGGCCAACAAGACGCCTCTGCACCTCGTCCTTGACGAGCAAGCCGAGCGTTACCCGGACCTGTTCCCTCCGCAGCTCGACCTTTTGGATCGCGCTCGCACGGTGCAGACCGTGGGCCTGTCGCTGGGCTTCCTCTCGCTCCGCGACTTCCCGGCCGCAGACGGCAAGGGGGCTCCCGACCGGAAATACGCCTTCCTCCGGCGGATTCCCGAACTGGACGAGGAGCAACCGGTGCCCCTCGGCCGGACAATCGAGGCCATCGGGCTCAAGCTGGCCACGAACGAGGAGCTCCTCACCGAAATCGAGCGGGCCATTCAGTCGGTCATGTCTCGGGCCACAGCCGCCGACAAAGCCAAGTTCGCCACTCAATTGCGTGGTCACCTTCAGGGCCGCAAGGAAGCGATCCAAGCCAAGTCGCCCGGCAGCGACCCTCAGAACGACCCGGTGTATCGGGAAGAGCGGGATCGTATCCTCGCCTTCATCCGCAAACACGGGCTCGTGATGACGGAAATTGGCGCGCGTGGTATTGGCCACCAGCATGCACGCGATCAAGAGGCTGACGACTCGGCTGCCTAATAGTCTGAATCGGACAGAGGAGCGATGGGGAAGTTGCTCCTCTGTCACCACCCCATTATTTATCGCCACCCAACCAGTCTTCACCAACCTCTTGCCTATGATCCGCGCACTGTTCACCGTCCTGAAACCACCAGTTAATCCGTTAATCTTGTGACACAAGTACTCATGAATGGGCTGCTAAACGGGCTGAACATTGCCCTCTTAGCGACTGCATTTTCCCTCGTCTACGTACCGACGAGGGTTTTTCACATAGCATTGGGTGGAGTGTTTGCTGTGGTGCCGTATGTGGCGCTTGCGTGCCAGCGATCCTCCTTTCCTGCTGTCCTTTCAATTGTTTCCGCCATGGCTGTTGCGGTCGTCTTGTCGCTGGCTTGTGAATGGTTGAACCATGCACGTCTAGAGCGGAAAGGCGCTTCGTCAGCCGTCCATCTGGTCGCGTCTTTGGGCATATATATCATGGTCGTTCAAATGATCGCGTTGATTTGGGGCAACGATGCGCAGACGTTTCGGCCAGGGGCGGATACGGTGTACAACATCTCGACGAACATCACGCTCACCCGAACGCAGCTGCTCTCTGCTCTAACCCCAGTCGCCCTGCTGCTCGGCTTCCATTTATGGCTGAAAAATACCAACTTGGGACTTCGATTCAGAGCGCTGGCAGAAAATCCGGTCGAACTGGCCCTGCGCGGCTATAATACTGATTCGCTGCGGCTTCTGGCTTTCGGATTATCCGGATTACTATGTGGTGCCAGTGCCTTGTCTGTTGGGTATGACGTGGGGTTTGATCCTCAAATCGGTCTCCAGCATGCGCTCCTTGCGGCGACCGCGGTTATTGTGGGAGGGCGGTCTTCTTTTGTTGGGCCGGCGCTGGGAGGGTTGATATTGGGGGTCCTTAGATCACAGGTGGTTTGGTTCATGTCTGCCCGCTGGCAGGATGCGGTAACCTTTGTATTGCTAGCCGTGTTTCTGTTCTTTCGTCCGAACGGCATTCTGGGCCAAAAAACAAGAATGGAGGCGGAAGCATGAAATATCTCCTGCATCTGCTCATCTACTTCAGCATATACGCCATCCAGGCGATGAGCCTCAATATTGTGATGGGATACTGCGGGCTCTTCACGTTGGCGCACGCCGGGTACTTTGCCATCGGGGCATACACCTATGCCATTGCCTCGCTCCACGGTATCGGCTTCGTCCCTGCACTTATTCTAGCCGTACTCGTCTCCAGCCTTTTAAGCCTCCTAGTCTCATTGCCTGCTTGGCGGCTGAAGGGAGATTTCTTCGTGCTTCTTTCGCTTGCGGCCCAATCACTGATATTTAGCCTGCTTTACAACTGGTACAGCCCGGGCGAAGCAGTTGGCTCATTGGCGAACCTGACAAATGGCCCCTTTGGAATCGCCGACATTTCATTGCCAAACATTTTCGGTTTCAAGATAGATTCCATCGAAGGCACGGCGGTTTGCTGCGTTTTCATCCTGGTTGTATGCGGTATCATCGTCCGCCGTTTAGTGTCATCCCCATGGGGAAGGCTCATGCAGTGCCAGAGGGACGATGAACTGGCGGCGCGTTCGCTCGGGAAAAATGTGAGGCTCGTGAAAGTTCAGGCCTTTGCCATCGCCTGTGGTTTGGTGGCAGTCGCAGGCGTTCTCTATGCGTCGTATGTGGCTTATATCGATGCGACGATGTCCTCGTTGGATGCATCAATTCTGATGGCCTGTATGGTGATCGTCGGCGGGTTGGGCAGCTTCAGAGGGCCGCTGATTGGAGCAGCGGTGCTCTTGGCGGTGCCTGAAATCCTAAGATACGTGCATATGCCGGATGCGTATGCGTCGAACGTGCGGATGTTGGCCTATGGCTTCCTGCTGATTGTCATGATGCACGTGAGACCCCAGGGGCTGGCAGGCAGGTACAGATTGGGGGAAACATGAATAATACGAATCAATCCGGCGCTGGAGCACCATTGGCCGCCGCGCCCCGTTCGCGGGTGTTGTTACGGGCAACGCACCTGCAAAAATCCTTTGGAGGACAGAAGGTATTAAACGGAGTCTCCCTGGAAGTGCGCGAAGGAGAGGTAATCCTGCTCAAAGGAGACAACGGCTCGGGGAAAACGACACTTCTAAACATTCTAACCGGGTGTTTGGAGCCAGATTCAGGCACTATCGAATATGCAGTAGACACCAAACCGGAACTGTTCAAATTTCCACGCAGGTGGTGGCAGGAGGCCAATCCATTCGACCATTTCGTGCCCGAACGCGCAGTCTGGGAAGGCATATGCCGAACCTGGCAGGATGGCCGGTTGTTCCCATCGCAAAGCCTCGCCGATAACATAGCGGTCGCCCAGCCGAATCAAATGGGGGAACAACCGGCCAACGTGTTATTTCGGTATCCCACAGTTAGGAAAGAGGAAAAGCTCAATCTCAACTTGGCAAATGACCTGATATCGACGTATGGGCTCGAGTCTGTCGAAACCGAGTCGGGTGACAGGATCTCATTCGGCTATGCAAAACGCATTGCTCTCGCCCGCTCAACGAGGACGGGAGCCAAGGTGCTTTTCCTCGATGAACCGTTGGCCGGACTGGATGATTCAAGCATCCGAAAGGTGGTGCAATCCCTTGCCGCGCTTGCCCGTGATGAGGGACTGACTCTGGTCATTGTTGAGCATGCATTCAACATACCGTTGATCATGGAAATGGCCTCAACGGTGTGGACCTTAGTCCGGGGTGAACTCGTCTCGGCTGAGACGCAGGGCAGGTCAATTGGAATGGGTAGCGACACGAACCTTGATGAACTGCTCAGGGGAATTTCAGTCGGGCCGTGGCAGGTTAAGGACATGCCGTTGTATGGCGGAGGAATAATCAAGAAAGCACTGCCGGGAGGTACAACTGGTGGAGTCGCCGTGTTGGAGATTGAGGATCTTGTGGTCTATCGAGGAAACAGAATGATCGTCGGCCATCAGAAAGCTGACGGGCGAATCGAGGGTCTGTCTTTCGATGTCCGAGCTGGTGAGTTGGCATTCCTTCTCGCACCGAATGGTTGGGGGAAAACGACATTGCTGGAGGCTATCGCTGGCATGATAAAACTGACTAGAGGAACGGTTAAATTGAACGGCAGGGAAATAGGTGACTTGCCGCTGTGGGAGCGCGCTCGATCCGGCCTTTCGATGGTGCAATCGAGAAATCACTCCTTCCCCTCCCTGTCTGTGGAGGAATCTTTACTGCTAAGTGGATTAGCGATTCCGGAAGACCAACTGCGGCATCGAATGAAGAAGATGGGGAGTCTCAGCGGTGGTGAGAAAAAACAGGTGGCACTGGCCCAATCCCGTCGAGCGTTTGTTAAGTTTAGTCTGCTTGACGAACCATTCGAGGGGCTAGACCAGACTGCATATCAGCGGTGCCTGTCCGAGCTAAGGCCGCAGGCAAATGGAGGCGTGCTCACTGCCCTCCCATCAGCGATTTCATTTGAACAAAGGCCACAATTCGGGGGGATAAAATCATGAGATTCCTTCCGCAAAGCGAACCGCCCGGGGCCTCGTCGAGAATCAACCCATCGGGAAAGGACGCCCTGATTGTGGTCGATATGCAACGGGGATACCTCGACGCGAGCCTTCGCAGTTCATTCCCTAACGCATACAGCGTGGAGCTTGAGATGCTAAGCAATGTGAACGCACTGGTGGAATGTGCGCATAATAGTCGCATTCCAGTCTATTTCTCGGTCATTTCATTTTCGCCTGAGCAGGCCGTGGACAATCTGTGGGTCAAGCATGTCCCGCAACTAGGATTGCTCCGCGCTCACTCGGCATTTGTCGAAGTGGATTCACGTATTGGTTTTAAACCTGAACAAGATGTTTTGGTAGCGAAACAGTACCCCTCCGTATTCACGTGCCCGACTTTTGTCACCTCGTTGCGAAACCACGACATAACGCGATGCATTTTCTGCGGCATCACCATGAGCGGCTGTATCATGGCATCCGTTATGGATGCGTTGCCTCGCGGCATTACGCCTATCGTTGTGCGAGATGCAGTGGCAGACAGGACAGATTCACTGCGGGACATTGCTTTAGGCAAGGTGCAGAAAACCTATAGTGAAGTTTGGCTGAGCAAGAACGCACAGCTAGCATTTTCTATTAACACTCGAACAACGATTCCAATATGAAGAAAATAATACTCGGTGCACTTGTAGTGGGCCTAGCAATCGCATTCTTCGCCTTGTTCATCCGCGCGGGCCGCAGGCCGCAAGTCGGCCCATCCGGGCCTGACATACCGCGCGTTCTTGTCATCGCGCCTCTCACTGGTCCGGGTGCGGCGTTAGGTGCTTCCTCCCGCGCTGGGATGGAGATGGCGCTCGCGGATATTCGTAAACAAGGGGTTCAACTCGAATTGAACTTTCAGGATAGCCGAACCGATCCCAATATCGCGGTCTCAGTCCTTGCCGGAATTTCTTTCAACTCCAATCGCAAGATATTCATCGGTGAGATGAGCCAGGTTACCCGTGCGCTTGTCGCGCCTGCTGAACGAGCCAATTTGCTCATGCTCGCAACACTCGTTGGCGTGCCGGACATTGGGAGCGGTTCTCGCAGTTTTGCGCGAGTTAATGTTATGAGCGACGCCATCGCAACTCCCTTGGCGAGATTTGCGGCCAAGCGCGAAGCGAAAATGGCGGTGCTGTATTTGAACGACGATTATGGACGTGCGAATCATGACATTTTCGTTCGGACGTACAAGGATTCAGGAGGCGAGATCGTGATGTCCGAGGCATTTGATCGTGATCCTTCAATCGCTCGTTTGTTGGTCGAGAAAGTCCTGCGGTCAAATGCCAGCGCTTGCTTTGTCGCGGGCTACGGTCCCGTCTATCCTGAAATATTCAAGGCGTTCAAGCAGCTTGCTCCTGATGTTCATATCTATGCCGACATTGGGCTCAGCAACGCCCCGGTCTTTAAGTCGGTTGGCTCCGCCGCAGATGGTGTGATTCTGGCCGCCACAGAAATTGATGAATACCCAGCGACCACTGATCGAGCGCGAGAACTAGCAGGTCGATTCTCGCGCATAGTGCCAGGCGAACGTCCGGACTATGTTGTGGCGTATAGTTATGATACCGTGTCGGTCCTCTCCGAAGCTCTCAAAGCTGTTCCCGACGGTGATCCGGTGCGGACAAGGGAGTATCTGATCTCGCGCTCTTTCGAGGGCTACGGCGGAAAGTTTAGAATAGACGCGACTTCCGGCGATAGCATATACGATCCATTGCCCCTCTTCCAAATTCGCGAGGGGAAGATTGTTCGCCTAACTGTGGAGAAATGAGATCATGTGTGAGCGTCGATTAACAGCCGTACAGCAGCTGGAGCGGTGCAATACCCTGAGTGACCTCGCTGCTGCATTCGGCATCGATCAGGTTTCCCCATTCGAAAGCCCAGTTGTTGCCCGGTTGTACGACGCGCTTCTTTGCTATGAGAGAGCGTCCATGATCCGTGGAGTGGTTGACGATTTCTATGCCGCAATCGGAACACCGGTCGCAGGTTCGAGCTTTTTGGAGGTGGGTTGCGGCAGCGGGCGTGTTCTAATTGAGATGGCTAACCGCATCCTGCAACCCGATTGCTCATTTGTTGGCGTGGACCCATCGTCGGAGATGATTGCGATTGCTGAGGAAAATCTGGCAAAACATTCTGTCCCCGCAAACGTCCGGTTCTTTACCGGCTCAATGCTAGATGCTTCAGCGGTTGAGGAAATCCGAGCGGTCGATTTCGTTATCGTACGTAATACGATCTCATGGATGTCAAACGCCGATGCCAGTATCCGTGCTGCGCTTCAATGCCTCAAGCCTGGAGGGAAAGTCCTCATTCGTGAGTTGCGACGCGATGCCTATTTCCCGCTTTTAAAAACGCGAATTCGAAACTGCCTGGCCTTTCAGGCTGGGGGAATCACACTTGCCTATCCACCGTCGGCCATGGTCGCCGCATACCGTTCAGCTATGACGCTTGCAGAGATTCTTGCGCTTCTTGGTCGCTGTGGCGTTTCAGTGAATACCGTGAGGCCGAACGAGAATGACAATGCTATCACGGAGCCTTGGGGAGTGGAAATGTTCCTTACAGGAGTAAAAAAGCTATGAGCGGACGCATTCGCCCATGGAACTACACGCAGTGCGTAACGCACTTCGAATCTCTTAAGCTGCACGGGCATTTTGAGGCTACGCCGAAGATACTTGATGTTGGTTTCGGGAAAGAGCGCAGATCGACTCTTGCGTTGCGGAAGGTATTTCCAACGTCCGAGATAGTTGCCATCGACAATGATCTCAGGTGGTTCGAGGAAGTTGGTTCGGATTTAGCGGATAATAAACTTAGGTACTTATTCTCCGACGTTGACCTTCTTGAGATACCCGGCGGACGTACGTACGATCTTGTCGTATTCTGCATGTCGCTGTTTTGCTTGCAGAACCCCCTGCGCGCTATTGGCACTATCGCGTCAAGCGCCTTAAGAAAGAATGGCCTGCTTCTGATTACTCAGAGAAACGATTCGGTGATGAGGGCGCTCTCTGATCTTCCCGAATCCGAGGGAACAAGCCAAGGCCGCGGGTCGACTGACGCCAATAGTCCGGCGCAGCGGATTCGCAGGTTCTGGGGTGCCATCAAGAGTCGAGCCAAGGAGAACAGAGTAGATCTGGTCGCTCCATGGCGTTTCCGCCTTATCTGTTCCCATGAGCCCCTGATGGCTTTCATTACCGATCTTGGATTCAAGAATATCGGCGAGAAGCAATCTGGTACCTATCCGGCGCTTAATGAACCGGCATATATTGAAAAGTATGGAGCGGTTCTTGGTGGCCCGATCGACTCTGACGAGGCGCCCCAATATTCAGTTATGCAATGGGCGTGGCGGCAATTTAGAGATAAGGGGGTTCCTTGGCCCCAAGTCCTTCATCCAGCAGAACAGCTTAATGTTAGAAATGTCACCCTTTGCAGCCGTTTATTCAAGCTTGAGACGGAGGAGGTGGTAGTGTCGAACCACCCGTTCAGTACTTACACAGCGCCACTCAAGATTGTGCCCGCTATCTGGTCACCTAGCAGTATGACTCAGATTCAACTTGAGCACGAAGCCAAGAAGAAGGTTTCACAATGGATTGCGGATAACCGCACCCCAAAAGAGGCCATCAAGGCTTTTTATCTTCTATCGCCACATGGCGTAGCTGGCCACGACGAAAAACCCAAGCCACTGCCTTTGTTTGAGCAAAGTGTGGAGCCTCTTGCTTTCACAGAATCTCCGGATGCGGACCCTCTTGCCCTTTCACGATTCCTTGAGAAACATGACAGTCCTTCTACGGTAATTCAGTTCTACCGCCTAAAAGCGGCTGCATTTTGGCCCAAGAACATTGGTGCCAGCACATTTCTGGACACAGCATCGCACCCAGTAATGATGCTCGCATTCCCTATCATTCTGTCCGCAAAAAAGGAGGAAGACCTTGCCGACATAAAAGACAGGCTGATCGCACTGGAGACAAGATTGGGTATACGCGACGTCTTGGATACCGAGAGGCGAGGCGTTGCCAACTACCTTCGCTCCCGCGGCGAGTGGATGAAGCAGAATAATGCTTACGGGATATACTACTATTACCGCAAGAATCCATCAGCAGACAATAAACCTGTTTCTCGCGGCGCCTCAATCCTGGTAACAGGCGCTTTGCCCATAGAGACAACTTTAGAGTTCTTAGTGATGGCCGACGAGGTGATCAGCAATTATCAAAGCCAGCGTTACGTTCACCTGCTGCAGCAGCGTAGAGAATTCGGGGAAAGAGCGGCAAGAGCGGGAATATTGGTGCGCAATTTGTCACATCATATGGGAAGCCATGTTTTGGTTCATAGACAACTCTTCGCGCAGGAGGTTTGCCGTAACGCCTTGGCTTCACTCACGAATCAGTGCCTGAGTGATGCGGTCAACAACCTCGCACAGGATAGCCGGTTCTATACATATATCAGAGAGCGAATGGAGTTCTTGGGAATGCTTTCGCTGGACGCGCAGCTCTGGACACTACCAGTCAAGGTCGCTGATCTATTTAGTTTCTTTGGCGAGCCTCTTTCAAAGATATTGCTCCACAATATTGGAGCGAATGAGAAAATCATCTTTAAGTCGCTGCAAAATCTCCAGCCAGAAGATTCCGATCTGTTGGTCGCGCTACCATGGGGCACAACCGGGTTCCATGCCTTCTACACTTTGATCGAGGGTGTTCTTCGCAACGCCTGCAAACATGGTGGTATTTCTTCATTGGACAGCGCCACGCCACAGATAAACATAATTGCTGACCCGGATGGCAAAGGACTCTGGCTTTACTGTGGGGTTCCGGAGCAGCAAGTGAGCGCCAGCGATGCCGCAAGTGCGATTTTGGCGAAGATAAATGCTGGCGCGCCCGTGACAGGTGATCCGGTGGCGGCGCTAAATGGTTTTCTTTCCTCGAGAGAGGACAAGTCTGCGCGGGAGAAACTGTGGATAACGAAAGTAGAAGGTGGGTATGCTCACGGAGCTTTCGGTGTCATGGAGATGGCAATCGCCGCTGAATTCCTTTCTTGCGGCGCGAATGGATTGCGCACCATGTCCGTGGGCGGAAAACTGTGTATGGGCTTCATGCTGGCATTTCCCAAGGAGATGTGCGGCCCGCTTACGATGGCAGACCCGCTCCCTAGCGACTTTTGCTATGAATGGGACTCGTACGTTGTAGACGGCGACCCAGTGATTGAGGGATGCGGGCTTCCGCCCAAACCTCTGGGCGCTAGAACCCTCTACATTACTGACCATGCATCGGATTCCAGATTTGCGCATGTCAGCAGGGCGGACTGGAACGCCAGCACCAGGGATTACGAAGCAACAGCGGATATGATTTTGCGTACCAGGTACAAAGGCGACGACTTCCAAGTCATAGTTGATGGACATGTTAGCTGGCAAATCACGGTTCCAGCTGGACGTAGGATTGCATTCGTTGATGAAGCTGCGCGGCAGGCCAATGCGAATGTGTTGACTTCGCTGATTGAAGGCAGGAATGGCTCAAGGACACTCATTCTTGCTCACAATTGCGAAGCGGTGACCAAGATCGTGAAGCAAACTGAAAGTGTCGTCATTCTTCCCATCGGGGGAGAACACCAGATTACACGTTTGATCACTCTTGGGTACATCAAGAGCGGTAAGTGGGACGCGCTACGGCTCATGTTATATGAGGCAGCGTTTCTCAAATATGAAATATACGATGATCGCCTTTACTCGCGTTTCCATCAGAAGTTTGACGAGCATCGACACATTGCAGTTAAACAAGAAGCCTCGATCGTAGATTTCTCCGGAGGGAAATTCGACAATGGCGTTATGCGCATCGTCCATCTGACGGGTTGGCACAAGAAGGAGGGCAGTGTGGCGCAAAATGATTGGAGGCTCTTCTACCCCAATCTCGTCTTTCACACAGCACGTGGAGGCGAGGCGTCCACACTGGCTGAGGAATGGGATTCCCCGCGCCTGGACTACTCTTCCGTGGACCGGGCGCTTGAATGCGCGGAGAATTCCCCGGACAATCCGGATCTTCTAATCAGACTAGCCCTTTTGACCGTACGCAGGGGTTGTGAACCGGCGAGAAGGTGATGAAACCCATTGTCAACTTGGTGTTCCCGGCAGACAATTGCTATTATTCTGACTATGGGTTTAACACGGCCGAAACCATGAGGCAAACGTTGGAATCTTTAGCTGCGACTTCGAGTGGACGTTTTTTTCATTCGCAACCGGATAAGCAATGGATCGCTACCCGCCTTCTAGACCGAACGGTGCCAAGAGCTGTGATGGTGTTCCTGATACATGAGGGAGATTGGGATAGCTGTTTTAATGCGGCACCGGCGAACACCGTAGTGGTCGATCTTGATTATGGTGTCAGCGTTCCACCTAAATCGAAATGGTGGCTCGATCGGTTTGGTCATAGGGTCTTACCTCAGGATTTCGCAAACTCGATTAATTCGAATTACTGCGCTTCACATTTTGAGAGGATTTCGTTTGTGACCTTCCACCGCCCTGGTCCAGATTGGTTCAAATCTGCCCTGATGGAGTCGGGAAAACAAAAGACAGTGCGGGCTCTTTTAACGGCCGTTGAACTTCAAGTGCCTATTTGGGGTATTGCCCATGGATTTCCAAAAATGCGGGACATGCGATGTCTGTGCGCAGGATATTTCGCCGACGTAACAGGATCGACGCGGAAGGCTAAGTCTTGGCGAACAGTGCTCTCACCCGTGCCGTCCTGGGAAGTCGTTAACAAGGAATGGGACATGCATTGGCAAAATGGCCAGGAACAGACGTTACCCGAACAAGTGAAGCGCTTGCTGGATGTTGTCGGGGACACCAATCTTCTAGACTCGGATGAAGTTCCTGAGGACTGGGTAGCAAGTGCTTACCCTATTATTCAACAGAAACTGGACAGTGTCGGATTGTAAGTAAGTCAAACGCGACAACTGCACGGGAACCGCTTAAATGACAACTTGCGAGATCATCTACACGAACGAGAACGAAATAATCAGATGGAAGACACTACTTCCTCCGCTCGTTCAAAACAACAGGGACAGCTCAATTTGTTTTGTCGAAGCAAAGTTGGTAAAACCAGAAAAGAGCGGACCTCGGATTGGGCTGATATTTTCCATTGGCGGAAACCCGGATGATTTCTGGGTTAGCTTTGGCGATTTAGAGCGCGCTGGTTGTGACTTCTTTATCAACGTTGCCGTTCTCGCTGATCCAAATCGGCAGCCTTGGCTAGATCTGGCCCCGCGCTGGCGTGTTTTGTGTATCGAAAGATGCCGAGTTGTCCTAGAGAACATAACAGAACTTGCCGGGACGCTTAAGACAGTGATCGAAGCGGACTACCCGAAAATCGCTTCGAACACGCGTCCATGCCGCTCCGTTGCCGAAGCCAAGGAACTCGTCCGTGTTCTCCCGGATTTCACCCACGGCGGTACGCTTGATGTGACAAACATCATGCTGGCTCCTGCGCGTATGCTTTGTGGTGCAATTGTTGATGCTGATCAACAGAACGCGGCATGGGAATCGTGGGCGAAAAATAGTCACGGAGTGCGCAAGAATGTCTGTGTGAAGCTGGAGATGGGCAAAAAGACAGTCGATTCCCGCAATCTGCTTGCCGCAGAGTTGTTCGATTCGTGGGAGCGCATCAATCCCTGGCTCTCTCCGGAGTTGCCTGCGATTAAGACGGCAGACTCGCGAGAGGTTTTGGAACTGGAGCGGATGATGGGTTTGCTGACCGAGATTCGCCTGATTGCCGTGGGCAAACCTGGCAACAGTGACTCACCGAGTCTCGCCGAAGAGTCGTTGGTTCCTATCAACGTAATTGAGCCGAAAGCCGAAAGGGTATTTCGCGTCTTGGTTGTGGATGATCATGCGCGCTGCTGGTACAGCACAATTGGCTTGGCGGCCAAACTCGCAGCACAGTTGCTGAAAGGGTCGGTCGAGGTTGATTTTTCGCTCGACGCGAAGGTTGTGGACTCCCGCAAGGCGGCAAATCTTCGACAGACACTGCTCCGCTACGATTTGGTGCTCCTGGATGTGTTTATTCCGGGAGGCATTACAGGTCCCGATTTGCTTGAAGACTTGCGCCAGCGGGTGAATTGGCTGCCCGTTATTGTCTGGACGTCGTCCCTGAGTTCCCAGTTGGCAGGAGCGACATCACGCCACAATGGATACCTTTTCAAGAAGACGAGTTCGATCAAGGAATTGAGCGAGGCATTTGCGGCATGGTTGCCTATCGGAAATGCGCGCCGAAACTACTCGCTGCTCAACCCGCTGTTCGATCATGCAATCACTTCACCGATCCTGAGAAAAGTCGCAGTTGATTTTACTCTCTGGTGTCTGAAGCTGCTCGATGCCTTCCACGCCGTAGACAGAGGCTACATGAAGTATTTCAACGACCATGGAGGACGGCACGTCGTAGCACTTCTGAACGTCTTGGAGCAATTACTACGGCCGCTCATCATGGATGGCTTTCCGGTTGAGAGTGACCTTGAAAATGCGGAAAAGATCGGCGAAGAGGAGCTTCTCGCACTCTATCTTGCAGTCCTTTGCCATGAATTCGGCATGTTTCCACTCAGTGAAACAAGTTTCGAAAGTCTCAACGAATCCGCCCTTAAAGCTTTGAGAAAAAAGCACGCCCTCGTTAGCTTTCTTACGTTGATGGCGCAAAATGAGAATGTCGCTCTAGAGTTGAAAAGTTTGATAGACGGTTTGAAACAAGCGAATCCTAAAGTCCATGCCTTGACCGCAGTTATTTCTGCATACCATTCACGATTTCTTTCGCTGGAAAGGGACAAATTCACCCATCTGGAGAAGGATAAGGATGCATACGACGCGCTTGCCCCGGTGGAACATTACGAACTGCGGTCGAGCCTTGAAGATGCTCTCAATGCTGTTCGCAAGTTGCTTGGAGGAAACCTTGAACTCGCTCGAAGATTAAGTGCCCTTTTTCGCTTTGCCGACGCCATTGAGATGGACGCTTCGCGTGTACCGGCGCCTTTTTTGTTGAACGCACCGGGTCGAAAAGCCTATCAAGAACGCGAGGATCTAAAGCGCCAACTGACCCAATTAGTCGAAATTGAGGATGGATGCGTCAGTATTCAATTTAACAGTCCAATGCCGGATAAATTGGGAGATTGGCCTGGTGCTGCAAAATTCTGCGCCTTGTGGCAGGTCAAGAAACAGGAATCCATAACCGACTTGTTGCGTTGTTTGAAATCAGTCTGGCCTGGCAAAACTCCTCGGGAGATCCGGGAGGATGAATTCGACAAATGGCTGGACGGTTGTTTCTTGCGCGGTTGTAGCAGTCATGCAGACGTTACGGTCGCTGCCGCATTAAGCGTGGTGTGCGATGTGGTTGAGGAATACGAGGCGATCAATGCCGTGGGAACTGAAACAGCCAGGGTCATCCGCCTCGGTAACATTGCGTGGTTGGGTGCTGACGCGCACCAACGTGTTGACCGGTTGAAAAAGATTAAAGGCGGCCTTTGATAAAGCCTAGTCCGCAAGATCGCCGGTAACGAGAAATATGCGCCCTTGGCGGCGCGCTCGCTCGACAGCTTCCGTTAGGATGTTTTCGAGCATGCGGAAGTTGCCGTTCGTGTAGTCTCGCTGTGTGAGCTGGACCAACGCGGCTTGCCCAATGTTTGTTACCGATTGGCTTGGATTGACCTTCTCGCTCTGTAACAGCGTATCCATTATAAGTGGGAACCAGTCTTTGCGTTCGTTGAGTGAAGGAATGCGCGTACGCACGGGGAAACGCATCAATAGATCTTGTCGGAAATCGCCGGATTTCACTTTCGCTTCTAAGTCATAGTTGGTGGCGGCAATGATGAGGGTTGGTGAAAACAATGAGGTCAGAAAGCCGCGAGGGCGCACATTGAAGTCATCTAAGTAGGCAAGCAGTTTGGCCTGCATTGTCGGTGTCGCATCGCCAATTTCGTCGAGAAAAACGACGCCGCCAATATGCCTCAGCAAAATTCCCAAGCTACCGTCGTCGGGCGCACCGGTGTAAGCACCGCCGCGAAAACCAAACATCTCTGATTCAAAATCCTCCTCCTTGCAGGCAAACTCGGGGATGGAGACTCGGATGAAAGGGAGCCGTGCTCCGTTGTCCGCACGCGTGAGATTTCTCGCGATGAGCGTCTTGCCCACTCCTGTCTCTCCTGTGATAAGAATCCGTGGGATGGAATCGGGTCGAATTGAGTCAAGGCGGGTATCTTTTAGTGCGTCGAGATAGTTGCCAATAGCCTTCTCTGCCGGATCATCCCCCTTCGAGGGTTTAATCGCGAAGGCCGGAGCCAAAGTCTTGTGATATCTTTGGCGGGTAGTTTTCTCCACCCGCACGGTGGATAGGTAGCGACGCCGACGAGTTTCGAGCAACTCCACGGCTTGTTGCATTGGCCCGAAAGTCAGGGTGAGAAATTCGGTCTCGGTATCCGAATGAGCTGCGCCCGAAGTCAATTGAACATATTGGCCCAACTTCAATCCTTCGGCTTCTGGTGTGACCTTGTCGTCATTGATCAGTGGCGCTACTTCGCAACGAAGCCAGGATTCGATCTTCTTGCCGTCAGTCAGCCATGGAGGGCGTGTGAGCAGGCGGAAAGCGCGGAGAGAGTATCCCTCGATGGCTCGTTGCCAGGAAAGCAACACCGAGGAAGATATCGGACACCGGTCGTAGAGAATCACCACCGCTTGGCTGCCCGTATCATGTTCCCAAGGGATTGGCTGGCTGCCACTGAAAGCCGTCCATGCCGTATCTGCGCCAAGATAGACGAACCATACTTTGCTGGATTGCAGCATACGCCCGTCGCCCACAACAGCGGTTACCCAATTGGGCAGAGCGCCTTCCGGGCAGATGAGGGGGGACTGGGTTGCTTGCTTGGGTTTCATGTGAGCGGCCTCGTCATGGATTGAAGATCAGTTCCTCATATTTCTGGATAACCTTGTCCCAAGCTACCTGCACCTTGAGACACGCGGCGATGGCGTAATCCTTCGGCGCAGCTTTACGGGGATTGCCGACGGGAATCCGACGCAGAATGGCGCGGGCGTCATCGCTGTCTTTCCCCTTGGGAACCGTGAGTTTTCCGCGCAACAAATCAAGATTGATAGAGCGTTCTCGTCGCAGATCCAAAATCGCGGCCGCGACCCACGCAATGCGGCTCTGATGAGATAGCAGCTCGGCAACAGGCAGATGGTAACCAGTAGTCCACTTCAAAGTGGCGTAACGGATGTGGCGGTTGAATGTGGAATAGTCCCCAATCACATCGCAGTCGGTTGCTGTGAGAAGCCCTTCTTCCAATACGGGGATTGGACCGGCTAGATCGGTCTTCCCGATGGAGAAATTCAGCAATGGGTCGGAATTGCCAGGGGAGACGGGTGCGCGCAGAAACGACGTGCGCTCCTCGGTGAACCACGCTGCCACCCGCTCCAGCATGGCAAAGCGGAGCGAGCGTTCCTCGGTCCACGCACTTGGGTGTAACCCGAGATTCCAATCGGGCGGCTGCGAAATAGCCCGGCCCTCATGCACGATGAGAAGGTTGGCCTCCGCGAGGGATGTCGGGGGCAGGATCGCCTCGGCGTCGCTAGGGGGCACTTCGTCGTCATCCGTCAAGTCCACGTCGGAATCGAATCCCAGCGAATCGAGGGTGTCGTCACCCTCCAAGCCGGTTTCGGGCTCCCAGAGGTCGATATCCTCGTCTTCAGCCATCAACCTGGCATCGAGTTCGCTCTGCTCCCGAAATCCTTGTCGAGCTGCGTGGTGCCCCTGGGTCTGTTTTTCGCTCAGTGCCCGTTTCGTGGCTCGGCGGAGAGCCAGACCTCTTTGTTGTGAGGCTTTACCCATGTTTTGAGCCGGTTGGGGCAAGTCCACTGAGCATGATGGAAGTTACAGGGTGTCGGGCGTCGTCGCGCTGTTTCGAGAGAGCGGCTTGTGCAGCCAGTTTCATGAGACGTTCCTGACCGGAGAAAGCCAGGCTTCGCAGTATGGGCGGCGCTACGTCCATTGCCGCGTTCCTTCGCTTTAAGCCTGCAAAGAGAGTTACAAAGTGTCGCGGATCAAGGTCCTTGTAAGCGTCCACTTTAGACAACTCGGCGATCAATTCATCCGCACTGCTCCACGACCGTTTCAGAATCAGATCACGCACTTGGTCGGCGGTGAACCCTTTCTTGCCGGTGTGAAAGCTCTGCATCGAAAGCTGCGTGCCGCGTTCGCCGATTGATTGCGCAGCAAGGAGGCCAATCGGCTCTCCATTTTTGCCAATCAGGTCCCAAAGCAGGCCCACCATACTGCGGAAGAGTCCGCCGGCTTTGCCCGTGCCGAGTTTCTTGTCACACTGTGAGCTGCGATTGTTGTAGGCCGTGCGATAAAAGGTTTCGGCATCGCAGCCGTCTGCCAGTGAGTGCGTGAAGGTGAAATTCTCTTCTTTGGAATGGAAGCTTACCAACCCCGGGGAAAGGACGCCACGCTGGGCCACCAATTGGGAGACTTGTTTGTCACCCCTCGCCTTGGACAGGACCATTTCCGCGATCCCGGAGCCGAGCGGTTGCGCCGAGCCAGATTTTCGTTCGGCAAGCACGGTGCGCAGTTTCTCCTGCACGGCATCCGCTACCGGACAAGAAGCACCGGCGGACGGTTGGCATGCCAAGCAGTCAAAATACCCAAACGAGGTGCCGTGACGCGTGGCCGAAGCTAAACTCAACTGCATCAGGTTTTGGAAAACGGTCAGCGCCTGCGCAGGATGCTTTTTAGCAACGCAAGTCAGACAAGCGTTGATTTCCTTGGCTGTCCAATTCGGCGCGTCGGCCAGGATTGTCCGGCAGTTCTTCGGCAGCGCATCAAGCACGGTCTGCTGTTGTCCGGCTCGACGAAGCAAAAACAGGCCGAGGACCAAATCCTGGGAGAATTGAACGACGCTCTGTCCGTGCGCGGCAGAAATCAGATTGTTTTCGAGCAGGAGTTTGGCTGCATCCTTTTGCGCTTCGGTCGTGCTCGGCCAATGGATCGTGATTTCATCGCCATCGAAGTCCGCTCCCAGTGGGGCGCAGGCCAGTGGGTGGAGACCGATGACATCATCGGAGTTCGAGATGACGGGGCGGAAGGCGAGGATGCTGTATTTGTGCAGGCTGGGCTGACGGTTGAGCAGAACCAACTTCTCGGGGTGCCGGTGGAAGAAATTGCGGATGCCGTCGAGGGCGATGGATTCCAAGTCCGCGGCGGGCAGATGGCCGAGCCGCAACGAAACACAAATAGCCTCTCGATCCTTGGCATGACAGTTGGCCTGGAAGTCGTCGGCAATCTCGTTGCCCGCGATTGTCACGATGACCTTGGCCGGAACCCGGCATTGATCGGGGAACAGTTCAGGTGCTGGCACGATCACGGCGCGCCCTGAGCGATCAGCGCGACGGCCGAGGGCATGCTGGCGGATCAAACCCGTCTCCTTGTCGGCTATCCGGTGGCTCAGCAGCTTGAACAATTCATCCACGGCCTGCTGAATCTGATAAACTGCGTCCTTCAGTTTCTTGGGATCGCTGCCACTCGTGCGCTTGACGTAGCGCTGGTAAGTTTCAATGGCGCGCACAACCGACGCATAGCCTCGGCGCGTGAGATCGTCCGGCTTCAGTCTATCTTCGTCGGCAGAGTCACGGCGGGGGCGACGGTAAACGAGCGGCAATACGGGGATCGTCTTGAGCTTGGGAATCTTGGTGGAGTCTTTCTTGAACTGCGGGAGAATCTTGAACACCGGATTTTCCACCGGAATAGGGAGAACAATATGTCCCCACCGTGTCCTGCCGTTGGGGTCTTTGCCAAAAATGTCGGCGCAATACAGACCTGCTTGAAACGGGCGAGAAATGCGCCGAGGCGCAACCGCTACCAGAGCTTGGGACGAATGCTTCGGACAGGTGACACTTACCTCCTCGATGCGCTGTAGATGCTTGGTCGCTTCGGTGAATGGACCAAACAGGCTTTCGCGTGTGGCTCCATCATTGGGATTCGGTTTACGCGCGGTGCAGGTGACGATGCGCCGGTCGCCTGCCGAGAGCGGAATGTCGATTTCCAGACGGAAGGACGACTTGTTCTCTCGGCACTTGATGGCTGCCTCGATTCGGGAGCCTGCGGCCTGACTGCACTTCAATTTCCAAGTAGCAGTAATATCGTTGGCTGCATCGGACGTAATTTGCGGCGGCTTGCTCCAAGTAAGCTGCCATGCTCGCAGCAGCGTTCCAAGCTGAAGCTTCGGCACCTTCTCGTCCTCGACCTCAAAGCCACCATCGAGATGAGGTGGAGTGGTCTCGCAAATCGGGCAGCGGAAACGCGCCTTGAGCGCAGTCTCGATGGTCCGCTCCGACATCACGGCACCTTGACTCCATTCTTTGGCCGCTTGCTGCAATACACTGAATTTGACCCCGGACTTGTCGCGTTTCACCTCGATGCCGACGGCGAAGAAATGGTCCCGCACCGCTTGCCAGGTGTGTTGCGCTGAAGCCTGTTCACCGGGCGCAATCGAGCGGTGTTGAAGAAGGTCTTGAATGAGGGCCGGAGCACGGTGCGCCGCCAGCGCCCATACTTCCATTTCCCCCATTCGCTGACCGCCCAGGTGAGCGCGGCCTTTCACGGGCTGTCCGGTGCGGGGATCGTAGCGGTCCTCGGCGCCGCCCAGTCGCGCTTGTATTTTTTTGGTGGGAATGTGCCGCAACCGGATGATGTGCTGAAATCCAACGACGACAGGCATCGCAGTGGTACCTCCGTCGGGCAACGACAACGCGATGCGACCCGCCGCATCAAGACCCGTCGCAGCCAGCGCCCGAGAAATATCATCCGCCCGGTTCCGCACCTGCTGTGCAAAGGGCGCACAATCCAGGGGTGGGGTAAGGGGTCGGCCTGCATAATGAAGCCAACCCAGATGCGCCTCGATCAACTGGCCAAGGTTCATCCGCGAGATCACCCCATGCGGATTGAGCAGGAGGTCCACTGACCGGTTGCGCATGGCTGCGGGTAGACCCGGATGATCGGGCAGGCGCGGCATTTGATCGTCGGGCAGCAACCGGGCAATCACGCCTTTGTTGCCATGCCGCCCCATGATTTTGTCACCAGCGGCGAGTGGATATTTCTTGCGGACAAGCACCGTGAGCCTGCCCCCCAAAAGGGAGTCCAACTTGAGCGATGCCGATTCCACCGTCCCTTCCTCCAAGTAGGCATACCGAAGCACCACTTCAGCTGAATCGTCGGGGCGACCGATCTTTTCTTTGGTCGTATCTATGAGAATGGCGAGCGGATCACCTCGCCGAATGATGGTGCCGGGTTTAACGACAAGCTCAGTATCAAGGCCCCGGTGCATCGCGGAGAACGGTGATTCAGCCGACGAGCCCCGGCGGTAGGTGTGGGGTAGGTCATGGACAATGCGGACGGTTTCCCCATAGGCCAAGTCGCCGGCGATCCCAGCACGGGCGACTATGCCATCCTCGAAATTTAGACCCTGATAGGGCAGGTAGGCGACGAGCAGGTCTTTCCCGGTGGCAAGCTGGTCCGCACTATCCTGCATGACTGGCACGAGACCAAGATCAAGCAAGGGGCGGACCGCATCCAAGATGGCTTGCCCTCCTTGCGGATTGATGGCGGGAACCTGGCGACCGAGGATGGGAAGCGCCTGCTTCATATTTTTCGCGCCCATCATATTGCGCGTTCCATCATTATACTCGAAAAACGGGATGAGGTTGGCTGCGAAGCCTAGCGTGTCCCGAGGGGGAACCTTCTTGGCGTCCACGTTGAGCACATTTGGGCCAATACGCTGCGCCCGGCTGAGGTGCAGGGTGATGCCAACCATCTTCGACTCGGGAGTCTCCACCGGACAGACTGGGCCGAAAAAGGACGGGTGATTCTGATGGACGACCGGTTTCAGGTATTCCAAGGGGTCGCCGCTGAGACCATACCGGTCGAAGCGCGTGAGTTGAGAGACCGCATCAATCGGATTGAAGGGCGTGAACAAAATCAAACTCCCCTGCTGCCGTAGGAGGCGCACTGGAAACAGCGATTGTGAGATGTCGCCCGCGCAACCAACCAGTTTATCCAGTCGTTGTTGAGGGGTGAGTTCTTTGGGCGCGCAGTTCTTGTGCGCGGCAATCGCCTGAGCGAGACGGAGCGGCAGATGCTGCGTCAGCCAAGCCTCAAAGGTCACCAATTCTTGGAAATCCAGAGCGTCACCATTGATCGTCGGGATTCCGGTCGGATGATCCGATGCCCATTGTACGATCTTATCGATCAGGCCGACCAATGCATGCCCCCGTGGAATGAGGCAGGGCTCGCGAGGCTTTAGCTGAAGATACTCGGTCAATTCAGCCGGCCAAGCCGAGGCATCCCACAAGACCACGCTGTGAGGGAAGCGTTTGACCGGGTCTGGCAGGAATACGTAGCCGTCCTTGACTCTCTTGAAGAAAAACCGCGCTTCAGAGTCGAAGACTATTTCCAACCGCGATGGAGATTCGGCGATTGCGAGTGCGGGTGCCGGGAAACCGATACTGGGCTTTAGCACCTGCCAAACACCGGGTCGGCGGGCAAGTTTGGGCAACCACGACCACAAACCACTGCGATAGCCAGGCAGGGCTTGTTTGTCCTCGAAAATGAACACCCCATGGTACGGCAATGTGATCCTGAGATCGATTGCTGCGTCGTGCGCCTGCCATTTAAGGCGTAGTGTTCCTTCGAGACGGAGGCCTGAATTAATACAGAAAATGGCATCATCCTTTGTAGGTGGGACGAACGTTACCGACTCCAACGAGCCAAGCCGCTCGGCGAGCAAGAAATCCACCCGGCTTCGGACTTCCAACGCACAGGCTGCGTAGTCTATTTCAAATGGGTAGTTTGTTGGGGTCGCAACTCGAGCTGTCATTGGCGCTCAGTGTTCAAGGGCTGCTTGCCCTGTCTTTGATCGTTATCGGGGCAAAGGCATCACGGCAAGGCGAGAGTTTGTGGCTTGCAACCTGATATGCGACTTGGGCGCGAAAGCCTCAAATCCTCGGTGACAGGCGGTCGCCGAGAACCTGAACCCAAAACAACAATGATCAAAGCAACAGTGGAAAGCATCATCCCGAGTAGAAATGGCGGTGGCGCCAAGGTCTACGCTCGTTCCCGCGAACTCGTTTCAGCCCAAAACCCGACCGGTGCGGCTATGTTCTACTCCGTTCCGCCATTCTGGACCGGCGGTCGGCTGCCCTATGTCGGCCAAATCGTCCTGATCGGGCAACTGGAACGAAAGACGAGCCCGCACTGGGCGCAACCGAGGTGGCTGGCGCGCGATGTCAGCTCGGCCTATGCGATCCAGCACTATTCACCGGGCCGGATGCTTGAGTCCACCCAGGTCGCCTTCGGCGCGGCGAACCAATCGTGGTTTGACCGCTTGCTCGTGATCATTGGCCTGCGCCCCGCGACGGCAATGGCCAAGGCCTGAACATACATTCCTCTCAACAACCCTACAACTCGACCATCCAAAACATATATCATCCTACAACCCGTTCAAACCTCTCGCCACCCTTCACGGCAGCCGGACCAAGAAGCCGTTCAAGTTCTTCTGGAACACGGAAAATCACTACGTCTACGTCGAACAATCGGGATTTTTCGGTTCCTCCAAAGTGAAAACCAACCATCTGACTTCCAGTTGGGAAATGGCCTATCATGCCGCCGAGTCCTACGTGTTCGACCGCTAGCGCCATCCCCGCTCAACCGCTCGCGGGCCGTGAATAGCACATAATTTGATCTATTGACCAAGGTATGTGCTATTATTTTGTAAGCTGATGGCTATCGGGTTCGGGACTTAAAGGTAGTGACCAACCTAGGATGCGGCTCTGCAGGTGGCAGAATTCCATCTTTTTTGGATGGCGGACGTGCAGTGCCCATACAGTCTCTTCCAGGCGCCGCGACGATGTGTTTTTAAGACGTAATGCCGGTGCTTCACGGGCATTAGGACAGATTCTGTCTTACGACTGTTTTCGATGAGAGTCCATCGCCCCTGTAAATCCGCGCCATATGATCTAGTTCCTGTATCACCATTTGACGAAGCTTAGCGGGCTCAATCACCTCGGCATCGGCTCCCTGCTTCATCACCCAGGAAAAAACATCTCTCAGGTTGTTCTGCTGCATCTCCAAGATGCAGCCGTCATCGTGCTCGATAAACTGCTGAGCTTTGTCCCATTGGCGTTCCATCACCCTGAAGACCGACTTTCCGCTGATCTTGATGCGAATCTTGTGTCTCTCCTTCCCATGAAAGGGGCCGATGGAACCTCCGAAGAAATCTTCCCTGTGAAACTTCTTTGGAACGAATCCCTTTGAGGTCATAATCACTTTGCCCTCATGGATGCGCGGCAGCGCGAAGAGCTTAAATCCCTCTCGTTGGTCCGGGACTTCCCTTCCCACAAGGTAGAACAAGCCATCCTTGCAGGTCAGGTGATAAGGCTGCACCCGGCGGACTTTGATCTCACGAGTTTCCCTCGTAGGGTATTTGAACAAAACTTCATAACACCCGAGACTGGCCTTCAAAAGTGTCCCGAAGAGCTTATCATCCATCTTGCCAAGACCCATGGTTTGGAAGGACACGACCTTTTCCACCCGCTGGACACCCACACCCATCTTGTTGCCCAGGCCACCTGAAATCTGATTCCAGAGATCCTTGAGGTTTCTGTAGAATGGCAAGGCGCGGTACTGCTGCAATGCCGCGGCTGCAAAATACAGGGCCTGAATTTGCTCTTCGGTAATACGAATCGACGGTAGCGAGAAGAGCTTGTGTTTCAGATAATAGGAACGGTTTCTTCTCCCATCGAGGCCAATCGGCGCACCCTCTCTGCGAAGTTCCCTTACGTAGCGAATGACCGTCCGTTCGTCACATTCGAGTCTCTCGGCGAGAGTGCTGCACGAGCACGCTTTGTTTTCTGCCAACAGGGCGAGCAACAGGTTCTCCCTCTGCTGCTTGGTCGTTTGTCGGGATGGCGGCTTCATGATGTGAGGGTAATAACCATGAGGACAGCAATTGTCCTAATGGGTATGGCAAACTGAGTCATGTAAAAAACACGTCCCTCATGAATCCAGGTCTCGACTCCTCTGGCGAACTGGTAATCCCTCCATGAAACTCCACGTCCTCAGCGATCTCCACCTTGAATTCAAGGACTGGGTCCCTCCCACTACTGATGCCGATTTGGTCATTCTTGCCGGGGATACCCAACCCAAACTTGCAGGGTTGCGCTGGGCTATCGAACAATTCCGCAACAAACGTGTGCTCTACGTCGTCGGCAACCACGAGTTCTACCGCGAGCGGCATCCCCGCCTGATTGAGAAGATGCGGGCCTTGGCCGCCGGGTCTACAGTAACTATCATGGAGAACGATAGCATCGAGATCGATGGATGGCGTTTCTTTGGCTGCACCCTCTGGACAGATTTCAAATTCTTTGGAGATCCTGTCGTGGGTTCCGCTGCGGTCGCTGAAATGATGACCGACTATAAGCTCATCCGCTGTTCCCCCTCGACGCGGTGTTTTAGTCCTGAAATTGCACGACAGCTCCATCTGGAGTCGAAGACCAAGATTGAGCAGTTCCTTGTCGATGGACCCGCAAGGCGCTCCGTCGTCATCTCCCACCATGCTCCGTCCGCCCGATCGCTTCCACCATTTCTTGCACAGGACGAAATTAATCCTGCCTACGTATCAAATCTGGATGCATTCATCGGAAATCATCAACCAGCTCTCTGGATCCACGGCCACGTTCACTGGCATAGCGACTACCTGATTGGTAGTACGCGTGTGTTGGCAAATCCACGGGGCTATCCCGAAGAATCACGTGATAGTGGCTTCGTCCCCAACTTGGTCATCGAACTACAGGATACCCCATGAAGCAGGCCTCCAAGCCATCTGAAGCCACCGGGTTGAATACGAGCACGCCCTGGATCGTTCTCTCTTCGGATTTTCGGCGTTACCTCTATCGGGCGGTCGATGCCCTATCCAAGGATTCATCCCTCGTGATCTACTTCTCCTACAAGAAAAAGAAGTGGAAGGACCCCCACTGGTTTTTGTGTTACAGTGTAAATATCACACCTGAGCAGTTTCTGGCTGCGAAGCGGATATTCGACAGCGGATTTGCCCGTCATATGCGGATTGCCGACTTACCCAGCCTGCGCAAGGGGAAAAGCCTGAAACCTGATTGAACCACGCCAAACGCCTACCCCATAGGCTCTGAGCACGGCGGTACCATCAATAGTCCATTCCCTTCACCATGAAAAAACGCCCAAATCCGTCGGAGAAAGGTAAAATCCCGGTCGATGCCATCATTGTGCTCAACGGTCCACCGCCTCCCATAGATGCGGAATTCAAGCCTAAGGACAATACGGCGGTTTTTTCTGCCTGTGGTCTACCGCTGGGACGCTGCTTCGGCAGCAAATCGGGGTACAACAAGCGCCACCGGCGACACTTCTTTATACCCAATGCCAATGTGTTTACGCGGAAGCATGGAAAAGTATGGTGGGGCGACCTCGATATCTATCGTGATGCCAAAGCGCTGGAGAGAGTCGCACGGAGGCTGGGTTGTCGTCTTTATGTTCTAAGCGAGTATGATGGACGCTTTGATAACGCAAAATTACCCTTCGAAGAGGCCAGTCGTCGCGCACGGTGGTGCACTGGCGGTGTCCTGCGGCCACCTGGATTGTGCCGATTGTTCGACCAGTCTAAGATGCCCGCAGCTCGGGCGGCGCGATTGTTTGGGGTTTCCGAAAGGAAACTGACGCGGCGACTGAATCCTCGCGAAGCATTGGAACTGGGGCGAAAAATCGAGAATTGGACTGAATACATCGCGCAGCGCGTCGCCCATGGACCAACGTTCGATTGGCAAACTTGGCTCCATCACCCCAGGGTTAATCTGCAGGGAATGACACCCTGGCAATGCTTGGCGCATGGCCAGACCCAGGGGCTGCGTCTTTTGAGCCAGAGCCTTCAATTCGACGAAAGCTACGGCCATATCATCTCTGGCAACCTTAATGGCCGGTTTGAGACCGGACTCGAAGGAGCTGTTTGGGCGTTAGAGGACGATGAAAATAAAGGATACGCCAGTATGCATCTCATTGAGAACGGCGACCATCTGATTATCCTGACACAAAAGGGTCGGGTATTGTGGGAAGGCGAAATCGAATGCGATCGAAAAACAGGACGGCGTTCGCGTCCCTTTAATCCGAAGTTTAGACAACAGGCCGCCCTGGGGTATTGGATTCACTGGATCCAAAAGGGATTCAATCCGGAACAGTGGGCGCGGTTCTTCATTCGCCGAAAGAATGATCGGCTACGCGGCATGTTGCGAAAGAAAGCAAAGGTCGACTTGCTTACCGCCCGTGGCGAAGCGGCTAAGCCTTTAATTGAGGCTCGCAGCGGTGCTTCCATTTCGAGCGCCGAGGCAGCCGAGCGCTTGGGGGTGAGCGACGAGACTATCAGGATGCTTGTGAAAAACGGGGCTTACATTGGCTACCGCGAGCTGAGTAGAAAGGCGCGCGTACGCTTGCCGGAATGGCAGTTCGCCGGGCACAAGACAGTTCATCCGTGGGTGCGTCCCTTGATTGAGTCTTATGGAAACAACGGATGGGCTCTCATCGATTTTCTCACCATTCCGAGGCATGGTATAGTGGCAGATTCTGAATTCTCGGGAGAATCCCTTCTTCACCGTCTTCAGACCGGGTGCATCCAGCTTGTGTTGGACGCGGCGCATAAGGCGAACTTGGCTTAACCTAGCCGCTTTGGTTCTTTGTCCTGTTCAACTGACGGTAAGTCTACCCGCGGCTTTGATGACCCGAGCTAGAAAAGCCTCGCGCTGCGGTGAGCCATCCCAAGCGGCACGCAATGCCGCGATCAGTTTTTGGCTACTCACTGGATCCACTTCAATGGCGTATTTATTCAGGTTTACATCTGAATATCTGCATAGGTCGACCAAGCTGCCTGGAACCCCTTCATAGTCTCCGCTGAGCAAGCGGCTTAAGGTAGGCTGGCTAATAACGAAGCCTTGCTTACGGAGCGTTGCGACCATCTTCAATTGGTTTGTAGCTCCGAGCTGCTTCATCCGGAGTTTGATCGCTTTTGCTACATCTGTCTTTCGCACGCGCATTTTTTATATTCACTTTGCTATTGAATAAGTCCATAAAAAGTCCAGATAATTCTCCATCGGCGCGATTCCTCAGGAAATTCGCTTTGCCTAACTCCTCTACCTCGATGACGCCTATCAATCCCTCCGGCCTCTGGAAGAAACGCCTCGGCGACTGGGTCATTAATCCTTACGTCGGGTGTGAGCATGGTTGTTACCACTGCTACTGCCCTGCGATGCCAGGGGTAAAATTCAACAACAACGGGCACAGGCAGCAGGACTGGGGCAAATACCTGTTGCCAAAGCACGGTATTGTCGAGGCGCTGCGAGAACAACTGCGAAATTTTACCGCAGACAAGGCTCGCAAGACGAAGTGGGGCGACGGGTGGGTGCTCATGTCTTTCCTGACCGACTGCTACACGCCGAGTGAGGCGAAATACAAGCTGACCCGGCAATGTCTGCAATTACTGCTCGAAGCCGGCCACAAGGTCCGGCTGCAAACCCGCTCTGCCCTCGTCGAACGCGATTTCGATCTACTCGTCGCACACAAGGACCAAGTACTCTTGGGAACATCACTCCCCTACTTGGATGATGCGCTGGCTCGGGTGCTCGAACCGCGTGCGGCTGCTCCAAGTCGGCGCCTCAAGATGCTGCAAAAAGCGTTTGATCGCGGCATTGAGGTGTATGTAGCGGTCGCACCATATATGCCGTTCCATGATCGCCACATCATGGGCGCGGTATTGAACGCAATCCGTCCACTAGCGCCGCGCGAGATCTTCTGCGAGGTCTTGAATCCCAAGGGAAGCAATCTCGCGATGATGCGCGAAGCGCTCGCTGCGAAGTATCCTGCTGAAGCCCAGATGATGGAGAATTATTCGGGCGAATATTGGGCAAAGTTTACGTGGAAGGTGCTGTCCTTCGGCCTGGCGAAGAATGACCGGTTCATCCCTTGGCCGGACACCCAAAGGTTCTGGAAAACCTATCTGGACCCGAAGCAGGCGAAGTTTCTAGACGCGTATCTGCCGCCAAAGGGGATGCGGGATGAGGCAATCTCTGCATGAATCATGGCCGCAGACGCCATCGCGACTCTGAATACGCCTGAATGGCGCGCCTTGCCCTCCGAGGAAAAGGTCCGGCGTTACTACTCCGCACTGGAACTGCCGACGCACTGCAATCCCGATCGCATCCGGCAGCGGTTGTCCCGCGAATACAGCGCGCAATTTCGACAATTCAAAGAAGTAATCGCCCGACGGACGGAAGGCGACTTCAGCGAAGACGTATACACTCTGAAGAACTCATCGCTCCGTTTCAGCCTTCTCGTGGGAGCGCTGGAACGCGGAGAAATGCACGCGAAATTTCTGGAGGCTCTGGATAACTATGCCCCCTCGCCGAGGGCTATTCTGGACGTCGGCTGCGAGAACGGTTCCCTCACATGTTTCTATGCATTAAAATGGCCGTCCGCGCGTGTTATCGGACTCGATCCGTGTCCCGAAGCAATAGCCCGAGCTCGCGAGCTCGCCGCCCGACTGCGGCTCACCAATACCGAGTTCGTACAAGGCGCAGCGCGCGATATTCGGCGAGTCATCGGTAATCGTGGCTTTGATTTGATCCTCACGGTGACCGTGCTTCACGAAGCCAAGATGTTTCCTCCCGACAACGACTTGGTTGTCATGCCGGCCGCGTGTTTTTCCCCGCGTGCCATTACTGAACCGATAACGGAAATTGCTGCCATCGCCGATACCCTCGCCGGTCCCCGGGCGCAATGGATCGCGGCTGAGCGTTGCCACAGCCCCGCCACCTTCTGGTGGTGGAGCCGGGTCTTTGACCTAGTCGGCCTCGGCATCGACTGGCCTAAAAGCGACAGAATTATGGTCAGCGGGGATCAGGAAAAATTGACAATCCTTGTCGCTTCACCCTCGGCACCACGACCGCTCAATCCCGATTTGGCTCTGGGATTCTGGATCTGCAATGAATTCAATCGCTGGGGCGGAAACCCGGCTTGGGCAGTGCTCGATTGCCTGGCCGAAGCATTGTTCGCCCGACTTAACCCCAAGACATGCATGGAGCGCATTGTTGCGCGAGATGCTGACGGCGGAGAACTGCATCGGATTGAAGTATGGGTCTCTGGGCCGCTCGCGCTATATTATGCTGCCGACAAATACGGGAAGTCCGAACTGCAATTCCGCGCGCTCACAGATCTGGCGGCAATGCGTGAGCACTGGCGCGAGATGGCGAGCGCCTTACGGAAGGACGCACCGGATTCGGTACGCTTCGAGGCGTTGGAAGCGCCAAGCCCGTAGGAAGCGGATATCTCTGGTAATGAGGGGTTCGCGGCGATAGGATCAGACTCGGAATATCCCATGATACCCAACTCAGTCAGGAAAGCGCCCAGCTTCATGTGGGGGCAATGGAGAGACGGCTGTCTTCCCGTCTTGGCAGACCACAGCCGCAAGAAGCTACAGCTATTGCAGGACTATGTTATCCTCTATCTCCAAATCGTCTGTAAAAACGTCGGAGGAAAGGAAGTCCAGCCCATCACCTTTGTGGACGGCTTCGCTGGAGGCGGTGCCTACGCGGGTGGCGAATTCGGCTCACCAATCGCTCTGCTACGGGCCGTCCAAGCCGCGGAAGTGGCCATCAATGTCGATCGCAGTCGCAAACAAATTCGCATCAATCCGACGTTTTATTTCGTGGAACGTGAACGCGATGCGTTCGCCTGCCTCGAACACACGCTGCGCGGGTCGGAATTCGCAGCCCAGTTGGCTAATAACATCCATCTCATTCACGGCGACTTGAACGACCACGCGGACG
>JBAZHQ010000003.1:36107-41712 GCA_041652235.1 Opitutaceae bacterium | reverse complement strand
CGCGAAGTTTGTGTTAATTACGACTGACATAGGATCTTCCTTGATCTTGGCACATTCCGCTTGTGCCCGCGGACCGGTGGTGGGAGGGAGCCCGGTCGCTCCATCAAGCGCATCCTTGCGCTGACAGCAGCCATATACGACGCAACGGGCACAAACTTAATTCCATTCCATGCGATTTCAGTCCAAACGGCGATTTTCCCTGTGCGCACGGCTGCAGCGCCCCCCGTTCCATACGCGCCCCGATCCCCTATGATCCCACGATCCTGGCAGATACACTGGAAGCCCTCATTTCTCGCGAGGCTTCCGGCCTCCTCGAGTAGCGCGCCGGGGTTGCTTCTTTTCGTCTCGATCGGAGGGTTCCGCAGAGGGGGTGGACTCCTTTTTAGCCGAAAACTTAGACTCCTTGGCGTTGAGCCAGAGCTCATCCTTGCTGTTTCTATTCAGCCAAAAGATCTCGCCGGCATGCTCGACGAAAACGGGCCTCTCCCGGGCCTTCTGAGGAATCTTCAAACCGGCAGCAACCAGCACGGAGAGGAAATCATCCTCGTTTCTCTCCAATTGCCGGGAAAGCGCGCCGACTTCCATGGCGAAGGAACCCGGTTTGATTTCCTTGAGCAGAAGGCGGACGCCCGCCAGAGGAAGCGTTGCGGAGGCAACAGCAGCAGCCGTCGCATCAGAAGGAAGTTGGGATTCCCGCCGAATCGATTGTTTCGATCTCGATTCGGAATCCAAAGCCGAGACAGCGGCGGCGACGGCGACAGCATGCACTTCGGCACTCGGGGCGCCGTTTTGGCTGTCGAGAGGAGTGATGGCTATGACCACGGGAGTATCGGCGGCAGGCTTCCCGCCTTCAACCGCCGCATCTGCACCCTCCTTGGGGAGTTCCGCACTGCGGCCTTCCGACCGCATCCGGCGAGCATCTCGCGCATTGATCCAAATACCGCCTCGGCCATCGCGATTCAACCAGTAGGCATGTCCTTCCATCTCGATGACGGGAGCCTTCTCGCTGGCCGATTGAGTTACGAGACCCAGGGTTGCCAAGGCGGCGACAAGCTCGGCATCGCTGCAGTAAAGCGCCCGGGAAAGGAAGCTTATGGTACCCGCCCATCCTCCGCGACTGCGACGCATCAGCGGGCGAAGCTTGGCAAGAAGTTGCGATCCTGAGGGCAAGGGTTCTCCGGGGACAGCTTCCGGTTTTTGCGATGGCTGCGCGGGAGCCTGGCTATTGTCAGACTCAGTCTTGGCAGATTCCGCGGCGGGGACGGATGCCCTGGCATCGGCCTCAGGCTCAGGTTTTGGTTGCTGCACCTGCCTGGGTTGGCGCTCTTGCTTGCCCTTGCCCTTGCGCTCGGGCGCCTGAACAGCCTCGGAAGGCTGTTCCTCAGGTACGACCGGATTCCCTTTCGTGGAACGGAAAACAGGGCGGGGTTTCTCCCGCGCATTGATCCACAGTTCGCCACGACGGTTAACGTTGAGCCAGTACAAGTCGCCATCGTACTCAAGATAGACAGGTTTGTCGTCCTCGTCCTCCGGAATGGCAAAACCGCACTCCTTGAGAGCGACAAGCAGATCGTTCTCGATCATGTCGAACTTCTTGATGAGAAACTCGAGGCCGACAGAATAGCCGGGACCCTTCTGGTTGCGCCGCATGTGAGGGCGGATGGCCTCGAAGAACGTGGGCAGTTGATCCTCCTCAGGCCAGTCGGTCACTTCCTCCTCGGCACTGTCGTCCAGAGCGTAGGGATCCAAGTCATGCTCGGTGTCGCGAGGACGGCGGAACGAATCGTCCCGGAGGGGGCTCTCGCCTTGCGGTCCGGTCTCTGAGACAGGCTCGGCAGGTCCGGAAGTGGCAGCCTGGAATTTGGCGGCAAACTCCGCGCGGAGTTTATCCGCCTCGGCCCGCGCTGCCGCCGCGGCGGCGGCCTCAAGCGTCCAATCGCGCTGCGTCGGACGACGAGCCAGGCCGTGAAAAGCCAGGGGATTGTCGGGTTGCGTGCGAAATTCGATGATTTCCCACTCCTCGGTACCGATCTGGTTGAGGAAGGATTCCAACAAGGCAGGGGTGGCAAACCCGCCCTTGCCGCTGGATATTATTTTATATTCCCAAATGGCCATAATGGATAGCAGGCAAGGCATTCCAAAACGCGGCGCCAATGCCGAGACAAATCGGAAAAAGAAGTGAATTCAGAGACAGGGAGGAGTGCAAACCTTTCACGCGCAACCGGGCTTGCAGATTTCTTCGATCACGCACGCTCGTTCAACACCAGCCAATAGTCCCCGATGAGACCGACCGCAGATGAGAACTCATCGTAGCCCACCGGCTTTACGACAAAGCTATTCGCCCCCGATTTCGTGCACCGATCGAGATCCGCATCCTCGCGCGACGAGGTCAGGATCACCACGGGCAGATCGCTTGTGCGGTGGTCCCGCTTGATGCGATGCAGAACCTCGAAGCCGTCCACGAGCGGAAGCTTCAAGTCGAGGATCATGAATCGAGCCTGATTCGCGGGCGATGCGGCGCTCTCATCCGCCGGCAGCAAATACTCCAACGCTTGAGCGCCATCCTTCAGCCAAGTGGGCCGGGAGGACGGGTAACGTTTGCGCATGGCGCGGAGCACCATCTCGGCGTCGTTCGGGTTATCCTCAACGAGAATAAATTCTACTGAATCGGTTTTTTCCACCGCTATCTTGTTGGCACTGTGAACCAGTACAGACACGACATTCCGAAAGCAACGAAGGAAGACGAAAGCAGCCGAAAATTATGCGCTGCGGCCGAGATTTACTTCGAAAGGACATCATGAAGAGCTAGGAGGAGCTTGTTCCCTGAAAACGGCTTCGTGAGCATGACCGGCAGATCGAGGGCCTCGATATTGCGAAGCATCTTTTGCTCCCCCACTCCGGTCATTCCAATGATTCGCACCCTGGGCTCAACATGCCGCAACCCTCGGACGAGAGTAGGGCCATCCAAGGTTGACATCAACATATCCGTCACAACCGCAACAACCTCCGATTTCAGGCGCGAGTAGGTGATAAGCGCCTCCACGCCATCAGGAGCGAGAACCACGCTGTATCCATGTCTCTCCAGCGCTGCCTTCAGGGTATTGCGCAAAGGCGCCTCATCGTCCACGACCAAGACGAGTTCGCCCCGGCCCCTCGGGATGGGCACGGAGACGGAAGGAGGTTCAACCTTCGCATCAGGCAAAGCAGGGATATACAGTTCGAAGACAGATCCCTTCCCTACTGTGCTGCGCACACGGACAGCTCCTCCGTGGCTGCGGACTATTCCAAGAACGGTCGAAAGCCCGAGTCCGGTCCCCTTGCCAGGCTCCTTGGTCGTGAAGAATGGCTCGAATAAATGATCCAACACCTCAGGAGTGATGCCCTCTCCGTCGTCCGAGACCCTGATGCATACGTGATGTCCCGGTTTCACGCCGGAAAGCAAAGCCGCGTCAGCCGGCGAGAGCATGACATTCTCCGCGGCAAGATGAAGTTTCCCTCCATCGGGCATCGCGTCCCGCGCATTCACGCATAGGTTCATGAGGGCTTGGTGAAGGTGCGTGGCGTCGCCAATGACGGGCCATAAGTCACGGGACAGATCGGCGATCACCCTGATGTTCTTCGGAAATGTTTCCCCGGCGATCTTGACGATCTCCCGGACGAGATGCCGCGCCTGCAGCGGGATTCGCTCTCCCTGCACGCCCCGCCCGAAGGTGAGCAATTGCTTCACGACATCGGCGCCGCGTTGCGCGGCTGCCTCGACCGTATCCAAAAGCACGCGCGCCGGCCCGGCCTTCACTTCCGCACGAATCATGGGCATGGACATGAGAATCGGCGTAAGAACATTGTTGAGATCGTGGGCGATGCCGCTTGCCAGGGCTCCCACGGATTCGAGGCGCTGCGCCCTGAGAAATTGCGCCTCCAGCAGCTTCTTTTCCGTCACGTCGGCATGGATTGCGAGAATGGACTGGGGCTCGCCATGGTCGTCCCTGACAAGTGTCCAGCGTCCGAATACAGTAATTTGTTTTCCGGAACGGGTGGTTTGAGGGATCTCGCCGGACCAGGAGCCGTGCTCAAGAAGCGAAGCCTGCGCCGTCTGGAAAGGCGCGGAATCGGCCGTGCCATGTTCGGTGATCCGAGATCCGAGGACCTCGGCCGCATTCCAGCCGTAAAGTCTCTCAGCCCCTTTGTTCCAATACAGGATTTTGTGGTCGAGGGAGCGAACATGGATGGCGTCATTGGCGATATCCAGAAGCGCAGCCTGTTCCCGCAGCATGTGCTCCGTATTGAGCCGTTCGGTGATGTCCTCCTTTGTGGCGAGAAAATGCGTGATTTTGCCGGAGGCATCCCGGATGGGGGAGATTGTATTGCTCTCCCAGAACAGATCGCCGTTCTTTTTCCGGTTGCGAATGATCCCCTTCCATTCCCGGCCTTCGGTGATTTCCTTCCAGAGGCGTGCGTACTCATCCGCGGGGGAGTTCCCCGATTTCAGAACACGGGGGGTTTTGCCCCTCAGCTCATTGAGCGTATAGCCGGTGACCTCGGAGAACTTGGGATTCACGTACTCGATAAGCCCGGCGGGATCGGTGATCATGATCGAAACCGGCGTCTGCTGGACCGCCCAGGAAAAGCGCCTGAGTTGATCCTCCGATTGCCGCCTTGACCAGCGCTCGGCTCTCTCCCTGAGCTCGCGTTCCACGACGGGACCGAGTCGCGCCAACTGATGTTTCATCAGACAATCGTGGGCTCCCGCCTTGATGGCGGCCACCGCGACATCCTCGCCTATGGCCCCCGAGATCAGGATGAATGGAGTGTCCTTGCCCGTCTCCTTCACCAAGGCGAGAGCATCCAAGCCGGTGAACGAGGGCATGGCATAGTCGCTGAGAACGACATCCCATTCCCTCTGATGCAATGCATCCTTGAGCTTCTCCCTAGTGGCAACCCGGTGTGACTCGACTTCATATCCGCAGCTTTGAAGCTCGCGAATGAGAAGCGCGGCATCGCTGGCAGAGTCCTCCACGATGAGCACCTTCAAGGGTAGTTTTGTCTGGGGCAGGCTGTTTTCCTTGTCGGGCATATCGTTCGATGAGGCAGGGAGCAGAAGTCTCTCCGATAATCGTCGAGCCGTCAAATCGTGCCCGTGTGCGCCGTGTCGGGATTTGGGAGCGAAAAATAGAAAGTGGCTCCCTCCCCTGGTTTCCCCTCGGCCCATACCCTGCCTCCATGCCTGTGTATGATGCGCTGCACCAAGGCTAAGCCGACTCCGTTGCCTTCAAATTCCGCATCGCTGTGCAGACGCTGGAAAACACCGAATAATTTCGCGGAGTATTTCATGTCGAAGCCTGCGCCGTTGTCCCTGATCAGGAAAATCGTTTCGCCGTGCTGCTTGGAGCCATCGATCTCGATTTGGGCAACTTCGCGATTCCGGGAATACTTCATTGCATTGCCCATCAGGTTCAGGAGCACCTGCCGAAGGAACACCGGATCGCACCAGGCGCTCGGGACCGCTGCGATTTTCCATTGCACCTGGCGCCCCGAATCCCGCGCCATAAGTTCATCCCGGACTTCGATCACAAGCTGCCTGACGTCGATCTCGAGCGGTTTGAGG
>JBAZHQ010000003.1:34205-36097 GCA_041652235.1 Opitutaceae bacterium | reverse complement strand
CCTGCCCATCCTCGAGAATGCTAGGAGATCGTCGATGGGACGGCCCATGCGCCGGTTCTCCGATTCGACGACCTTAAGAAGTCTCCTCCCGTCGTCGTCGAGAACGGAGCCGTAGTCCTCCATGAAAATCCGGGCAAAGCCGTCGATCGCACGCAGGGGAGCGCGAAGATCGTGTGAAACCGAGTAGCTGAATGCCTCCAGCTCCCGGTTGGTCGCCTCAAGCTCGGCGGTGCGTCCCTTGACAAGAACCTCCATCTGGCCGGCATAGGTCTGCAGCTTCGCATTGGCCTCGCGCAACTGCTGCTCGGCGATTTTGCGCTCCGTGATATCCTGCACGAGGCCGTCATAGCTGAGGAGGATTCCCTGGGCGTTCCGATGCGCCGAAGGCGTGTTTCGCACCCAGCGGATCGTGCCGTCCTTCCGAGCGATGCGATGCTCGATAGGCGAGGCGTCCCTGTTCGTCAGGATGGCCTCGACTTGGTCCAAAACCACATGCCGGTCCTCGGCAACCACCATCCTTAGCCATAAGTAGTGGTCGCTTTCGAACTCCGCTTCGGAATAACCCGTGACCGACAGGCAGCCGGCTCCGTGCTTCGTTTCAGCGGGATGTCCGTCCCGTATTTGGACGGAATAAACGTAATCAGTAACCGCCTGGGTAAGCCGGCGATAACGCGACTCGCTATCGCGCAGCGCATCCTCGGCCTGCTTTCGCTGGGCGATGTCCTGAATGACGCCGATGAAATAATGGGGCTCTCCGTTGGGAAGATGCACCAGCGACACCGTTATCTGCGCCCATAAGATGCGGCCGCGATTGGCCAGATACCGTTTTTCTTTCGTAAAGGTGGATACCTTGCCTTCTATCAATTCCTTCAGTTTCTGCAGATCCGCGGGAAGATCGTCGGCAAAAGTGATATCTTGAAAATGCATGCCGGACAATTCCTCCTGCGAATATCCCAGCAGGTTGCAGAACCTCTGGTTCACGCGAAGGAATTTCCCATCCAGCGAGACATGGGCGATTCCCGTGGCGGCCTGCTCGAAGGTGGAGCGGAAGCGCTCCTCGCTCTCGCGCAGCGCATTCTCCGCGTGCTTTCGAAACGTGATGTCGGAGGAAATAGTGGCGAACTGGCCGGGGGCGGGAGCGACGACGGAGATCTGCAAATATTTGCCGATCGGAGGGAAATAGGTCTCGAAGGAATAGGGTTCCCCTGTGACGGCGACCGACGAGAACTCGGCAAGGTAGGGTGCGTGGCCCGTGCCATAGAGCTCCGATGCCAGGGCATCGACTGCCCTTTCGCGCGGAATCCCGTAGATGCGCGAGAAGGATGGATTGCAGTCCGTGATGCGATAGTCGATCGGGTTGCCATCCTCGCCGAACACCAACTCGTTCATCGTGACAATCTCGCTCACGGTCTGGAAGAGCGACCGGAAATGCTGCTCGCTTTCCCGGAAGGCATTTTCAATGCGCCGGTGAGCGGCGCGATCATCGATCACCGACAGGACGTAGGAGATGCTGTTTGTCGTCTCCTCCAAAAGCGCGTATTCCCTCTCGCCAAGGATGCCGGGGTCGGAGGCGTACACGGTCAGCCCCCCCCATATGCGCTTGTCGCGACGGATCGGGAAGGCAGCGCAGGCCTTGAAACCGCAGCCGTACAGCTTCCCCCGCCAAGGGGCCATGCGAGCCTCTTCGAAATCCCTGCAGACATCGCCACATCCATCGCGAATCGCGACATGCGTCGAAGAGGAATACCGTGGCCCTTCGCCAATACGGATGTCGAGACCATCAAGGAAATTCTGCTCCACGCCCCGCCACGCGATGGGAATCACTCTTCCCGACGTGTTATCGTGGTGCCCGATCCAGACCAGACGGAAACCTCCGCAATCGTTTAGAATGC
>JBAZHQ010000003.1:0-34195 GCA_041652235.1 Opitutaceae bacterium | reverse complement strand
CTCATCCTGATCGCCTGCGCGGGTCAGCATTCGGTTCACCTGAACCAAGGCGCCGTAAAGGGCATTCAGGCGCCCGATCTCCCGCTCGCGAATCTTGCGAAAAGAGATGTCGCGAATTGAGGCGAAATGCCGGGGCTTGCCATCGAGTTCCACAATTATGCTGTTGATCTCGACGGCAAACGACTTTCCGTCCCTGCGCCGATGCTCGGTCTCGTAAACCGACTGTTTCGTTTGGGACCGCCCCTGGGCATCGTGCTTAAATCGCTTCGCTCCCTCAGGGCTGCACAGGTCGGAGAACGTCAACGCCCTAAGCTCCGCCAAATTGCATCCGTAGGTCTCGCACGCCCTCTCGTTGGCATCGAGGATTCTCCAGTTGTCGGTATCGGTGATTAGAAAGCTATCGCTCGCGCAGCGCATGACCAGGGCGAGCCGTTCTTCGCAAGCCTTGCGTTCCTGCTCCGCTTTGGATTCGGCTAGCAAGGCGTCGGTGGCATGCCTCTTCCAAACAAAACCTGCCGCAAACGCTAAAATTCCGATAAATGCGCAAAGAACCAGATAGGCTTCGCCTTCCAACGGAGCTGGCACACCGGCATGCCGCGCAATCGAGAGCATGAGCCAGGAGCCACCCAAGGAGATGACAAGCAAGGCGCCGCAACGAACCACCCATTTAGGCAGGTGGACTGGGGTCGATTCCTTGTTCATGGCGAAAGAAGGCCGCTGGTAATGGCCTGGCACGGCAAATAGGAGAAGCCGACTGCGAAAAAGCAAAAGACCATTCCGGATGGATTATTAGAACCGGATGTAAATGAAGAATTTCCCATGCTTTTTGCAATCTTCATTCTAATCCATTCCGGCCTTGGTGGACAGTCGCGTAAAGCGCAGTTATCGACTGAGATGACACTCGTTCGTTTTCCGCCATTACCGGAAAATTCATAAAAACAGGCATGCCAGTTCCATCGCACGTATTGTCTGCTGGACAGATCGTGGGCGAATCGCAACGTTCGCCCTTTTTCACATGCCAGACTCTACACAGAATAATCGTTCCGTATGGATAAAAGGCGCCCCGGGTGGCTGCTGCACCCGCTCCGGCAACTGTGCCCGGCCGTGGCGACTCATCCTCCTGGGAGCGCCAGGCATCGGCAAGGGAACCCAGGCCGAGATGATCGGCGGCGAATTGGGGTTATGCCAGCTATCGACCGGCGAGGTGTTTCGCGCGATCAAATCGATTCCAGCCGGTGAACAATCGCCCGCAATCCGCGAAGCGATCGAGTTCATGGCTGCTGGAAAACTTGTTCCCGACTCCACCGTAATCGCTCTTATCGAGGAACGACTGCATTGTCTGCGTTGCCCGGATGGCTTCCTTTTGGATGGGTTCCCCCGCACGGTTGCACAGGCTCAAGCCTTGGATGCTCTTCTTTCGCATGAAGGCATCCGCCTGGACGGTGCGATCTGCTACGAACTTCCGGAAGAGAAGATTGTGAATCGCATCTCAGGACGGAGAGTCTGCTCGAAATGCAAGCGCTCCTATCATGTCAGGGATCTTCCCCCAAAGGTTGAGGGCATTTGCGATCTGTGCGGGGGAAGCCTTTTTCAGCGCGACGATGACCGCTCCGAAGCGGTGCGCGTGCGCCTGGCTATCTATGAGAAAAGCACGGCTCCCCTGATCGAATATTACGAGGGCAAGGGACTTCTGTTCCGCATCGAATGCGCCGACGCCCCCAAGGAAACCTTCGAGCGTAGCCTCAAGGCCCTGGGCATATCTCGAGCAACGATCCACTAGAAATGCACTTGGGAATAGAAGTAGTCTCGCCACCCTCCGCGTCTATCATCCTTGAATAGGCGAATCTGGATCAATCAGGTCAAAGCCAGAATCCCCTGAGATGAACTGCAAAGAAGCAAAGAACTTAAGAACAAGCCGGAGGGATTTTGAGTGGTCGTCCGATTTGTATGCAATCCGATCTTCGTTTCTTTGCTTCTTTGTGTTCAACATGTCCTGTCTGAACGGGGCGGAGCCCCGTTAGGATTTTTATCGGCTTTTAATCGATGCACTCCAAGCGACACTCCTCAGCGACACGCCAGTTACGCAAACGACTGGGCGGCCCGCTCGTGTCAACCGATGCGAAGTCCCTCTACACGGCGTCATTCGACAGCAGCAAGATTCCCTTCCTTCCCGAAGCGGTGATCGCCCCCCGCAGGAATAAGGACATCGCCGCCGTGCTTTCCTTGGCGAACCGGCATCGCGTGCCCGTCACCGTGCGCGGAGCAGGCACGACTCTTACCGGTTCCGCGGCACCGTTGCGCGGGGGATGGGTGCTCGACCTCCACAAATGGAGGCGCATACGCGTCGACGCCGAGATCGGCATGGCACATGTGCAGGCGGGCGCGAAGGTCGCCGACATCCAGGCTGCAGTGGAGTCCCGCGGCTGGTTCTATCCGCCCGACCCTTCTTCCAAGGCTTATTGCACCATCGGCGGCAACATCGCCTGCAACGCGGGAGGGATGCATGGAGGCAAATACGGCGTCACCCGCGATTACGTGCTGGCGCTGGAAGGCTTTCTTCCGACGGGCGAGTTCGTTCGCTGGGGCACCGCCACGAAAAAGTTTTCCGCCGGCTTCAACCTGCGCGATCTCTGGATCGGAAGCGAAGGCATGCTTGGCATCGTCACGGCCGCCACGCTCAAGCTCATCCCCCTCCCCCCGGCCCGCTACACGCTTCTTGCCTCCTTCGAGGACGAGGCGGGCGCGTTCCGATCGGTGAGGGCTCTGTTCGCCCTGCGCATCCAGCCGGCGATCTGCGAATTCCTCGACCGCTACTCCGTGCTGTGCGCCGAGCGCGCCACCGGCAAAACGGTGTTCAAGGGGCAGTCCGGGCGTCCGGTGGTGCTCCTTGAACTCGCCGGATCGGCAAGCGACGTCAGGGAGCAGAAGAAAATCCTTCTGTCATGGGCATCCGAATACGCCTCCTCCCATCGCGCCGCCCGCACCCGCAGGGAGGCGGAGGGCCTCTGGGCCGTGCGCCGCAAGTGCTCCGCAGCCATGTTCGAGCTGGGCGATTCCAAGCTCAACGAGGACATCGTCATCCCGGCTCGCAATTACGGGCGCTTCGCGGTCTTTCTGGAAAAGCTGCGCCGCAAGTCGGGGCTTCCCATTCCCACCTTCGGCCACCTTGCCGACGGAAACCTGCACGTGAACATCATGTACACGCGCTCCGATCCCGCTCAATGCCGCGCCGCTGAGAAGGCCGTGCAGGAGCTCATGGAACAGGTGGTGACGCTGGGCGGCGCCATCTCCGGCGAGCACGGCATCGGTCTCGCCAAGACGCCCTTCCTCAGTCTCCAGCACAGCAAAGCCCAAATCCGCGCCATGATGGCGGTAAAGAAGGCTCTCGACCCCCGTGGAATCCTGAATCCCGGCAAGATGTTCGAGCGTTTCGAGATCTGGAAACACCGCCGCCTGGACGTGCAACTGCCCTGGGATCACAAGTGATTTGCTGCGGTGAAAGAAGATAGAAGCGAGAATGCAGGACGATTGAAGGCCAACGGCTATTTGATATCCTGCAATCCGATGATGGTTTCGATCCATTCGGGTACGCCGGAGGTGTTCTTCCCGATACCGAGTTTGTATTTTTCATAGTCTCTCGGCTTGACCACATAGGATTCTCGGATACGGGCCAGCTTATCGCTGGTTCCTCTATTTTTATCCCTGCCGATAATGCTCATTATGCCGCCTTCATAGTGCTTGATCGGCGGCAGATGGTCCTGGGCAATTTCACCCGGAGTCGATGGCACCTGCAGAGGAAAGGCATACAATGCTTTGCCTTCGTTGCCTAGATACCCTTGAACCCGGTCAACATAGGCGAGCAGGAACTGATCACCCGGGTTGCCGCCTTCCGATAACGTGGCCCGTCTTAAAAATACGACGTTGTCCGCCATCACCGATGCGGCCGCCGCATTCTTGGCATTGCTGGCGCCTATGATCACGGAGGAGATCGGTTTCTTTCTCTGGCGACCGAGTTCCTTCAAAAGAATCACAAGGGCGGGGAAAAACATGGTCTCGTCGCTAAGCATCGGGAAGCGATGGTCGATCTGGGTGATATCCCAGAAAGCAAGGCGCTGGATCAGATCGTCCTCGCTGGCATACAACATCAATCGCCTGTGCAGAACCTGAAGGAACTCGGAAGGCAGCACGCAGCCCGGCCGTTGATAGAATAGGAAGATGCCTGAATCGGATTTTTTCAACGGGCACTTCTTCCCGCCGCAAGCGGGCACACGGCAATTCGCTTTCTGGCCTTGGTTTGGGCACGACAAGCCGCTTTTGGAGCGCAGCGTACTCTCGTCATCGATCAGCGAGACCAGCAGGCCGCGCTGACCCAGGGCACATCGCCCGGCCAGCAGAAAATCATGGGTCAACGATGTCTTGAAGGTGCCGCGGGGGCCCAGCATGACCGTCATGCTTCCGGGAACGATGCCACCGAGCATCAGTTCCAGGTAGGATCCGGCAAAATCGCGCTTGGCGTCGTTGTCCCGGGGGGTCTCCCTCCAAAACGAGTCGAGAAACTGGTCCTCCAGCAAGTTCAGCCGATGAACTTGAAAATGAATCGACGGAAAGACTTCAAGCCCCCAGGCGCGCAGCTTGTAGGGGTGCCAGCCGTAAGCCGTGTCCTGATAGCGCGCCTTGCGGATTATCAGCTCATATACGAAATAGGTCTTATCGCGTCCGGCCTGGGTTTGCCGACCCGCCAGTTCGATCACGAGATCGCAAAGATGATCGAGGTATTCATCCTGCTTTTCGACCGGTTCATAAACCAGGATCGCCAGTCGGCAACGCCTGCGAAGACACTGCACTAAATCCCGAAAATCCATCAACGATCGCTCGCTCGGAGCGAGCACGCTCAGACCGTCACAAGCGATCACGTCGATGTTGCCCGAAGCCTTCTCCACCATCTCCGCCACCGATTCGATCGAAGGCCAGGATTTGAAAGGCCGTTCGTGAGACGAAAGATCTCCGGAGACGGCGCCGCCTCCATGCGGGAGCCCGTCTTTGAAGTTGATCGGTGACAAGCGATCAAGATCGGACTTCAGCAACTCCGTCAGATCTTTTTGCTCCGTCTTGCCGAATCCTGCTCCGGCAGCGGAAGATGGCACCTCCGGCCACGGTTCTTTATCGGCCGGTTTGTGGCACCAAAGCGAATCGAGAGAGCTAAGCCCCTCGTCTTTCTCTCCATAGAGTTGACAGAGCAACACATGCAACAAATACCTCGTTTTGCCGTCGAAACGTTTTTTCCAGTCCAAAGGGGAACTTGGCTTTGGAAGGATATCTCTGATGCGTTTTTTCCCAATGCGTTTGAGAATGCGGATGCGGCGACGCAGGAACCCTTGCATTAAACGCAGCCAGATGCCTTGAAGTTCACGCACGCGTTGCTCGATTGTGAAAAAGAGATGCTGTTGGCGGACTTCCATCGCTGCCGCTGCGAAGGAGGCTTCCTTCTTAACGACTGAATTCACCAGGATCGCGGCACATCGCTTCTGCATTTCGGCCATGGCCAACGCGGTGACTATCTGCAACGCCAGTGTCGATTTGCCGGTGCCCGCACGCCCGCGAATCAGGACGACCAGCCCGGAATCGTCCTTGTCGTCGCCAGACTCGGGCAGATGGATGCCGCCTCGCAGCAAACTGTCGAGTTCCTCGATTCCTGTGGAGAGCGGTTTCTCATTATTCATGGAAGGATCCTGATGGTTATGCAGATGCCTTGGGGTTGTTTTTCTCCGCCAGCTCGGCGGCGGTCACCAGCTTGTCAACGGCCTGGGCAATATCTTTGTATTCCTTAAAGTACACCGGATTGACTCCGAGGGTTTGCCATAGTGTCGACAGCAGTCGATCAAGACCGGCTCGGTCCTCGGTCTCGATGTGGTCTTCGGAGTGGAAAGCCCGGGCAAGGCAGTAGTGCGGACGCTCATCGCGCCGCCGCAGGCTTCGCTGCAAGAGACGGATCATGTTCCAATCTTCCAGCGAGCACCCTATGAATACAGCCTGATAGGAACGGAAAATGTGGAGAGGCGTACTGGTGGCCTCGCCGTCCGCCTGGCCAAAAAGAGACAGGTAGTTTGTCTGTGAGAGGACGATTTTCTGGTCGCGGCCGCGCAATACCTGTCCTGGGTTGGGGATCAAGCCATGCACATGGTAGATGGGAAGACTGTTGCTTCCCCCATCGCTCGCCACACGCATGGAACCAGCCGCGCTCAAGCAGTCGATAACCACGACTGGCATCGGTTGAGGCCGTTGAGCCAGCACCTGCTCGAGATAGGTGTCGTAGTTGAATGTCAGCACCGCGCGGATGCTTCCCGACATGCACAGACGTCCGACCGAATCCAAAAGGCTCCCCTCTCGCACAGGCGACGGTTGTCTGGGATTGTAGATAATCGAAGCCAGACGAGAGACCAGACGTTCGGGACCGAGGATGGCTTCCACCAGCGAAGCTTGGGCGTAAATATCGAACTTGGCCTGAATACTTTCGGCCATTCGTTCGCAGGCCTTCGCGTCGGAGGATGCGCTTTTCTGGATCAGCGCATCGACGAGAAGCTTCTGAAGTATTCCTTTCCACTTGGGTACGTCGTCGCCATTGACACCCGCACCAAGCACCAACACCGCGCCGCCAGCAAACTGGCGGCGAGAGAATAGTCTCTCAAGTTCCTGTAAGTTCCCCATCGAGGCAGGCTCGTCCGGCGGTCATCGGCAAACGGCAAGCGTTTATAGGAAACCACCGTATGCCTTGGGAGCAAGAGGAATATACGTTACGCCATTGGTTTGCAGCATCATAGGAAATCAGCGCATTTCCACATGCCTATCGCATGCAGTCGATGCGCGGCTTCGTGTTCCCCTGTCAAAGTCCCCGCACCTGCATCAATCCGCCCGGGTAGCCCTCTCCAGGGATTCAAGGTAAGTTAAAGCATCCGCACGGCAGGTGCCGCACATTTCCGTCGAGGGCTGGAGCCCGTCGCAGAAGGTGGGACGCTCGGGATGCCCGAAGAGGGCGCAGCGGAAATCCGGAAGCAGATGCAGACACGGTACTCCCGCCGGCTTGCCCCGGGGCATGCCAGGCATCGGGGATGTAATTGAGGGAGCGATACAACATGCTCCGCAGTTGGGTCGGCAGTTCATGGGGGAGATTGCCATAAAATGGTATAACGCGGCAGAGCCGCAACCAAAGAGGCCAGACGCCAGAAGCCGGAAGCCAGCACGGAAGTCGGATGTCGGCGGTCGGAAGTCGGAAAAGTGTCCCGACAACTGAAAGCCGACCACCGACCGCCTTGCCTTTCCCTGCCCGACTAGGCCCTCGGATGAGCCTTGTCGTAGATCTCGCGCAGCCGCGCCACGGTCACATGCGTGTAGATCTGCGTCGTGTTCAGGCTGGAGTGCCCCAGCAGCTCCTGCACCAGTCGCAGGTCGGCGCCTGCGTTCAGGAGGTGGGTGGCATAGCTGTGGCGAATCTTGTGGGGCGTGAGGTCGAGAGGCAGATCGGCAAGGGCGAGATAACGCTTGAGCATGCGCTGCACTTCGCGGACGGATAGGCGCTCGTGCCGCACCGTCACCAGAACGGGGGCATCCGGCGAAGTGTCGCGTGCGTAGCCGCTCCTCCACCGTTGAAGCACGGCGGCAGCCACGCGACCGAGGGGACATAGGCGTTCCTTGCCGCCCTTGCCCATGACCCGGGCAAGCCCGCTGGCCGGCTCGATGTCTCCATAGTTGAGGGCAACCGCTTCGCTCACGCGCAGGCCGCCTCCGTACAAGAGCTCCATCACAAGACGATCCCTCCAGGCTACGAAAGGCTCCTCGATGCCATTCTCGATAAGCAGGCGGGGGCCGTCGAGCAGGCGCTTCATCTGCTCCTCGGTCAGAAAATGGGGCAATCGCTTCTCCAGTTTCGGCAGAGGAACGCCCAGCCAGGGATTGCGCCGCAGCTTTCCATGCTTGATCCAGTATTTCGTGAAGGCTCGCAGACCCGACACGCGATTGTGCAGAGTCCGGCGATCATAGCGGCGCTGGGCCTCGATCACGAAATCGCGCAACTCGCGTTTGCCCAGGCCGTCGAAACCCTGCCCGGAGAGATTGGCCGACACCAGCCAGCGGTGGAGATCGTCGAAAGCCTGCCGATAATTCCGCACCGTGTACTTCGAATACCTGCGCTCCCTTGAGAGATAATTCTCGAAGGGAACCCACCACTCGGAGAGAACGTCCTCGGGAATCTTTACTCTGAATTCGGACATTGGGGCAAAATAACTGCAAAGAAACAAAGAAGCGAAGGATCGAACCTTTGTTTCTTCGTTTCTTGGCAGTTAATCAGGTTTAGGGATTGAGATCGGCGGACTCGGCGCGGCGCTCCACTTCGCTCTTGATGCGGAGAGCCTCGCGGCGAAGGGCGCCTTCCGGGTCGAGCTCCTTGGCGCGGCAGGCGGCGGCGATCTCGAAGAGCATGCGACCGAGGGTTTCATCGGTGAGCTCCTTGCCCAGAGTCTCGATGCGTCCCCGGTCGAAAAGGCCATCGGCTGGAAGTTTCTTCTTTTCGATCTGCTTCCAGACCGCCTCGGCAAACATGGTCGAGGGAAGACGGGGAGGCATGTCCTTGAAAACCGAAGACTCCGTCTTACCCGCTGCTTTCTTCTCCGCCGACTTGATCTGATCCCATTGATGAAGGACCTGCTCGGAAGTCTTCAGAGGCTTGTCGCCGAAAACATGGGGATGGCGCCGGATGAGCTTCTCGTTCACTTCCCGAGCCACGTCCTCCAGATCGAAATGCCCGGCTTCCTCAGCCAGTTGCGCATGAAAGATCACCTGGATGAGGACATCGCCCTATTCCTCGCGCATGTGGGGCATGTCGAGGCGATCGATGGTGTCGAGCAATTCGCTGCACTCATCGATCAGGCAACGTGCGAGAGTCTGGTGGGTCTGCTCCTGGTCCCAGGGGCAGCCTCCCGGAGCGCGAAGGAGCGCTATGGTTTTCCTGAGGTCTTGAATGGCGCTCATTGTGACAGGTAGCGAATAGGTTTCCACCCGGCCTGCGCAATCCTGTTCCGCGATTATCAGATCGACATTCGGGCTCTCCGCTCCTCGATTCTCGCTTTCTCCACATGCCCGACAAGCTTACCGAGATCATGGACTGGAAACGTCGCGAGGTGGCGCCGCTCGAGCGCCCCGTGTCCGAGGCGGAGCTGAGCCGTCTCGATTCCAGCCTGCCGCGCCTTCCCTCTTTTGCCGGTGCGTTGCGGCGCGCAGACGGACGTCTCGCGGTCATCTCGGAGATCAAGCGCAGGTCGCCCTCCGCAGGGGATATCAAGGCGGGGGCCTCCTCGTTGGATCAGGCCAAACGCTACCAGCAAGCCGGCGCAGACGCCCTCTCGATCCTCACCGATGACAAATTTTTCGGTGGCTCCCTGGATGACCTGCGAGGAGTCATCGCGCATTTCAATTCCAACCCGCCCGCGAAGCCCTGCCTGCGCAAGGACTTCATGGTGCATCCCATCCAGGTGCTGCAGGCTCGCGAGGCCGGAGCAAGCGCCATCCTTATCATCGTGCGCGCCCTTGACGATGATGAGATCAAGAGGCTCCACGACGCCGCCAAAGCCGCGGGCATGGACAGCCTCTTCGAGATTCATGACGAGACGGATCTGGAGCGGGCGCTCAAGCACGGCGCGCGGATCATCGGCGTGAACAATCGCGATCTGGCCACCTTCAAGACCGATCTGGCCCTCAGTGAACGTCTCATCCCCCAGTTGCCCGAAAACGTCACAGGGATCAGCGAGAGCGGGATTTTCACCGCAGCCGATGCGGCGCGGGCGCGGCAGGCGGGAGCACAGGCCATCCTCGTAGGTGAGGCCCTGATGCGCGCCCCGGATCCCGCGGCACTCATCAGGGCATTTCGCGGCTAAGCCATGCCACTGACACCCACCGAGACCCGCGACCTTCTCGCGCAGCTCGGGCATCAGCCCAAGCGCTTCCTCGGCCAGAACTTCCTGGTCGATGGCAACATCGTGCGCAAATCCATCGAACTCGCCGAGATCGTTCCCGGCGACACTGTGGTGGAAATCGGACCGGGATTGGGGACTCTAACCTCGGCCCTGCTGCAAACTGGAGCCGAAATATGGGCGGTAGAAAAGGATCGCTCCCTGCACGACCACCTTGCCCAGACCTTGGTGACCGCGTTTCCCTCGCACCTTCATCTGCTCGAAGGCGATGCTCTCGATCATCCCCTTGCCGGGCTGCCGTCGGAAAAGGCGGCGTCCGGTTTCAAGATTGTCGCCAACCTGCCCTACGCCATCTCCACACCCTGGATGGATGCGGTCCTGGAAGGGCCTCTCCCCGGGCGACTGGTGCTGATGCTGCAAAAAGAAGCAGCGGACCGATACGCGGCCAGGCACGGCGGAAAGGCCTTTGGCGCCATTTCCATCTTCCTCCAGGCCGCCTACGATCTGGCGCCGGGCCACAAAGTGGCCGCCGCCTGTTTCCACCCGCGACCCGACGTGGATTCATACCTGCTTCATCTCGTAAAAAAGCCCAAGCCCTTCATCTTTCACCCTGAGATCAAGGCTCTCATCAGGTCCTGTTTCCAACAACGCAGAAAGCAGATCGGCGCACTGCTCCGCGAGCGCCTGCCGGACCACGGCAAGCTCTGGCTTCTAACTCTCTCCGACGCAGGCCTCTCGCCCCAAACTCGGCCAGAGCAGATTCCCTGGGAACTTTGGGTGCGGTTAAGCCCTCAATAAGGGTGAGGCTTGCGCCACGTTCTTGCATTCCTCTAATTCACCGTTACCTCCTATCAACATCATATGAGAAATCGTTCGCTGATTCTCCTCGTCCTTTCCCTCTCGATCGCCGCGTTCGCACGCGCCCAAGATTCAGCCCCCGCGCTGGCGGGAGAAATACGGGATGGTCTTTATGTTTCTCCCACGGGACAGTTTAGCTTGCCGATACCCGTGCTCGATGAGCTCGGGGGACGAATCTCCGACTCTGGCAATGTTGTAACCTTCGAGGATGCTTTCACGACGCACATCACCATTGCCGTCTTTCCCATGGACAATGCCCTGCGCCAGCAACTCGCCGCCAAGGTGAAAAAGGACTTCCTGATAGACTTTTTCGCACAGGCCCTCCTCCCCTCTCTGCGCTCACAATCGCAAGGCTCCTCCGTGGAAAGCGCCAAGTTCCTGCCCAAGACAATGGATGGAGCCCTTCTGCTCCAGACGCTGATGCCCGGCGGCTCCATGTTCCTGCATCGCATCATCCTTTTTGGCAGGCATGACAACATTCCCGTCGCCAAGCGCGGCAACCTTCTCTTCGTCCGGGGCGACAGCGTGATCATTATCAGCAGCGAGCTCGCAGAGCGCTCGACGGAGCGGTCCCTCTACACCAAGACGAGCGCCGAGGAGGATGATATCCTCCGCGAACGCCTCCTGAAGATCCTGGGCACAATAGTCTTCCCAGCCGCCCCTGCGGCCATAAGTCCTGCCGCCCCTGCAAAGTAGGCTTTAAGCTGTAAGCTCTAAGTCAGGCGGATCGTAGATCGAAGCTTATAGCTTTAAGCTTACATCTTAGGGCTTATAGCTTCCTAGCTTCCCCCCATGCGGTTTCTGGTCACCAATGACGACGGCATCGATTCGCCGTTTCTCCATCATCTGGTCGGCGCGCTTCGCGCCGAGGGCCATGAGTTGTGCGTCGCGGCACCCCGCGTCGAGCAGAGCTGGATCGGGGCCGCAAAATCCCGCATCCGCTCGATCGAATCGCGCGCCGAGGATCACGGCCTGGGTTGCTCCACCTGGGTGATCGATGGCACGCCCAGCGATTGCGTGAACATAGCGCTGGATCATCTCGTGCCGAGCGACTGGAAACCCAACGGCGTCATCAGCGGCATCAACGTGGGGCAAAACGCCAGCCTCGGTTTCATCATCGCCAGCGGCACGGTATCCGGTGCGTTCGAGGGAGTCCTCCACGGTCTGCCCGCGGTCAGCCTGTCCCAGGATCTCACAAGCGAAATTTACGAACATCTGAGACTCAAGGGAGGAAAGCTCGAAGGCCCGATGCTCGAAACGCTCAGGGTTTCGTCCGCCCTCGCGGCGCGCATGGCGCCAAGATTGATCGCAGATACCCGTGCGAACAGTTTCATCGTCCATAACCTCAACTTCCCCCACCCCTGCCGGACGGAAACCCGCATGGTGCGCACGGTTCCCGCCCACGTGATCATTCCCAGGCTTTTCAGCCCCGCCGACGACGACGGCACGCATCGCATGGTGTTCCGCTACGGCGACGATCTGTCTCCAACGAATCTTCTCACCGATCGGGCCGCGCTTTCAAAAGGGCTCATCAGCCACAGCATCCTGGATTATACTCGCCTCGGCGTGCCGGAGTAGCGCGACAACCCCACCCGAGGCGGCTTCCCAAGAGCCCTGAGCCTGTCGGACGGGGCAGCCCTGTGTTTTTCATAGCCAAGAGAACCTCCCGGTTGCAACGTTATGGGCACAATATCTTCTCAGGCAAATCCCAGGAAAAACATGAAACGCATCGGCATCCTCACTGCCGGCGGCGACAGCCCCGGGCTCAACGCCGCCATCCGCGCCGTGGGAAAGGCCATCGTCAGCGAATACGGTTATGAGATAATCGGATTCCGCGACGGCTTCCTTGGCTTGGCCCAGAATAATTTCATGCGCCTCGATAAGCAGGCGCTGGCGGGCATTCTCACGCTCGGAGGCACCATCCTCGGGACGAGCAGGGACAAGCCACATCGCATGATGATCGACGGACATGAACGCGACATGCTCGATGCCATCGCGGCTAACTATCGCCGAAACAAGCTCGATGCGCTCGTCTGCATCGGCGGAGGAGGCACTCACAAGAACGCCCTGCGCCTGGTCGAAAAAGGGCTGCGCGTCCTCACGCTTCCAAAGACCATCGACAACGACGTGGTCCTCACCGATGCCAGCATCGGCTTCGATACCGCCCTCGGCATCGCCACGGAGGCGATCGACCGGCTTCACAGCACGGCGCATAGTCATCACCGAATCGTCATAGCTGAAATCATGGGTCACAATGCCGGTTGGCTAACCCTCGGCGCCGGCATAGCGGGCGGCGCGGACGTGATCCTGATCCCCGAGATCGCCTATGACGTGGAGAAAATCGCAACCGCCATCCGGCGCCGATCGAAACACGGCACGAATTTCAGCATCGTCGCCGTGGCCGAAGGCGCGAAATCCATCGAGGACACCTTGCAATACGCGGAGGTCGAGAAGCGCAAGAAGAACGCAAAGACCAAGGAGGAGAAAGACTATGCAAGGTTGCGTCTTGCCGAGCTGGAAACCAAGCACGCCGGGAACACCATGCGCCTTGCGCACCAGCTTGAGGAACTCACTCGCCTGGAATCCCGCGTTACGATCCTCGGGTACGTGCAGCGCGGCGGCACGCCCTCATTTTCCGACCGCCTCCTGGCAACCCGGCTTGGCACCGCCTGCGCGGATCTCATCGTAAATGGAGCATCGGACATCATGGTGGCCGCGCGCGGCGACGGAACGAAAGCGGTGCCGATCCAGGAAGTGGCGGGAAATCTCAAGCTCGTCCCCCATGATCATTCATGGATCCAATCGGCCCGGCGAGTGGGAACCAGCCTGGGAGATTAACATGCGGCTGTTCCGTCAACGCGCTCAACGGCGCGCTGAGCGGCGACTACTTGCTCCTGAAATCATAGGTGACCGAGGCCCTCCCCTTGGAGTCGTATTCCATGATGCGGATGACCTCTCCGTCGGCGTAGGTGAATTCATATTTCCACAGGACCTTGCCCTTAAAAACCTTCTGCATCTTCTCAAGGAGCCCCGCCGGAGAGTAGTAGGCTTCCACATACGCATAGCGCCGCTCCTGGCCTTGTTTGATCGCCTCGGACTCCGCGGGTGACAGCTGCGGTTCCTTGGGGCGGGGAAATCCCGGCGTGATGATCGCGCTCCTGAAGTATAGAACCGTGCCCGTTTTCTCCTCGGCGGAAGCCATCAGCACGACGGCCAGGATGGAGCAGATTAAAAGGAGGTTTTTCACGGGGTATGTGTCCGAAAAAATCGGATACGAGTTCGCGGGATAAACGCAGAGCAAAAGGAAGGCCCTGATATTGCCTCATTGCTGACGGGTGCGCCCAGAAAGTCAAAGTCTGCCCGTTTGCGGGCCAAAGCGACACATTCTGCGTTCCTTGGGCGTCGCAACGTCGCACTCAGCGTGACTCAGCACCCATAGTCGGCATCCCCAAGCCAGAAATGCGGCAGTTCCGCACCGCTTTCTGCCTGAATGCGTAGTAGCTAACTCACTACAGCCCTGATGTATAAAGTCGTCAAACACCACCGTTTTCAGGGAGCCTGCTGGAGCTATGGCACTCGTGCATCGATTCGAGAGCATGAAAATCCCTTCTCAATCAGATTCACCTCATACCCCTCGCTTGTTCTGAATTTATTGAGGAAGTTTCAGATCAACAAAAAATGTTTCATTAAGATGACTAATTTTATTTTATTACTTTCCATTCAATATCTTAGGAGATTATCTAGCCATCTAATATTCGAGCTTTCACTTCGATCTATTAGTACTCTTCCTATTCATTATTCCGTTCCATTATGTCTGGCCTTTGATCCGTAATTAGCCAAGATAAGACTTAATCTCAAATCAAGATACATTAATGCTTACCAGCTCATATCTAGATTATTAGAATATTTTCCAACTTCTCAAACACTTGGCACATTTTCTGCGAATAAATCTCAATCCCAATTAATACCATGCCCACAACCATACAATTCGCACGGACGCAAGACACTGGTGAATTTGAAGTGGCTCCAGAGAGCCCGAAAGTGGCTCAGGACGCACCTCCTTCCTTCTTGGAGAAATCCGAGGCTCCCACCTATCAGGCCGAGCCATTAGAGCGCTCTAATTTGCAGTTATACCTGCAAGAAATCGCCAAGACTCCCCTGCTCACGATCCAGGAGGAAGTAAGCCTGGCAAAGCGCATCCGCCGCGGCGACAAAGCAGCCCGCGACCATATGATTTCCGCCAATCTGCGCCTCGTCGTAAAGATCGCGATGGATTACAAGGATTTTGGCCTGCCGCTTCTCGACCTGATCAGCGAGGGCAACATCGGTCTCATCAAGGCCGTCGAGCGCTTCGACCCCCGCAAGGGCGGCAAGCTCTCCACTTATGCCGCCTGGTGGATCAAACAGTCCATCAAGCGCGCACTGGCCAATCAATCCAAGACGATCCGTCTCCCTGTGCATTTGGTGGACAAGATCGCCAAGATGCGCCGCGTCGCCATGGCTCTCAGTGAGGAATTGGGTCGCGAACCCGATGACGAGGAGATCGCGATTGAATTGGGCATCCCCACAAACAAGGTGGCCCACCTTAAGTCTGTCTCGGTACGCCCGGCCTCCCTCGACGCCCCTGTGGGAAACGAAGGCGACTCGGCCACCTTTGGCGAAATCGTCGGCGACGATAACGCTGTCAGCCCCTCGGATGACCTCCAGGCCAAGAATCTCAGTTTCGACCTGCATTCCATGGTGGACTCGCTCGATCCTCGCGAAGCGGAGATCATCAAGATGCGTTTTGGCCTCGATGGCCACGATGAGCTGACCCTTGAGGAAGTCGGCAAACACTTCCGTGTGACGCGCGAACGCGTCCGCCAGCTCCAGAATCTGGCTCTGTCCAAGATGAGAAAGGCCATGGCTTCGAAAGAGCACCAGCGCACCCATGAAGAGATCCACGAAGAGAATCTTCAGCGCAAGCGCATGGAGGTAATCCGCGAGTTCATAGAAGCAAGAGTGTACGATAAAGCATCAGTAGGAGCCAACTAACGGAGAGCCCGGAATCTTGGCAGCAGCCAAAGCCGCTCCCTCATCATGGGGCGGCTTTTTTTGAATCCGGAAACCGTTGCAAATATCGATCATGGCGCACCGATACAGTGGGGACGCCAACGAGCCGCGTCCTGTGTGATCGACGACATGCGCTATAGGACGCGCAGGTAGGTTCTCCCCCCTCGATCCAACATAGATTCAAATCGACAACGATGGACTCTCAAGATTGAACGCGAGGCACCATGATGTTCAAGTTTCCGCATACCCTGTTAGTTACTGTAATCGCGTGGGCATCCATTCTGGTCGCGCAGGCGGCCTCGCCCCAACTGAAATGTGGAAAGGACGGCACTTTCAAGATTCTGCAAATCTCCGACACTCATTTCAATCCGGTGCGGGATGATCGGGGTATGGCGGTCATTGAAATGCTCCTGAATACAGAGAAGCCGGATATGGTGGTGGTGAATGGCGATTGCATCTACTTGTCTGATACGCCCCCTCCTACGCTGGAGCAGGTGAAGCAGGCTATCTCAAACGTCGCCTGTGCCATGGAGGACCGGCACATCCCGTGGGCGATTACCTTCGGCAATCATGACGCGGAGGCGTTCGGTAAGTCTGGCATCACTAAAACGGACATGATGAAAGTATATCAGAGCTATCCCTCCAACATTAACTCGGGATGGAATCCGAGCATTCATGGGGTCGGTAACAAAAACATCCTCATCTGTGATTCCACGGGCAAGAACCCTGTTTTCGCGATATGGCTGATCGATTCCAATGACTACCGGCCCGACCCCAAGGAAGGCTATGATTGCATACACACGGACCAAGTGGCCTGGTATTACCAGACATCGAAGGAACTGGAGGCAAAGTACGGGCAAAAGATTCCCGGACTCATGTTTCTCCACATCCCCCTTCTGGAATTCAAGGAGATGGTCGCCAGCAAGGGCATCCTAGGCGAGCGCCGCGAGCCGGAAAGCCCCTCCAAGATTAACAGCGGCATGTTCGCGGCGGTATTAGAACGCGGGGACGTAAAGGGAATCTTCTGCGGCCACGATCACGACAACAACTATCTGGGGAAGTGGCATGGCATCCATCTCGGTTTTGACGGGTTGGCCGGTTATGGCACTTATCCGGACGTGCAGAAGGACGACGTTGCCAATGGCCGCACCCGTGGAGGTCGCTTGTTCCTGATCGCGGAATCGGACCCGGCAAACTACAAGACCTGGATGAGATTCGGGGACGGTTCGACCAACTGGGAATCCCTGTCCGAGCCCTACGCGAGAAAACTGCTCAAGTGAATCGCGGAGATTTCAATCGCCGCTCCCATAATGGCAGTCTTGGTCGGACTATTCGCAAAGTTTCAGGCACCCGCTTGAATTCGCCACCCTTTCAGCCTCTCGGCGGCAAGCCTCTGCAAGCCGCTCCTGCCCCTTAGACCCATAGGATAGCAGTGAAATCGCGAAAAGGCCCACGCTGACCGGCAGGAGAGCTCCCCAACGACCGTTTGAGATATATCGCTCCAAAGCCGCACAATAAGCCAAGGCCGATAGAAGCATCCAGAAACAGCTAAGCACGTAGAGCAGACCCGTGCACCAGGAGGTGGTCTCAACCCGCAGTGGATGCCAGGCCCAGAACGCAGCCCCCAGGACCGCCGCAAACACCGCCCATCTCCGGTCCCTTCCCTCCGGCCCGTCCGCTCCCGCGAGCGAAATCACACGCTGTGCGAGCAGGCACGCCAGAAGCGCGTTCAGAATATGGAGGGCTAGCACAACGGAGTGATACCACATCGGATCCAGTCCCCCGGCCGTGAAGATTAGCGAATACGAAAGCCATCCCAAAGGCATATACCTGAGAATCGTGGTGAAGTCGGAGAACATCCACCGAACACTCTCCATCGAAGGCGGCCCCAAGTGGGAATTCAACGTGATGTTGATATCGTCATCGAAAGCCACGAAGTCGAATTCCGGCAGGCGATGATAGATGAAAATACAGCCCGCAACCAGTCCGGCACCGAGCAAAAGCCGCCAAAGCGTGTCGGCAAAAGATATCCGTTTCATGGCCTTGTTTGACTTGAGCCGGACTCCGGGCTCTCAATGGGTTTGGCCGGCATCAGAATCGGCAACCGCTCCCGCATGAAGTGCGCGAGAAAAGCGAGCAGGCAAAGAAAGAATGCCCAGGTGACCGGCTGCTCCGCCACGTAAAGGCGATCCGCCCATGCTCGCGGATTTGCGCCCGGAATCCTGTTCACCACCAGATTGACGAGCAGACAGATGCAGGTATCCAACCATAGAGCACACACCAGCAGCACCCGGGTCCAGGCGGCCAGGCGACGGAGTCCGGCGCCCTCGGATTTGTCACCTGGGACTCGCCATAGGTAGGGCAGCATCCACAGGGAGAAGATCAAACGATAGCTGAAATTCATGTTCAGCCAGAAACAGGCGCAAAGGAGCGAGGCTCCCATGATGAACCTGAGGCGGTCTTCGTTTTCATCCGCTTTCTCGCCCGGAACCGGCTTGCTTCGCTTGAAAAACACAAGGAACGCCGCGATGCCCAAGGCCCAGCCCGCCAGCCGCCACCCGCGCGACGAGATCTGAAGCGCATTCGGGATCGCCACCGATCCGAACGAGAAAAGCCCCCTGACGTCGGGTAGATAGTAACTGCCGCGCGCGAAATCCCCGGCAAGGCTGATTCCGGCAAGGCCGCACAGCAGGGCGAAGATCACAAACCTCATGCGCAACTCGCCGCGGTCCCCGGCTGCAAGCAGGATCAAGGCTCCCGCGAGAGGAAAAAACTTCAGGCCCGCCGCAAACACGATGAGAAAGACCGCAAACAACCTCACCGTGCGTTGCGAATCGACAAGGCACAAGGGAGCCGCTGAGAGGATGAGAAAGACCACCAGGTCGTTGTTCGCCCTGTTGGCCGCAAGCAGGACGGGAGAGGAACATAGGGCGGCAACGTAAAAGACCGTCTCCTTCCACGACTTGGGCTTCAATCCCGCGATCGCAACCGCGAAGAAGGCGGTTACCAGGGTCAAACCCAGCCAGCGGGTATCAGCCCGGGTGAGACCCAAATCATGCAGGCACAGCCACCAACTCGTGTACACATGGGACCGATGAAAATAGTCGAGAGGGTTCGGCGAGTAGGGATCGATGCCAAAGGCAACGGCGTCGTTGGACGCCAATATCGCGAATAGGTCGTCAAACCAGTGCCCATAGGTCGCGACACCGATCACGTAGAGCCCTGATGCGTTGCTTGCGAGGATGCCCACATAGATGCAACAGACGAGGACCATGGCCACGCGCCAGCCATACTGCACCAAGGCGGAAGGCCGCGGAACCTGTTCGTTGCCGGCCCGAGGCATCTCACCACCCGATGGCGACAGAGGGTTCTCGTCATCTCTTTTCATCGGAATTCAAGAATCAAGGTATGAGGCCAGGATAACAAGGTCTGAGTGCTATCAAGGTGACGGTTGCGGATCTTCAATAACCCTCAGGCGGACGGCATAGAGCCGAGTGCCGAATTTATCAGCATCGTCGAGCACGGGTTTCAAGGCAATCCGCCGTTCTGTTCCCGATGCCGCGTCGATGGGAATTTCCGCATACTGCCAGTCCGCACATGCGGCAATCGGCAGTTTGGCCACGCTGAGACCCGCGTGTCGCACGGTGAGAAGGCATGGACCTCCCAGATTCAGGAGTACGAGTTGCAGTCTGAGATGAGCGCCGCTTGCGGCGTAGTCCAAGACAGCTCCCTTGGCTGGGATTTCCCTGAGAAATTCCGCGCTGCCATTCCGGGACAGGGATACCCAATCGCCCAACCCCTCTATTCCTGTCCAGCCGATGAACGCCGGGGTGCCCAGCCGAGCCAGATTCCTTGCTCGTGTCTCCTGCAGGTAGACGATCCAGAGCTTTGTCTCCCCCACGGCCCGATATCTTTCCGGAGCTCCAGGGATCTCGCGATAAAGAGGTGCTGTCCTGCCGGCAGTATAGGCCAGGATCGCCTGCGGTGCGCCACTCCCCGTTCCCGGACTCTCCTCCCCCATCCGAAACCGCATGCCCTGCTCGTCCCTCAGACGTTTCATCATGGGATAGGGAAAGCCATGGATGTTATCCACCTGCACGATGCCATTTCCTGCTGCTCGCAGGGCCTCGAGGCACGACTCCTGTGCCTGCCTCTCCGGGGGATAGGATCTGAAGTAATTCTCCCATCGGCTACTGTTCCAAAGTCCCTCGGACAAAAACAGGGGTCGGACTCTTGTCTCGGCAAATGGTATCCAAGCGATTGCGACAACACCGCACCACAACAACGCCCGCCATGTCCTTCCCTCTCCCAGGAGCACGGCGCTGAGGGCCGCCAACAGGATGAAGTGGGGAATCTGCAGGCGCGCCCCCCACTGCTGCCATTTCAGGAACAGGCAGAGCAATAGCACCTCGGCCGCAAACAGTGCGAGCACAAGGCGGCAGGGGCCGCCCATCCTTCGCCATCGCATCGCCAGCAGCATCAGGCAAGGCAGGCCCAGGAGCACATGGAGGGGTGCCCCTGTCACCAATTCCACGGTCGGAGCCCACGCAAGCGCATAGGGCAGGTTCCAAAGCGTCGTGCGCCGGTCTTGCGGGTCGCTGCCGATCCATCTGTGAATCCCTTCGATGGAGGAATCCAAAGCTTTGTTCAGCAAGGGCCAGGGGGAAACGAGATGCAGGCCCAAGTTTCTTGCGGCATTCGACACTCCGGCCCGCCATGAAATTAGTTCGCAGACCTGGGCTCCGCCGTCATCGGCGCGATGGATTCCCAGAGGCGTTCCATACCAGGCAAGATTGCGCATTGCGTGCGGGGCGGGAATGAGCAGGGCGAGCACCAACGCCCACAGGGCAAGTCGCCGGTTGCGCCAGGCTGCCGGGAACACCGCCAACGCCACAGGCAACAACCAGAGGACGGCCGTGCTTTTGGTCGCCAAGCCGAGACCTGATGTCAAGCCCAGGCCAATCCAGCCCAGGGGTTTCCTGGCATGGCGCCTGCAACGCAGGGCCAGCCAAAAGCTGCAGGCCACATACGCCGCAAGCAGAAGATCGTTCTTCGCGCTGCTGGCCTGATGATACGCCATCGGCAGAGTCGCAAACAGCAGGGCGCCGATCCATTGCGCATTCCTTCGCCCGCCCGCTTCCCTCGCGAGAAGGCTGACGACCACGATGCCAACCGCGTAGGCAAGCCATTGCGGGAGATTCGCCCAATGATCGCCTCCCGAGAGGGCCATGGCGTGCAGTTGGAGCAGTTCCGCCAGGGGGGGCATCATCAGCATCCGGTCGTTCCGCGTCGGAAAGAAGTCGAGATTCCCCTGCTGCAGCCACATCAACTGCCGCGGAAGATGGTAGTTCAGGACATCGAAGGTATTTGGAGGAGCCAGGAGAGTCCTGGCCAAAGTCAGGCCGAGCAGGACCGCAAGAAGGCCAAACACAAGGGCGCCGACACCCCGCGGTGCAGACAGCGAAACAGATCTCTGCGAACGACGGACCGACCATCCGGCGGCAATCGCAAGCGCGCCGTTCACCAGCACCCAGACAGCCAGAACGGGCACGCGATGCAGAAGCGATAAGGCTCCCAGCCCCTCCGCCATCCCATATGCCAGCGCGGACCAGGCCAGAAATCCCGCCACGATCGCAGCACGCCAATTGCCCAGTTTGCGCTCAGCCAGCAGCACAAGCGGCGCCAAGGGCAAAAATGCAAGAATCCCGAGCATCATTTCGGCGTGTCTTTCCCGGGCTCCGGGGGATCGATTTTGATCAGCCGGCTAATTCGGCAAATATTCACCCCGAAGCGTTTCTCCGCGACACACTCCAGATGGTACGAGGGCGGAAGAACGTCCTCCGCATCCACTCCCATGGTTCCATCGGCCGAGATCGGACGAAGCGTCTGCGTTACGAGCACTTCCTGGAAGGTCCCCTGTTCCATGTGGTATCGGATCTTCTCACCGTAGATGCGCCCGATGCCGAAGATGATTGAAGGTATGCGATTCAGTATCCAGGGCATCGTGGAACGGTTCGCCACAACCAGGCGGGGCTTCGTGGGCATCGTCGCCACAACATCCATCTCCCAGACCACCACCTTGGCCACGAGGTTTTCAGCGGTATATCTGCGCTTTGCCTCCATCGGAATCGCGGCAACGAGGACGTACACGCCCACTCCCGCCATGGCTGCCTTCCAGACGAACGACCAGCGTTTGGAAAGCTCCCAAACAAACACGGCCGAACACAGGGCGAGCATCAGGTACGACGGCAGACTGAAACGCACCGCGCTGATATCGTCCAAACGCGCCCAATAGTAGAACATGAGCATCCCGAGGTTGGCGAGGACTCCCAGGCCGAACGCAGCAAGCGCCACATAAGCCGGATTCGCCTCCCTCCTCGGGACGCGCCGGGCCCGCAGCCATGCGAAGACCAGGATGAACACAAGCGATACGACCCCGAGAATCGAGAGGTACCATGAGTTGGGAAGCCCATTCCCGAAGTTGAAAAAGAATCGCCACATCCCGTCGAGGTTCCCGGGCAGATACTCTGCGCTGAACCGGGATGTCTGACCCTCCTTCAACTGCCACAAGGTCGGGTTGGCGGAGAGCACGCGATTATGCCAGGCATAGGGCACAAACAGCATCGGAGTGACGATGGCGGTCCAAGGCAGCAAAGGCCGGCGCGCACGATGCCATCCCGCCAGGATCACGATGATGACAGAAACGGCATAAATGGCGGATTCATATCTGCTCTGGGAGAGCAGCACCGCGCTCAGGCACAGGAAAGCGAGCCGCGTCTCGTCGGGTTTGCGCAGGTACAGCAGCGCCGCGCACATCGTGAGCGCCAGCATGGTGAGATTATGCATCTCCATTCCCGCTCCCGTGACGTTCTGGGAGAGAAGCGGCAGCGTGGCGAGAAGGGCCACCGCAAGCATTCCTCCCCGACGATCCGAAAGAGACTTAGCGAAATAATACGCCAAGCCCAGAAACACCGGCGCCATCGCCACATTCAGGGCAAAGAGATTCGCCAGGCGGAAGCCCGTGAGGTCGTGCAGCAACGACACCAGAAAGGCGAAGAAGTAGGGACGCTTGTCCAGGAACGGGTCGATCGGGACAAAGGTTCCTTCGATATGAAAGGCCCGATAGTATGTGCCTATCTCCTTCGTCATGTGGATGTGGTCCGCCGTCGATTGCAGCACGTACTCGTCGAACAGCACCTTGTGTCCGAAGGTATCCGAAACCACCAGCAACACCGATCCAGCCAGAATGCACACGCCCGGCCAGCCCGGTCTCCTGAGCCAACCCCGCACGACTGCCCTGCGTTCGCCAACAAGCCGATATCCCAGCGTCAAAAACGCCACGAATACGCCCAGAATGTAATAATATCCACATCCCTCTACCAAGCGGCTGGCCATCGGTGGATCGATGGCGACAAAACCGATATGCACCGCCAAAACCCCGACCAGCAGCGCAAGTAGGAAGCGCCGCGACTCGGTACCGCCCTGCAACAAACAGCGCCACCAGGCTCCGCTGTCTTCCGGTTTCCCGCCGATGAGACTACTGCCATTCATAATCGCGCGGCTCAGGGCAGTTGCTTGAGGAAATTCCGAAGGTATTCGTTGCGCAGGCGCTCCAATTCCTTGGGATCGCGCGGTGCGGGAGCCCCGATCTGCACATTGCCCGGGCGGACGACTTTCTCGCCTTTGCGAATCTCGATCACGCGGCTTAGACGGCTGAGCTTGAGCGACTGCAAACGCTCCTCCCGCACGGTCTCCAGAACGAACTCAGGCCCAAGATCATCACCGTCCCGCAGGGTCATCTTTCCGGTTTCGACATCGATATCGAAACGCTGGAACACATAGATCGAAGAGAATACATGATTTCGCATGCACGCCGACAGGTCATCGATTTTCTCCTTGGCACGGATCACGGGCGTCGAGGAGACCTGATGCGTAACCCACAGAACGCAGTCATTGTCGATCACCAGGTAATCCTTGCGCGCCTGTTCGCCCATGAACTGACGCCGCCATGCGGTTTCGCGGCCCGGCAGATATTCCTGGTCGTAGGCGCGGGATGCCATCGCCGGGATGCCCAGGCTGAGCACGCCCAGGGCGGCAACCGCCACGAGAGCCCACCGCGGTCGTTGCGAGGCGAAAAATTGAGGGAGCACGAGCAGAATAGAACCCAGAAGCCACAGATGAGTGGGCAGGCTCAGACGGCGTATGACGGGGTCATCGAACTTGCCCCAGAAATACACCATCATCAGCACAAACTGCGCAATGAACCCCAACATGAAGAACACGGTGGCCACCTGGGTCGCGCTCAGACTCCTGAGAGCGCGCAGCTGCCTTGAGAGCAGCAAAAGGCCGAAGGGAACAGCGAACCATCCGAGCGCGGAAAAGACGAGGGAGCTAGGCTGGTCGGTGGGCCGGGCGAAGAAGAACGCCACCGTGTGGGAGAGGTTCTCAAGCACGTAGGAGAGCGAGAAAGGTTTCTCATAGCCGGGGCGGCTGGCCATTTCCCATGCGGAAATCCTCACGTCGAAGACCCGGTGCTGAAGCGGGACCAGGACCAGCAGAAGCGGAGCCAGGATCACAGGCCAGGGCAGAATCACCTTCTTCTCCTGCATCCAGACCCATAAGACGACCAAGGCGGCGGGGGCGGCGATCAACCCGGACTCATACCGCGTCTGGCACAGAAGCAACGCCGAGAGACAAAACGCCGCCATGGACGCATCGTCCCTCCGCAGGATGAAACGCGAGCCTAGAAGCAGCGTTGCGAGCGCCATCGTGAGGTTCAGAAGCTCGAAGCCTCCGCCGAGGGCGTTTTGACCCAGCAAAGGCAGGCCCGTGAACAGAAGCACGGCAAGCCATGAGCCGGGTCTCCCTGCCATCAGCCTGCCCCAGAGCGCGGTGAGCGAGAGAAAGACGAACGTGAGAATTCCATTCAGGGCGAAGGCATTCTCCGGACGATACCCCGTCGCGTCATGCACAAGCGACAAAAGAAAGGGGAAGAACAAGGGCCGCTTGTCCAATATGCCTTCCAGCAGGTTGAAGGTTCCTTGAATATCGTTTCCGCGCATCGGCACGACGGCAAGCTTGTCGAAGTGCATGCTCATCGAGGTGCCAAGCAGCATGACTTCATCCATCAGGATCTTGAAACCGGGCGCTTCATGCACGAGGAGGATTGTTCCGCAGGCGCCCACCAACGCAACGGTCCTCCAATCGATGGAACGCCAGTCAAAGACCTTGAGATCAGACGAAAAGGTCCGCCAGAGGGCGCACAGAAAAAGCACAAAGGAGGTCAGCTCGACCCAAAAGCCCGCCCGGGAAACGATGTCAATGGCCACGACGCCCGAGAAAGTGAAAAAGCCGAGCACCAGGGCCAGGGTTGCGCAAAGTCCGAACAACCACACGCGCCGGTTCAGCACGACGATCTGCATAAGCGTGTTTTGCATAGGGTAAGACTCAAAGGATTTGAGGTCGGCTCACCAACCAAGAAATAGGAAGTCTTCACTTTGGTGCGCCCTGCCGGGCGCACCAAAAGAAAAGCCGCCCCCTTTTCAGGCGACGGCTTGCAGCGCGAATCGTACGCGTTAGAATTTACGGAGCGTAGGTGATCGTGCGGGCACCGGCGACTCCCGATATCGTGATGGCTTGGCCCTGAGTGTAGCCCGTGGGATAAGTCTCGCTGGCCACTGTGTTGAGCGCCTTCACATAATTGGTCGCACCAATAAGATCTTCAGGCAAGCAGGAAGATACGCCTTTCTCCAGGAAGAACTGGTCAGCCGCAGCGGAGAGCTGGCGGGCATTGTTCAAGACCGCCTTGTCCTGAGAAGATTGACGGACCTTTTGGAACGCCGGAATTGCCATCGCGGCAAGCAGGCCGATGATGACGACGACGATCATGATTTCGACAAGGGTAAAGCCCTTGGTGGAGGTATTCATGTTTTTCATGTGTATGTCTTTAATCTATTATTGTAATGAGTTATATAATACACGCCACCCTAGGTAGCTGTAGAGTTGAAATTTGATTGCATCTAGTCGGATTCGGCAAGAAAAAACTTGTTAAAAAAGCGTCAAGAAACGAGGCCCGCATCCCACTGATGCGCAAAGTTAGCATCCCGTTACGACGATGCAAATAATGCCTCCCGGTCGGCAAGTCGGCCCCCTCTCCCCACTCTGGGGAATCAGGGTTTTTTAGCGGTAGATTTGCGCTTCGTCCTGGGCGCGGCTTTCTTCATCGGAGTCTTCTTTTTCCCCTTGGCGCTCGCTCGCGCAGGCTTGGCTCGCGCCATGGCGGACTTGGTCGGCGCGTCCAAAAGCCGGGGGACGGAAACCTCAATCGCATCCTTCCAAAGAGTCTCGAGACGATAGAACTTTCGTTTTTCAGGGGTGAAGAAGTGAACCATGACGTCAAAGGCGTCCACGACCATCCAGCCGCTCGCCTGGGCGGCATCCATGCCTACGATGTGCACCTTTGCGGCATCGAGGACTTTTTCCAGTTCCACGCGCAGTGCGCGAAGGTGGGGTTCCGAAGTGCCCGTCGCCAGAACAAGAAAATCCGTGATGGACGAGTGCGCGCTCACGTCGAGCACGCGCAGATCCTCGGCCTTCTTGTCGTCGAGGGCGCGGCAGACGAGCTTCAGTGTGGCGAGAGCGGGAGACGCGGAGCGGGATGAATTCATTCGTCAGAGATAAAGATGGTTTTGGCTGAGATAGACAATCGCCTTGTGCGGCATGAAGCACTCCAAGGAAAGGCCGCGACGGGCGCGATCACGGATTTCGGTGGAACTGATCTGCATCAAATGCCCCTGGCAGCGGTGCAGCCTGAGTCCTGGGACAGGCTCCGGATCGGAAACCTGGCATCCGGGACGATCGAGGCAGATGAACTCGATCTCCCGGACGAGTTGCCCGGCGCGCTCCCAACGGGGCAAAAGCGCAAGCTGATCGGACCCGAGTATCCAGAAGAGACGGTCTCCCGGCAGTTCCTTTTTAAGCTGAAGCACCGTATCGACGGTATAGCTCACCCCCCCCCGTTTAAGATCGATCTCGGAGACATCAAACCGAGCATCCCCTTCCAAAGCCAGTCTCAGCATATCAAGACGGTACCGCCCCTCCGCGTGAATGTTCCCGGGTTTCAGGGGGGATTTGGCTGCGGGCACAAAGACGACCCTGTCGAGTTGCAGGTGCCCAAGAGCGTCCTGCGCGATGCAGAGATGCCCGAAATGCACCGGATCGAAGCTTCCGCCCAGAAAAGCGATTTTCACCGCGCCGAGTCATTGTAAGCATGCCGCTTCCCCGCAAGGCGATTCTTGCGGACCCTGCTCATGGGCGGGGATTCGGAAACTTGCCTTTCAGAACCGTGCGGAGCGCTTGAGTGAGCTTGGCCATGTCAAAAGGCTTCTGCAGGAAAACAACGCTGTTCTCACGCTCTAGAACCTGACGCGACAGATCGTCGGAATACCCGCTCATCAGCAACACCGGCAGATCCGGCCGCTCCTTGCGCATGAGTTTGGCGAGATCCCAGCCGCTGAATCCTTGCGGCATGATCATGTCGCTCAAAAGCACCTCCACCTTGTCTCCGTGCCTGTTCCAAACATTCATCGCCTCCTCGCCATCGGATGCTTCCAGCACGGTGTATCCCGACGCACGAAGGGAAAGGCTGGTGAAGGTCCGCACGATTGCGTCGTCCTCGACAAGCAGGACCGTTTCGCAGCCTGACGAAACTGGCATGGCTTGGTCGCCATCGCCCGAGGCGGCCCGCATGGGAAGGCGCAAGGGCAAGAAGACCTGGAAACAGGCGCCTTTCCCCTTTTCGCTCCGCACATCTATCCATCCATGGTGTTGTTTGACGATGCCGTAGGCGGTAGCAAGTCCCAGGCCTGTGCCCTTGCCCTGTTCCTTGGTCGTGAAAAAGGGTTCAAAGAGCTTCTTGAGCACAGGTTCGTCCATGCCGCAGCCCGTGTCGGTGATGGCCAGGCGAACGTAGGAGCCCGGAGCCGATTGCGAAGGCGTGTCCACCCAAGTGACAGGCATCGCGCAGTCCACGATCTTGGTGGTTATGACGATGCGCCCCCCCTGCGGCATGGCGTCGCGGGCATTCACGACAAGATTCATCACGATCTGCTCGACCATGCTGGGGTCGGCGAAGATCCAGCAACTGTTGGGCCGCGGCTTGAATTCGAGGTGGATGGACTCGCCGATCAGGCGACGAAGCATCTTGAGAAGATTCACCAGGAGGATGTCCAAATCCACAGGCTGGAGCTTGGCGGGCTGGCGGCGGCCAAAAAGAAGAAGCTGGCGCGTGAGTTCCGAGGCGCGCTTGGTCGCCGCTTCCAGAAGAGTGAGTGAAGAGCTGATGTCCGAGGGTATCCGATTGTCGCTCTGCAGCAGGCCGAGCTGAAGCATGATCGCCGCAAGAACGTTGTTGAAATCGTGCGCCACGCCACCGGCGAGCTGGCCGATGGCTTCCATCTTTTGAGCCTGGCGCAATTGGTCTTCCAGTTGGCGCCTTTTGGAAACATCCCTGAAAATGCCCAGGACGATCTTTTTCCCGTTATGCAGCGAAATCGTGCTGGCGCTGATCTCGACCGGGACCCTGCCCCGCTTTCGCGTCTCAACCTCGGCCTCGGCTATCAGTTTCCCGGCATGCGCGGACGGGTTGGAGAAGATGCGCCGCGCCTCCGATCCCATCTCTTTGGGATGAAGCAGGCTCTCATGCAGCCCCACGAGTTCGTCGCGCGTCATGCCCATCAGGTGTTCCGCCTGGTTATTCACATCGACGATGAGCCCCGTTTCGGGATCCGTGACGAACATGGCATCGTTGGCTTCATCGAACAGGGCATGGAGGCGTTCCTCGCTCTCGCGCAACGACGCGAGGGTCCGGCGATGCTCAAGCACACGGCTCCAATCGTTGCGAATGCGCTGGATGGTGAGCGTGATGGAGCGCAGGGTCTCGGGCGACTTCACCAGATAATCCATCGCACCCGCCTTCATGCAGGCGACTGCAAGGACTTCATCGCCGTGCCCGGTGAGGACGATGACCGGGAATGCGGCCTCTTCGGACGCGCCGGGCAGAATATCCATCGCGGTGCCATCGGGAAGCTTCACGTCGAGAAGCACAAGGTCCGGCTGCTTCTCGGCGATCGCAGTCCGCGCCGCAGCGACCGTCTCCGCAATCCTAAGGGACACGGGCTCAGGCAAGGCAGCCAGAGCGCGTCTCACGAGTTCCGCGTGGGCATTGCTGTCCTCGATCAGTAGAAGTTCGAGCGCCATGGGTGTAGTGGCCGATGCAGACATCAGCCGTTGTGACCCTTGGAGGCGTTCCAGCCCGCCATCGGGATCGTAAACGAAAAGCAGGCGCCTTTGCCGCGGCCTTCCGATTCGGCCCACAGTCTTCCGCCATGGGCCTCGATGATGCGACGCGCGATGGCAAGGCCCATGCCTAGCTCGTTGAGCCCCGGCTCTGTGCCAAGGGCGGGCTGAAACAGGGAAGCCATGCGATCCGTGGAAATTCCGGCTCCGTTGTCTCGAATGAATATCGTGTGCTCCCCGGAAGCGGAATCGGAATCGATCTCGATCATCGGTTCAGGCTGGCGTTCGAGCGATTTGATGGCCTGTTCGATAAGACTCCGCACCGCCATCCGCAACCGAGCCCGATCCCCATTCACTTCCGGAAGGGAATCTGAAGTCACAACGTGGATTTTGCCGGCAGCCAGCCCGTCCTTAAGCGAACTCAAAATCTCGGCTACAAGTTCGCCGATCATAATTTGCTCGTTAAGTTCGACCGTTCGGCCCGCCTTCGACAGGGCATGAATGCCATCGATCAGGCTCTGCATGCGCGCCGCCGCATCGATGATGCGATTCAGGTCCGGCAGCAGCGTCGTCGTCTGTCCCTTCGACAGATCCTGATGCATAATCTCGGAGAACCCCCTGATGGTATGGAGCGGGTTGCGCAATTCGTGAAATACCAGCCGGTTGAATTGCTCTGCCTCCTCATTCTTTCGCTGCAGGTGTGCAATGAGGCGTCCCCGTTCCGCAAGAAGGACTCTCAGGTCGTTGATGTCCTGAAAATGGCCGCCAGAAGCCGATGTCTTGTTAGCCATAGTGCACCTCACTCGGGAATCTTAACCGCGCCGATGTCCATGATGCAGGATTCCTCCTCAGACGAACGAGCCGCGAACATCAGGCTTTCCTTCCGGGCAAGACAGACGCGATGGAGGGTATGAATCTGAATGCACTCGGGTCCGCCCATCTGATCGATCATGCGGCGGCGTTCCGCGTAAGAGCGCAGCCTGAGCGAATGCATGTGGCAACCCGGGGGGTTGCCTCCGAGGGAGCAGTCGAAGCAAAGCCATAAAAGCACCTTCTTCGCTTCTTGTTGCTTCGTTGTTAATGACTGAGAACTCATGATTCGAGCGGTGCGAATGGTTGGATCTCAATGGACATGCTCTTCGGACAGCCTTGTGTCCGCCCTGGGGATCGCAGTGCCTGGGTGGACTTGGCTGTGCAGGAGAGACAGCAATTGCTCCGATACGAACGGCTTGATCAGGAAATGGTTTGCCTGCGCGCCCATGTTGCAGGTTGAAAGCTCCTTCTCAGGCAGGCCGCTCATGGCGATGATGGGAAGGACAGGGTCTACGCTTCGGATCGCCCGGATCAGTTCGGCGCCGTCCATCACGGGCATCATGATATCGGTCACCACGGCGCGGACACGCGCTCTTTGCTGCACAAAGCATACCATGCCCTGGCGCCCATCCGCCGTCACAAGGGTGCGATAGCCTTGCTTTTCGAGCATATGCCGCAGCGTTTCGCGGATCGCCTCTTCGTCGTCCACGACGAGAATGGTTTCTCCGTTCGCCAGCGGAACCTCGTCAAGCGCGGGCTCCTCCTCGACAGCGACAAGGTTGGGTACGGCGGGAAAGTAGATTTTGAACGACGAGCCCTGGCCGGGCTTGCTCCGCACTTGGATGAATCCCCCGTGGCTTTTGACAATCCCATGCGCAGTCGACAGGCCAAGCCCGGTGCCTTTTCCACTCTCCTTGGTTGTGAAGAAGGGATCGAATATCTTCTCCAGGCGCTCGGGAGGAATGCCGACGCCGGTGTCTCCCACCGTCATGACGATGTAGGGGCCTGTATCCGCTTCGGGATTCATCGCCGCATAGTATTCGTCGAACAGTATGTTCTCGCCCGAGAGAGTGAGCACGCCGCCTTCCGGCATGGCATCCCGTGCGTTGACGCACAGGTTGAGAAGCACCTGGTGTATTTGGATAGGATCGACCGCGATGGTCCACAGATCCTCGGGCAGCTCGCATTGAAGCGAAATATTCTTTGGGAAAGTCTCGCGAACGATCTTCTGCATCTCGACAAGAAGCAGGCGCGGCTGCAGTTCGCTGCGCTGCCCCTCGACGCCCTTGCTGAAGGTCAGCAGTTGTTGCACAATGTCGGCGCCGCGCTGCGCGCTCTTGTCCAGCATGTCGAACAGGGAGCTGCGCTGTTCCTCGGTTGGCCCCTGGCGGAGCATTCTGGAGGCAAGCGATATCGGCAGGAAAATATTGTTCAGGTCGTGGGATATCCCGGTCGCAAGCGCTCCGATGCTTTCCATCCGCTGCGACCTTAGGAACCTGGACTCCAGCATTCGCTTCTCGGTCACGTCCGTGTTCACCATAAGAACGATTATGGAGTGTCCCTCGGCGGCGGGGACAACCGACCAGCGGCTGTCCCAAATGCGACCCGTTCTGGCGCCGGATTCGAAGGCGATCTCTCCATGCCACTCCCCTGTGCTAAGAACCGTACGGATCAGTTCGGAGCCGAAAGAGGGATGGGCGTCCGAGAGCAAAAACTCCAGGCTCTTCCCTTCGCACGCTGCGGACGTGGAGCCGAGGAACATCTCGGCGCTTCGATTGCAGTAGCGCAGGGCGCCGCCGACATCGGTGGCAAACACGATGTCGCATGTCTGGTCCAGGAGCGCCGCCTGCTGTCTCACACGTTCCTGGGCGAGATGCCGCTCCGTTACATCGCGCTGGGTTCCAGTGGCCCGGAGGGGCTTGCCCGCGGGGTCCCGTGCTATCACCTGTCCCCGGTCCATGATCCAAAGCCACGAGCCATTCTTGTGACGTAGGCGATATTCGCAGTCGATGGCGCCCGAACGGCCTTCGAAATGATCCCGGATGTGCTGCCCTACGCGGGCGGCGTCGTCGGGATGCTGCATCTTCATGAACTCGTCCGCGGTGAGCGACATCTCGTCCTCTCCGCATCCGAGCAGTCGCGCCCAGTAGCCGTTGAAGACGATTTCACCCGTGGAGAGATTCCAGTCCCAAGCCGCCAGGGACGAACCCTCGATGATCAGGGACAGCCGTTTCTGCGACTGCCGGAGGGCGATCTCCGCGCGCTTGCGCTCGCTTATATTCTGCAGGAATACAACGATGCGACCGCCATCGACGGTGAGGAATGCCGCGTTGATTTCGATGTCCACCAGCGAGCCGTCCTTCCGGCGATGCGAGGTTTCCCATCGATCGCTTCCCATCCTGCGGATTCTTTCGATATGCTGCTGGATGGCGCTCAGGTTCTCGACGCCCTCGAGGTCAAGGAATCGCATCTGGAGAAGTTCCTTGTGGGTGTAGCCGCTCAAGGCGCAGTAACTCTCGTTCACCTCGAGAATCCTGCCTTCCATGTCGAGGATCCAGAATCCATCCATTGCGGTATGCAGGATGCTCTCCAGCATCGCCTCGCGGGATTGCAGGGCTAGTTCCATCCGCCTTTTGGCCGTCACGTCCTGGCAGAAAAGGAGATGTCTCTTTGGCGATACCGTGGCTCCAACGAGGGAAAAATGGAGAAGCGTTCCATTCTTCCGTCTTCCGCGCACTTCGCCCTCGGTCCTGCCCGTCTTGAGGATTTGCGCCAGCATGCGCCTGCCGCTTGCCGTCGAGGAGCCTTCAAGAAGGTTGATCAGGGTATGCGTTTTCATCTCGGCTTCAGAGAACCCGAAAACGGAACAACTGGCGGGATTGGCTTCGCAGATATTGCCCTGGTCGTCCATTGCCAGGATCGAAAGAGGAGACTCGGAGATGTAGCTGCTGTATCTGTGCACCGTCTCCAGCAGCGCCTCCTCGGCAGCTTTGCGGGCCGTAATGTCGCTGTTGGTGCCCAGGACCCTGAGCTTCCTTCCTTCCTTGTCCTTTTCCACTGCACGGCCCCGGCACAGCACCCACTTCCACGACCCGTCCCGTGCACGCATGCGATGCTCGCAGGCAAACTCATCGCTGCTTGAGCCGAGAAAGCCCTGAAACGCGGCTTCCGTGCGCGGAAAATCGTCCGGATGAACGATCGAGCGCCAGTGATCGAGCCCCCCCGGAAATTCACCGGGTGCATACCCAAGCATGGTGAAATAACGGTGCGAGAGGTATCCCTGGCCCGTGCGCAAATCCATGTCCCAGATGCCGTCGTTCGCGACCTCGAACGCAAGAGTCAGGCGCTCCTCGCTGGCTTGGAGCGCCGCCTCGAACTCCCTCCTTTCCGTGACGTCGAACACGACGCAGTGAGCCTGCTTGAAAACTCCCTGGGCGTCCGTCTCGACGTGGATCTCCACGCTGGCGGAAACCCTCTGTCCGCCGCTGCCTATCAGCTCCAAGTCCATGGATCGGTCACGTTTTGCGGCTATGAACGCCTTGAACTTTTCCGGGAACGATTCCCTATATATGGGCGCGAGATGGTCGGAGAAGGAGCGTGAAGACTTTGCGGGCTCGTGCTCCCCGTGCTCCCCCAGCATGGCATGCCACGCATGATTGGTATCCAGAATGCGGGCATCGGGATCCAGGGTAAGATAGGCGACCGGCGCCTGCTCGAACAGTCTCCTGAAACGCTGCTCGCTTTGTTTCAGATCGGCCTGCGTCTGAACACGCTCGATTTCCCTCTGGAAATTATCGAAGGCATAGGAAATGTCCTCCACGGCGGCCTTGAGAAGGCTCACCTCGCGTGTGGAGAAGGCGTTTTGCTCAAACGAGTACAAGGCGATCGAACCGATCGCGGATCCTCTTTCCCGGAGAGGGAAAGCCGCCGCCGAATGAAATCCGAGTCGCACCGCCGCCTCGCCCCAACCCTGGGCACCCGGATCGCCGATCAAGTCGTTGAATACGACGATGCGATTCTCCTTGAGGGAAACCTCGGCGAGCGAAACAACCGGCGACCCGCCCCCGGACGATTCCAGGACTGCCTTAAGCCCGGCATCGGCGCTCCAATGCGCGACACACTCCTGCGGCTTGCCTTCCCGGGTATCCAACCCGGCCCAGGCAAACCCATAAGATCCCTTGTCAACAAAGGCGCGGCATACCTGTCGCAGCAGTTCC
>JBAZHQ010000002.1:0-41742 GCA_041652235.1 Opitutaceae bacterium | reverse complement strand
CCTTCGAAGCTCGGGCGCAGACCGAGCGAAGTAGGGCTATCGCGGCGTAGTCCCGCGAGGGCGAAGGCGGGCCGAAACCGGAGGCCAGAGGCCAGAAGTTAGAAGCCAGACCAACCACAGCCGTTTTTAACACGGGGGGCGCGGGGAACACAGGGAAAACTCAGAATGAAAGTTATCGATATCGATTGCGGGGTGACAGTCTCGACATCCTATCGCCCGATTGCTAGCAATTTGGCTCATGAGCAACTACATCCAGACTGCCGCCGATCGCAAGGCCTTGAGTTTTGCGATGACCTTATCCCTAGGCATCGGACTGCTCATGTTCGTGATGAAGGTTGGAGCCTATCTGTTGACGGGATCGGCCGCCATTTTAAGTGACGCAGCCGAGTCGGTGGTGCATGTTGCTGCGGTCATTTTTGCTGCCTGCAGCCTTCGGTTTTCGTACAAGCCAGCGGACGAGACGCACCCCTACGGCCACGCCAAGATCTCCTTCTTTTCCGCCGGGTTCGAGGGAGGGATGATAATCCTTGCGGCGATTTACATCATTTATGAATCGGTGCACAAATGGATGACGGGCCTGAGTCTCGAAAACCTCGGCTTCGGCACCGCGCTTACAGCCGCCGCTGCCGCCATCAACGGCGTATTGGGCGCCTATTTGGTCTGGCTGGGCCGGCGCAAGCATTCGCTCATCTTGATCGCCAACGGCAAGCATGTGCTTACGGATTTCTGGACGAGTCTCGCTGTGCTCGTCGGTTTGGGTTTGGTGATGGTGACAAAGTGGCTGCCGTTCGATCCCATCTGCGGCATCGTCATGGCGGTAAACATCCTCTTTTCGGGCGCCGGTCTGATAAAGTCGGCGTTTGCCGGGCTGATGGACACGGTTGATCCGGAGGTCCACAAGAAACTCACGGAGATCCTAGATCGTGAAACGGCCCGGTATGGACTCTCGTACCACAACCTGCGCCATCGCTACCTTGGCGACAAGCATTGGGTTGAGTTGCACCTTCTTTTCCCCCCTGGCACCGGGCTTGCCGAAGCCCACCGGATGGCGACCGCCATCGAAAAGGTGCTGGAGGAGTCGATGGAGCCAAGCGCCCGCGTCACAACCCATTTGGAATCCGCGCTCGACCACGACGAAGTACACTCGGATCACAGCAAACTTTTTCCCGGCAAGTAAGGTTCCTCGAATTGGTACGAACCGAATCCCTCGAACGCGAAGTTCCCCTTGCTTCTGACACGAAGTTCAGGGGGAAAACAGAAGAGTAGCCTTGGTTTCGATCCTTCTGGATCTGGAACCACGAAAACTTATAGCGCGGCATAGCCGCAGCCAAATCTAACCGGTCAATCCAGACCGGGATCTGCATGAAGTTGGATTAAAGCTGATACGTCCACCGAAAGCACCGAAGGCTGTGCCGGTATCGGCAACTATCCAACACGCAAAGCATGTCGACTGGAAACACTTTTTGGTGACCAGATGAACTTAACGCTAAACGAGGGCACAGAAGTTAGAATCGAAGACCTGTTCTCTGTGATTTCTGCTGATCTTGAGATCAGGCTGCCTGACTGTGCCCAGTATGGAAGTCTCCGGCGGGACGTTCCATCATGTAGGCATGAGAAGTAAACCACAGGAGTTAGCCCACGAATGCCAACAGCGACATGCCCGCTGGTGCCAATGGCGGATCGAGGAGTATCTGTTTGTCTCTGGTCGGTCCGCAAAACGCATTCTCGAACGATTGAGATTGAACAGAGACTGACATAGCTGAGTCCGAGCACATGAAACCGCCTCGGCCCGGGGAGGGCAGAGGAACGAACTTGTAAAATCTGCACAAATAACGAACATGCAAGGAGTTGTTTTTACCTCTTTGATTTTCTTGCCGTGCGACTTGATGTGGGACGAAGTCCGTTAGTGAGATTTTGTGCGCTTCCTATTCAGCACCCCGCTATGAAATCAAGCACTTGTCCTGCCGATTATTCGGAACGGTCTCCGTTGCCTGGAGCACTGGAGGCAGGTTGGAGAGATGAAAGACCACGTAGGCCGGATGTACGCATAAACGAAAACATAACCACAAGATCCCGCCAGGGCTGAATATCATGTCAATTCGTCCGACCATATTTATTTCCGCGGTTAGCAAGGAACTAAAGAGTGCCCGGCAGTTGGTCGCCAACACCCTGCAATTTCTCGGCTACGAGCCCGTCTGGCAGGACGTTTTTGGCACCGGGCAGGGCGACTTGCGCGCCATGCTACGAGAGAAAATAGATGGCTGCAAAGGCGTCGTGCAATTGGTCGGTGGATGTTATGGAGCCGAATCTGGTACCCCGGATGAAACCTTTGGCCGCGTCAGTTACACGCAGTATGAGGCGCTATACGCCCGGCAGCAGGGAAAGAAGGTCTGGTATCTTCTCCTCGACACGAAGTTTCCGCGCGATCCACACGAGGCCGAGCCGGAGGAGTTGCAGAAGTTGCACGCGGCTTATCGTCTAAAGCTACAGCAGGACATGCATCTCTTCCATCCGCTCGCAAGCGAAGATGCGCTCAAAACGAGTGTGCTGCAAATGCGTGACGAGCTCAACCGGTTGCGCCGTGGATTACGGCTTTGGGCGGCAGGCGTGCTTGGGTTGCTGGTGATCATCGCGGCAGTCGTGTCTTGGATGGTCGCCGTACAAGAATCGCGACGGGTTCCGGAGACCACTCAGGCTGAAACAGCATTTGTTTCCAAGGATTTTGCCAAGGCCTTTGAGATCTACGGCAGGCTTTCCGCAAAGGATCCCGGAAATGTCGCCTACCACCGTCGCATTGAGGAATGTGCCCGGAACGGATGGCTCGCGACGCAATTTCTGGATCGGTACTTGGCGGCGGTGGCCAAGGAACCACAGCGAGCCATTCTGCACAACTACCTCGGGAATGCGTATCTGATGATTGATGACAAAGATCGCGACGGAAAAGCCAGGGCGGAATATGAAGCGGCTTTGCGGTTGGATCCGCAGTCAGTGCTCCCGCTGGCGAATCTCGCCATCATTACCTATCGGGCCGGCAAGATCGACGAAGCCGAAGCTCTTTTCAAACGGTACGTCACCGGCCAGCCGAACGACGCGCAGGGATGGGTGAATCTCGGACTGTTTGAGGTAGCCAAGGTGGAAAAGAATGCCACCGATGCCCAGGCTTCGGGTGCCGCCGAACAGTCGTTGCGGAAAGCGCTACAAGTGGAGCCCGCCCTAGCCTCAGCCTATAAAGGACTCGGCCGGCTCTGGGCGGCGCTCAGCCGCAAAGCAGAAGCATTGAATGCGTATCAGCGCTCGCTTGCCCTGAACTACGAGCAGCCGGTTGTCCGTCAGCAGATTGAACTTCTGGCCTGGGAATCCGACACACGTCTGAGCGGAGCCCAAGCGGACGACCTGAAGACCCGGTCCATATCCCCAGGGGCAAGCGATGCACCTCCGGTTGTCACGGCCATGCAACTGCTCGATCAGCGTCGTTTTCAGCAAGCACTGGAGGTCTGTCGGGAATGGAGCAAACGCGAGCCGAACAATCCTTTAGCTTTCCGTCTGCTCGGGCGAGCGTACGAAGGCCAGAATCGGGATTCTGAAGCCAGCACAGCCTTTGCGAAAGCCAATCAGCTTTCCAAGCTGCCAGATTAGTAAACCAAACGACATATCGGCATTGTTTCCAGATAACACCACAAAGATGAGAAGGAGATGCTTATGAACACTAAATCAAAACTGACCGTCGGTATCATATCGCTGAAAGGTGTCCTTTTCGCATTTTTCATTCTGCTGGGATTGCCTTGGTGCCTTTCCTCACTCGCAGCACAGGAAGAGGTTATTGACGACAACGCTCAGGCGGATACCCTATCCCTACAAGGCGACAAGCTGTCCGAGGCTGGTGATACGATGGGGGCGATAAAGTCTTGGACACAAGCAATCCATTTTTACGGAACGACTGATGACGCCGAGTATAAGAAGGGTCTATGCTACTTGAAGCTCGGTTTTGCGCTGGATGCCATTGGCAAGACTGAGGAAGCTATCCGACGGATGGAACAGGCCCTAACCAATTTAAAGGCCCACGACGGTGACCCGAGGGCACAGGCGATGGGCCACCAGAATATAGGCGCAATGCTTTTCAAGATGTCCAAATATGAGGAAGGGATCAAGTGGGAGGAACAGGCCCTGATTCTCTACCGAATCTGCCCAGGGACCGAGCTTAAGCAGGCAGGTTGCCTCGAAAATATTGGCATCGGGTTGAAGGAAATCAAAAAATATGCGGAAGCAATTCAACGGATGGAACAGGCCCTCAAGCTCTACCAATCTGTCGGCAATTCTGATGAAGAGCAGGCGTTTTGTCGGAAGACGATTGAAGAAATTAAGAGTCAGGAACAGTTAGCACGAAAGACCGCCGGAGCTGATCGTTCATCTGATGGGGCAACAACCATCGCCGCACAAGATGAGATTAAAAAAGCAAACGAGCTCTTCAAGCAAGGCAGCACTGCATTCCAGACAGGGGACTCCATGCGCGCAATCGAAGCTTGGATCTCTGCGTTGAAGATTTTCAAAGCCATCCCAGGCACAGAGCATCAACAGGCGAAATGCTGTGGGTCCATCAGCGGCGCGCTAATGCAAGGCGGCAATTATGAGGAGGGATACAAACGGGGGTATGAGGCCTTGGCTCTTTACAAAGCCATCCAGGGTACGGAGCGCGAACAGGTGGCCTGCCTTACCAACATCGGCCTTACACGGGCGATGACACGTCAGTATTCGGAAGCGATCCCTTGTTTTGAGCAGGCTTTGGTACTTTTAAAAGCGATTCCAGAAACAGAGCGCGAACAGGCCAAATGGCAGGTGGGCATCGGAATCGCCCTTACCCAAATGAACAGGAATGCGGAGGCGATTCGGAGAATCGAGCTGGCACTCAAGCTTTTCCAGTCAATCGCGGGAACGGACGAGGATCAAGCGAAGTGCCGAGCCACGATTAAAGCGCTACAGAGTCAGATAACTGGGCGGGACTGAACGCCAAACATCTTCTCCTGTACAACAAAAAGGACAATGATTCAGAGGGCTCAGACGGAAACGCAAAACGCCCGGATTCTGATGAGCGCGACACCTCCGGCAATCTACCGGATGACTAGATCCTGATGTCTATGGATAACAAATCCGTCTCAGAATTTATGCATGGATCGCAGGCCTTCCTTTCGATTGCGAATGCAAGCATGCGCGCTCCGTTTTTGCGGAAAAGCGGAATATCTGTTATTCTCATTCTTTCGGCATCGATCTTGTGCTCCGCCGCTTTCGCAGCGTCGAAAGAAAGCCTAAGCGACACGAGTGTATCGTCGATTGGCTCAAGCCGATCGGACGACTCCGTTGATCAAGACTCAATCTTGACGAAAAGATTGATCAGAAAAGCGACTGAGCTCCTAAAAAGTGGAAATGTGGCGCTGAAGTCAGGCGATATAACGAGTGCGAAATCGATATATTGGGAGGCATTGGCTTTGTATAGATCGATAGAAGGCACAGAGTTGCAACAGGCCTTATGCCTGATGGGCCTGGGTACGGCACAAAACCGAGGGTCCAAGTTTGACGAGTCGCTGGACAATGTTCGACAGGCGCTTCAATTGCTTCAATCAATCCAGGGTACCGACAACGAACAAGCACTCTGCCGTAAATTGATCGAGATGGGAGTAGAGGGTAAGGACGCACAAAAGAGGGCTTTGGATCAAGCTGAACAGCTTCCATCACAGTCGCCAAACGCGACCTCAGCCTCAATCGCTGCGTCAACAAATGACGTCACGTCCGCAAAGCAGCCAGATTCTGAACGCAAGGCGATGGCACAGTCCAAGTCTGCTGCAGGCAGCGGTTCCCGCTTCACAACGGTCGAGAGCCTTTCTGCCGGCAAACGTGCGATGAACAACAATGCACTCGCGACGGCACTGTTTCAGAAATCTGATTATAAGGGAGCTATTAAAGCTTGGAAATCGGCAATCGCTGACCTGGAGCAAGTGCCGCGCACCGAGAACGTGAGAGCTGAGCACACTTACAATATCGGAGTTGCCTGGCTTCGTTGCTCCCAGCACGAAGAGGTCATCCAGTCATTTCGTACAGCCGCTGAAATATATGCTTCTGTTTCGGGGCAGGATCTGAGGCAGGCTGAATGCTATTATGGCATTGGAGTCTCATTGCAGGCTCTCGGACGGGACAGTGAAGCCATTGTAGAGTTCCGACGGGCTCTGTCGATCTACGAGAGCAGCAAGACTTGCCTCCCTCAACAAGCGTCCTGCCACGAACAGCTTGGCCTGGCGCTAAATACACTGGCACAATCCGAGGAGGCATTACGCGAATTCCGGGCTGCTTTGTCGATTATCCAAAATACACCCGGGTACACAGAAACGGAGGCCTTACTACGTGTTAGAGTTGGGGAGATTCTCGTTACTCTTCGGCAATATGGAGCAGCATTGGACGAACTGAATGCTTCCTTGGTTCTCTACCAAAAAACCGGCGTTTCCCTCCGTAATGAGATTGCTTGTTATACTAAGCTCGGCCTGGTCATGCAGAAACTGGGACGGCAGCAGGAGGCACTAAAGCAATTCCAATTGGGACTGGATCTATGCACTCGGCCCAACGTGAAAGTTCAGTATATGATAGTCCTCTCCCTACGCATGAATGTCGCGTCGCAACTTTGCACGCTTGGGCGCTATAGGGAAGCCATCGAGCAAGACAGTTCCATACTTGCCAGTCTGGCAGCTTCAGGCAATCCCGTGAATACAGATTTTGGTGCGACAGTTCTAATGAACAGAGGTGATGCTTTGCGTAATCTAGGTCAGTACGAAGACGCCATAGTGAATCTCCGAGCTGCTTTAGCCGTTTATAATAAGCAACCCAATAATGTATTGCAGCAGGTCGCTTGCCTGGCAAATCTGTCTAGCGCCCTGAATGATTTAGGACAACTGGATTTTGCTCTGGCAGAAAACAAAAAGGCACTTAGCTTGATTGAGACTGGGAATGCGGTACCGGGTTGTCTAGAAACGCGTAATATTCTGGCGATCGAACATTCGAGGATGGGCGATAGAATGGCGCAACAAGGAAGGTATGTAGAAGCGCTTGCCTATCTCCGCCGAGCCCTTGCATTATCTTCGGATATTCCCGCCTCTGAACTAAATCAGATGGTAACTCATTGTTATATGAGCGATGCTTTTCGTGCAACTCGAGATTATGATTCAGCGCTTCGGGAATACCAAATTGCAAAAGATATCCTGCAAACTCGCCCGGAGATGGCGAAGGAGCAGGATAATATGGAACGGACCTATAAAGCACGAATTTTGATCGATCAGCACAAATTCTCCGACGCTCTGAAGATTATATTAGGTTCTCGTCGATCAACTGCTGGTTATGGAAATCTCATTTTGGCGTCAGCGTATGAAGGCGTTGGAGGCGAGACACTACTTCGAGAGGCTCTAAGGCATCGCTTGGGGTCAATTCAATCTTCGGAAAGAGAGCGCCAACTTATCACGGCAACCGAATTTCGGATCACTTGGTTCGAAAAGACAGCTTTTGAATATTCTAAAATCATATCATTGCTTTTCAGGATGAAGAAGGGAGGTGTCTCGCTTTCCGACCCCGGCGTGACCCAGTGGGGCGCGGAAACGGAGTGCGCTGCGTTTCACTTTGCCGACTCAGCCAAAGGGCGGGCACTAGAGGATGCACTGCGCGAAAAGGCTGCGATGATGCGCAGCACAGGCGACATGGGACTGCTCTTTAAGAACAAGGAGCTGTCTTTGAGGATTAGTAAGCTAAGCTCACTGCGTGTGGACCTGCCGGAGTCCGACTCGCAGCAGAGGACTCGTCTCACCCAGGAAATCGACGATTTGCAGCAACAGCGAAACATGATCGAAGTGTCGCTGAAAAAAACCGCATTGGGCGATTATGTGGCACCGGCATTTCGCAAACCGATGGAGATGGCTCGGGATTTGGATGCTGACACTGCGGTCCTGCAATATTCGCTCGGAGAAGAGGAGGCCTGGTTGCTCATCTTGACTCGCACCGGCGTCACCACCCACAAACTCGGGGTTTCCACTCAGGCTCTTCCTGAGCTGCTGGCGCGGCAGGAAGCCACAATAGAGCAACTCGCCGATGCATGGAAGAAGCGATCAGACACAGTTGGGCTGGACGGTCTCGTAAAGCTCGCACGGATGCGTGCCGACGACCTAAGCCGCAAAGCGGCTGAGCGGCTCAACCTTGTGGACGAAGCCCAGGAACAGGCAATTTTGGAGAGATTGGGCACAGTGGTGCTGCCTATAACCGCCAGGGCCGAACTGGAGAAACAGAAGATCGGGCATCTGCTCGTCATTCCAGACGGCTCGCTGAACTACATCCCCTTCGGGATGCTGCGCATCGCCGGAGAGAAAGAAAATAAACGCCAATATTTGATTGAGCGATTTGCGGTCTCATCGGTGCCAGCCATGACCACGCTGGAGACTCTGCGACGGCAACGAACCGAGCGGGAGCAGAAACGCAAAATTCCGCGGCGGCAACTGCTGTCCTTTGCCAATCCGGATTTTGGCAGCCTTCCTCCTAATCTGGAACTCGCGCAAACAACTCCTGTTGTTCAGGATGACATGCTTACGCGCATGCGCAGCTTCCGAACGGACAATTACAAGGGCGGCGGCCTGCGATTGACGACCCTGCCAGAGACCGAACAGGAAGCGATGCGGGCAGCCTCCTTGTTCGGCCCACCGGAGGAATACAAAGTACCCACGACCGAAGTGCCAGAGGGAACTACCGTCATTTATGCTGAGAAAGGCGCGTCCGAGGAGCAGGTCAAGCGGCTCCTTGGGAGCGGAGCGGATGCGATGCCGAAGTTTCGGTATATGCTTTTTAGCACGCACGGTTTTGCTGACACACATAACGGAATGCTTTCCTGCGTAGCGCTCTCTACGCCGCAGGCGGATTCAACCGAGGACGGATATCTGCAAGCACAGGAGGTAATGAATCTTGAGCTCGATACAGACGTGGTGATGTTGTCGGCCTGCCAGACTGGACTGGGCCGGCTGCGCGGTGGCGAGGGTCTGGTTGGGTTAAGCGCGGCTTTCTTTTACGCCGGAGCGGAAAGCATCTGTGCGAGCCTCTGGCAGGTCCCGAGCGGGCCGACGAGCCAAGTCGTGACCGAATTTTTCAAACATCTGCAGGAAGGCAAAACGAGCCGCGCTGAATCCCTGCGCCAGGCTCAGTTGAGCGTGCTTCGGCAGGGTCGGACTCCAGATGGAAAATCCGCCGACTACTCAACTCCGTTCTGTTGGGCAGCTTTCGTGCTCATGGGGGAGTACGAAGACCACAACGACAGATAGCGGCTCCTAAGCGTCTCCGACATTCACGAACTTTTTCCGCAATTCTCCGTATTGCAGGTTGGCGGCCCTTCTGATGGAGAAATAGCATTTCTCTTCCCAGGCTAATCCAACCCCTATCCCGCCTATGAACTACCACGCCATCCACCGAACAATCCTCGTTTCCATTCTTTCCTTCGTATTTGCTTTCTGCCTATGGGCAGCGCCGATTCATGATGTGGCAAAAACGGGCGATATGGGAAAAGTTCGCGCGCTGCTCGTGACCGATCCGACCTTGATCGATGCCAAGGACAAAGAGGGCAGTACGCCGCTTATGGCTGCCACCATAATGGTGAGGCGTCATAAGTTCTTGGGAAGGCTGGCTATAGAGGAAACAGGTGGCACCCCTGACAGAAGGTGCCACCCGGAAGGGCTTTGTTATGGTGACCCATTGCAAAGCAGTACAAACAGAGCTCGAAGAGCTTAGAATTTAAAGGTTATGCCCGTGTAGAGATTATTGGCCTTAAAATTCCCGTCAAAAGCTTTACTATAAAAATAGCGATAGCCGATATCCAGATCCGTCTTGTCAGCCAGCTTGACCGCAACACCGAGCGATAGCGCACCAGAGAAACCGTTAGAGGTGTCGCCAGATTCCAGTATATCAATTATTCCACCCGGGCGGTTGCCCACTAACGTCTCCGTGCCCTTCATGTGTGTAAAACCTATCGAAGGACCGACATAAAAACGCGTAGTGTCGGTCTTGGCACCGAAATAGTAGCGATAGTTGAGGAGAACGGGCATCGCTTTAACCTTAATGGAATCGCTACCCGAGCTATACTGCGTACCTGCGAAGTTAACCGGCTCTGCCGTCGATTCGGAGGCATTGGTGTTGAACATGCTGAGCGAAAGACCGATCTCGTGCTCATCCTGCGCGCCAAAGACAGCGCCACCGGCGACACCATAGCCTGCCGCCCCTTTCAGCTTAGCTTCGGAATAGCCAATCTTGGTCGCTGGTAGGACATAGGCCACCTCGGGACGAAAAAAGCCCTGCTGGGCGTAGGCGGAAACACCGATTGCGAAGAAGGCGGCAACGGCGGCGATTTTGATATTCGAGTTCATATTTGTGTTATGGTTTGTATTCTTAGCCTCACTCTTCGGCGTTGGCCGTTCCTGACTTGGCACAGGCAATCGATAATAGATAGTGATTATCGAAGGTGAGTTTACTGCGTGATATTAGTTCTTCATGGCGCCTGGCATCGTGGCGGTGGCGTGAAGCGATTCCGACTCCCTGCGTTGCAGCCAGCCTGACCCAATAGTCAGGCTTGAGTGGGGAGCCTTTATTCACCTCATGTTCTACATTCCCCAGAACGAGTCCTCCCCTTCGATGAATCCAAAGATGGGCCATGGTGGAGTGATGATTCAGGGTAACCCTTCAGGGCGGCGGGATCCGCCGCCGATGCGGCCGTGGTATTCGACATCGGGAGATAGCGAGTCTATACCACGCAGCGCATTCCCCGGGGAAAAAGCGGCGGATCTCACGCCAGGCTCGCGCGTCCGCAGCGCCCCCCGAGTGATTTTGGGTCGGGGGAAGTTGGCCAATCACAGCGGATCACAGGCGCTCCCATCGCCGCGCGCCTTCTTTTGGACGGCGAAGCGCAGGCCATGCGCCGGATGGACCATCACAAAATTGCGGTGGAAATTGATCTGGAACTGGAGTTCCTTGCGCAAGCGGGAGACCAAACCATTCAGGGCATGCTCAGTTATGGGGAGCCCTGACTTCGGCGCGAGGGTGCGGCGCACCTTGGTGCGCGATTTCCATGAGACCAACGCGTCGGGACTGGCACCCTCGGGCTGTATCAGCACTTGCAGTAACGCAGCCAGCCGCGGCGAGAGTTTGAGCCGGTACTGCCCGTCGATGATAAACTCGTAGGCGCCGCCGGGCAGAGAATTCACATCGAGTGCTTTGGCGCCAGTCGCCGCATATTGGACGCGAGCCTTCTCCTGTTGTTCGCGTTGGCGGAGTGTTGCCCAAAGATCATGCCCTACAGGGCGCCGGCCACTCGGTGTCGCCGGGTCGGATTGGCGTAAGACGGCCTGCAAATCGCAGCGGATGGTGTCGATTTCCTCCTCGACCGCTCCCCATTTGCCGAGCGCACGATCCAGGCGGTGCAGAAGCTGCCGGAGCCAAGCATATTCGTCTGCGATCATGGGATTCCCGCCTGGGGTGCGGGCCTCGCTGGGTCGGAGGCGGGGGAGTTTGGGGTGGACCGTCATGGCAACTCGCAAATTTCAGCTAGAGCGCCCACCGGTAAAGGTGGTGCCGCGACTGACCTGCGCGGCGCAGGCGCCAGGCTGGAGGGTGGATCGACAATGGGTTTTCATGGCACCCGGCAGCGTGGCGGTGCATGAAGCGGTTTCTACCTCCGGCGTTGCAGCCAGCCTGATTACGTGGTCAGGCTTGGGCGGAGGACTTTCGTCCGCCGCCGAAGACGCCCGAGCGAATCTGGGAAAGGCAGCTGCAACCACGGATTTCGCGGATGGCACGGATTAGGATTATGAAGCTTCCAATCGGCGTTTATCCGCGTCATCAGCGGACCAAATTTGCTTTCACTGATAAGGCTGAATGCGCGTCTACAGTACGACTCGTTTCCCGAGACGGTCGTAGCGCTCCGCACGGGCGCAAGGGCTCGGCAGGGACGTGACTGGCCAGTCAGCCGGCCTGACTGGGCTCAGCGTAGCCATTGCGACCATGATAGGTCTTGGTGGCTTCGTGAGAGGAGAACAACAGGAGCACCACCATGAACACCAAAGACGATGAAGAAGATTTCGACTTCCTCGGCCCGGGCGAACTCGAGGCGATGGAGAAAGAATGGCGGAGCGGGGAATTGCAGCCGGTGGTCGAGCGGGTGCTGCGCTTTGTGGAGAATGGCCCCTATTGCGTTGACGGCCTCACGGAGTGTTCCTTCTGTGGCCAGTCCAACCTTGAGCATGATCAATGACATCAGGGGAAAAATCATCATTCGCGACGTGGCATGAACGTCTGCCGGACGCCGCCAGAAAGGCTCTGGAGTTGCTGAGCCAACCGACCCCTTTGGTGGATTGTCATACGGACTACGAAAGGCAAAGTACCCCATTCTTCGTCGATGCTTGGGCATCATCGTCCGACCCGGTCCGCGTTGTCGTCTGGCTCGACAACCGCTATGGCAGCTACATGGGCGACTACGACAACTGGCACCACTCGATCGCATACGCCCTCCCGGCGGAATGGTTCTTCGACGCGCTCGCCCGACTGCAGGCGGGAGGGGAAATCAGCGCACAAACTCGCGCGGAGATGATCAAAGAGGACGAAGCGTGGGGCTCCGATTGCGAACATCCTTACTCCGACGTGACCCGCCAAGAAGTGCAGATCATGCTCCGGCTCGAATTGTCGGCCGACATGAAGGCAGTAACTCTCACCCTGCTGGAGCCACGAGGCGGCGGCTGGGAGCCGTTGACGCAACTGCGACAGACGGCGTGACGAAGCGGTCGGGTTTCAGGTCGAAAGGACTTGGGAAGGTCACCAGCCCGTAGATGTGCAGCGCCATCGTTTCCGAAGCAGGTTCCGTCCCGGCGACAGATATCACGATCTGTGCGCAGCCGAATATTTCGGCGGACGGCAACATCCGGAATGGACCGAGAAGAACGGCTTCGTGATGGCGGAGCTGATCTTCAAGGAACCCCCAGGACAAAGACCCCCGTCCTCCAATCACGATCGCGTTCGCCGACAAGATCGTCGACGTCAACATTCTCGCCGAAGCCGGCCCCATCGCGTGACGCGGTGCCAAGCCTGAGCCCGCCCACCGCGCCCGGGCCAACCGATGGTCTGCCGGAGTCGCTGTGCTCCCCGCAGACCATCAAAAAGCGGCGGACGAGGCGGATCTTGACATCACCTCCGCACTGTCCATTTTAGGACTAAGGAGAATACCAAATGAGACCAGCAATCCTCACCGCCGCAGGCACCGCCCAGGCAGCCATTCGTCGCGTCGCGCTGGGCCTGCAATGGGAGGATGCCGAGTTCGTGGCCACTGCGCTTGGCGTCCCTCTGGACCGACTGGCGGATCTCACCGGTATTCCACGCTCGACGTTCTTCCGTCGCCGCAATCGCCGTTTCCCCGTCTCTGAATCGGAGCATATCATGCGCTTCGCCCGGCTGTGGCATGTGGCCTGCAAAGTCTTCCCGACCGAAAAGGGTGCGCGTTCGTGGCTTTCGCGTCCGCAATTTGGCCTGGATGGCAATGTTCCGCTGGACTACGCCAAGACAGAACTCGGCGCCAGGACCGTCGAAGACTTGATGCAGCGGATTCACCACAGCGTTCTCGCATGAGCCTAATTTCGATTTGGCGGGTCGAGAAAGCGATTTTTGCCAGACAAGTTCGGCAGGGTGACGGCGCACGGCTTTATGGCGGTCGCTGGAATAGCCCCGGGCGGGCCGCCATTTACTGCGGAGGATCGCTTTCCCTTACGTTCCTCGAAATCTTGGCGCACGTCGAAACCGAGGAAGATGCCGGTGAGAAACGGGTTCTCTTCCGGGTGGAGTTGGACGAACAAGCGGTGGAAACCATCGACCTCGCTTCATTGCCCAAAAAATGGCGTTCCGCCCTCGACACCGCGGCGTGCCGCAAGCTCGGCGATGCGTGGCTAGCCCGTGCGTCATCGGTCGCCCTCAAAGTCCCGAGCGCCATTGTCCCAATTGAGCACAACTTCATCCTCAACCCCGACCATCCTGATTTCACCAGAGCATTGCGGTGGAGCAGAGCCAAGCCGTTCCAACTCGACCCCCGGCTGATGCAAAATATCGATCCCGCATCGGGTCTTTCCGTGTAGCGCAGATAAACCGCCGAAACCATCAGCGAAATCCACGGTGAAAGGATGCAAAAGATCGTTGCCGCTTGCGTGCATTTTAGGGATTGTGAACAAAGAACGCCATCGTGATGGCGGAACTTGTTTTTGAGGTACTCCAGGATGCCAAGGCCCGCCCTCCGATCACGATCGCATTCGCCGACAAAATCGTTGAGGTCAAAATTTTAGCGAAAGCCGACCCCATCGCGTGACGCGGGGGCAATGCGTGAGACAAAACACCGCGCCCAGGCCAACCTCGGCGATTCTCACCACCAGCCCGTCAACGCCACGCTCGTGAAGCACGACTGATCCCGATGCCCACTGTGTCCGGCAAAAGGACGTCCGCTGCCTTACCGCAGGATGGGCGTGCCACGCTCGCAGCGCAACGCGCGGAGAGTGGCGCCGACAAGCCCACCTTGTCGCGCCGTAGCCTACCGGGCGAAGGCGGAAGCGACACCCGGGCGAGGAAGCAGACGGCGTGTCCAGGCCGAACCCGTCGAGGACTGGCGCGACGTGTGCCGCAGGCTTGCCCGCCGGAGGCGGGATCGTTGGGAACGTTGCCTGCCGAGATGAAAATCAACAATCAGCGGCCTGACCCCGTCCGACTTCCAATCTCCGACCAGCGCATCCTCGCCGCCGCCGATCGGTCCGTGCGCTTCAGCTACACCGACAGCCGCTCCGGCGAACGGCGCGACTGCACCCTCGGCGCCACCATCGCGGCAAACACAAAGCGCCTAGCGCCTGCCCGCCGCGCTCCCAGTTCTTCCCCGGGCTTGTTCAACAAGAGTCGTGTGCCGGCTACCGCGGCACACAACTCTCAGAGTTTCGACAGTTTCATTCATTCAGCTCCAGGCTTTCCTGCGAAAAAGAGAGCTATACCTAGGGCGTAGGCCAACATGAAATATGGAAAATATCGTTGGAATTCGTCGGAGTCCATTCCGACGAACAGTGCGAATACGATTCCACCAACTACTCCCAATCCAAAAATTAGGAGTCCTAGGCATCCCAAGACAGGCCTTCGAAAGCGTTTGGGTCTTATCTCTGGCGTTTCGAACATGGCTGCTGGAGAGCCAACATAGAGTTGACTGCCACATTGAGCGCATTTCGATCCAGGCACAGGGCCAGGAGGCAGGCTTTCAAGGTCGAGTCCTGTAGACGTGCGCGAAATGGTGCTACGAATGGGTCCACAATTGGGGCAATATAGTTTTTTCATGCGCTTTTTGATTGGAGTTTACGATTGTGGCTAGCAACGCAACAGTGTGATTAGCCTCAGTTGAATTGATGTTTTGCCGAGGGCGAGGTGAGGCTGGAAGCCCCAGGTTAGGGCACGCAAGCCCTTGGCAAGCAATGCTTGAATTTCCTAAATTGATGTTTTTGCGGTTGATATCGATTCCGACAAAAGCTCAATTCGCCGCGTGGCTCCGTCCGCATCACCGCTCAGCCACCGCCAGCCGGTGTCGTTCCCGGAGTGGAACGGATTTGAGAACGGGCGCAGCCCCTCGGCAGGCTTGGGGCCCTGAGCAGTTCGAAGGGCAAGCCTCCGTCCCTGCTCGCTTCCGAGGCTGGCATTTCTTCAATGCCGGATTGTCATTCTGAACGAAGATTCCATGCTCGGTAGGAAGGTCACTTGCGATCGACCAACCGCCCGTTCTGCTGGCCAGCAGAAGGCTTCCTACACCTTCGCTGCGCTCAGGATGGCAAGTCGAAATAAAAGAGTTTGAAGACACGGCGTAGACGACTCGCCAGACCGTTCCCTGTGAGCACACCCACTCATTATGCCCATAGAGCCAAAGCACCCAGGATTCCAGCTATCACGAAACCCATGACGACTAGTCCCGCACAACCACCGTGTACCGCTTGTGGGAAGTTTGAGGAATCGTTAATAAACGGCGTTCCGCTTAATCGATTCAGTACTCCAGCCCGCGCGGTGTTCAACTCTTGCTCGGTGAGTGGTACCTGTTTCAGCAAAAGCTCCGGAAAATCGCTGTTTAACCGCAGCAGTTCCGCACCTATGTTCTCAGCCAGGGCTCCAAATTCACTGGGATTACCTGCAGAAGGAGCCAGTATGCTTTCCCGCAAAGTGCGACGCATCTGCTCGACTGTCGGTTGATCCAATATGAGCAGCAGAACCAATCGCGACGCATCCCGCTGCATTACCGGTTCGCCTTTTGCGACAATGTATAATCCCGCTTCGAAACTGCAGGTCCAAGCCGATGGGTTGGTCCGGCGCAGGGTTCTTAGCACGGTCGCTGCTGCCTCGACAGGACAGTATGCCAGCAGTTGGGCAACCGGCGCCACATGATCCAGGCTGCTTCCTGTTTTTGCTGCACAGAGGCGGATTTTGAACATTCGATCGAGATTATTAGCCGTCCCTTGGATGAGTCCGGTAAATTGGTGCGTGCGGACCTCCGTCCCTAGAATAATCTTTTGCGCAACCTGCAATGCCGTGTCCTCAGTGCAGGCCACCGGGCCTTGCTGTATGGCGGATAATACAATTTCGGCCAAGCGGATATCCTCAAAGGATGTCTCGCCTGTTGCCTCCTCTTTGGCGCGTTTTGCTGTCGCTAAGCCCTCCTCGTATCGGTCGAGTTTCAGCAGGGCTGTCGCTTTGTTTAAGTAAGGTTTCGAATATCCAGCCGGACGGAGTCTGATCGCGTTGTTGGCGGCTGTAATCGCATCCTCGCTGCGCTCGAGGAGTATACACCAAGCACTGCGAAGATTCCAAAGCTCCGCGTCATACTCATCGTGGGCAATCGCCCGATCCAGTTCGTCGACGGCTGCCTGCAAGGAAAGCCTCTCCTCTGACGGAAACCGTTCACCCGCCGTTTCACGTAACTGTTCCGCTTCGCGATCAAGCCTACGGAGATACTGTGCACGGCGACGACGTATTTGTGATTTCTGGTCCTCCTCAAGCATTCCTGCCTGCAGGACAAGTTCGAGAAAGGCCGCAGAACTGCCATGCTTTTCTTTTTCAAACCTCGACGCACTCCTCTGGAGCAAGAGTGCTTGGTAGCTGGCACCCTCTTGGCCGAGCTGCTGCATGAGCGTCCGCAACATCGGCGCGTCTGATGGTGATACTTGTATGGCAAGCTCAGCCCACCGCCGAAATTCGGCCTCCGTGGGCGCAGAGTGAGTTGCATTGCATGCCGCCAAGGCATGCGTAGGATTCAAATCCAAAGCCCGGACAAAGCATTGATGGGCCTGCAATCCCTGCCCGAGGAAATCCCGGCGGAGCAGTCCTTCTGCGTAGGATATTTTGGCATCGGCACCCACCTCTTCCTCTAGGTCGCGCAAACGATCCAGCGCGAGCTTGACGTGTCCATGGTCCGCATCGAAATTGCAGTGGGCGATGGTGTCGCTGAGATCAACCTGTTTGGAGCGAAGATATAGGCGCATGTTGTGAAAGTTAAATAAGGTTGGCTAACAACGCAGCCGCAGCCGCAGTCGCAGAAGCTCTCCGGACTCAAAGCCCACGACTAGCCAATCTCCATGGGCCGCGAAACTGGTCACCGTGCCTGGCAAATCCGCCGCCGCGATCGTTGGCAGGTCCGGAACAAGCGCCCAGATCTCAAGCCAAGGAGCTTCGTGAAGGATAACGGCGAGTCTTTTTCCATCACCGATAAAACTGATATGATCGACCTCTGTATTGCGCTGGTAAAGAGTAACCGGGTTTGAGTGACTGCCGAATTTCAAGATGCGCACGATGTTACTACCAAGGCAGATCATGTCCTTGTCAGGTGCACAGGCGAAGCACTCGATTTTCATGTTGCTCCGAAGAACTTCCGTCTCGCGATTTTTCCACACGAGGCTCAGCCGATGTGAGGTTTCGCCGAACTCGACTGCCGCATGAAGGCTCCAACATCCGACCTGCCCTGTCGCAGGTAGCAGAGCCATCTGCCTTAGGGAACCAGAACTATGTCGCAATAGGACGGGATCGTCGCTTCCATCTTCGACAAGCATCATAGCTCCCGTGATATCGGCAGCGACCATAGCTCCGCTGTCCAGAGATGCGAGCGCCACCACCTTCCGATCAAACAGGCAGAATATTTCCTTGCGACTCACCTCCCGATCCGGCGGCTGTCGCCAGCACCAGCCGGCGCTATTCCCAAGCAGAACGTCGTTACTGGCCGGGATCGCTGCCACGGCGGTTAGGCCCGGATGGCTTTGTCTCACCAGAACATGCAGGCCAGGGGCATCGGCAAACCAACACGCTGTGCCGTCATGTTCGCTCGCCGAAACGACTTGGCCCTTGTCGGTGACGACACAGACGTTGACCGGTGCCTGGTGGGATCGTTGGCATTCCCTCTGGCTCGACTGAGTCAACAGGTGAGCTTCGCTTTGCAGACCCGCTATCAAATGTCCCGACCCGCGCAGACATGTGAACAGATTGAGGAATCCTTGCTGCTCCGTGCGCCAGTCTGGCAATCGTTGCAGCTCGCAAGACTGCCAATTCCACGCACCGATCTGACCGGTGGAGGTTGCCAGGAACCCCCAGCCAGCCGAACTAAACGATCCAAGGGCGCAGCGAGCCGGAGCCCCCCAGATTGCGGTAGGCTGGCTTTGTTCATAGTAAAAGGGCTTGGCCAGCAGTTCGCCACTCTTGGTCTCGATCCGCCGCAAACTACGATCCCTGCACAGAAGCAAAATGGTTTGGGCAGAAGCATCGACATCCGCGTCCACAATCGGCACTTCCCGCCAAACTAGGTCCAGTTTCAACTCAATCCGTGCATCGGTCGCCACGAGGAGCACCCGCTGGGGTTTGTTGCCCGCCACGCACAGAAGCAACCCGGTGGCACCGACAGCGCGCAATACCTTCACAGGCGCTGGCAGTTTCTCGGCCAACACCGTCAACCGGCGACTTTCGGGACTCCAAGCAACCAAGGCTCCACTTGTATCCACGGCGACCAGGCCCTGGTTTGGAAGAAATGCGATTCGGTTCTCCCCATGGCGAACCTGGAGTGTTTCCGCGCAATGTGCCACTCGCAAGACTCCTCCTTGGTCGAGCCAAGCCAGCCGGCCGCCTGGTTCGATTTTCTGGATCGATGCTACGTGCCCGGTCACTTCCGGACAGCCGTAGCTTTCGCGCAACGACCCTTGATCTAAATCTATAATTCGCACCCGTCGATCAACTCCGAGGACTACGATGCATCGCTCGTCGGTGGAAAGGCTCTGTGCCAGCGCCTCATTCTGGAAAGGCACAAGCGACAAGTCCGAGTCCATTCTCGGATACGGAGAGTATGCCTGCACCCAAGCCCCTCGTTTATCCAAGTGCCCCATCGCATCTTGGGCGGTCCGCAATAGCATTGGCTCATCCTTTACCAGCCAATCGAGTCGATTGATGAGAGTCTGCAGACATAGATCCGGACGCTCCAACATGGCCTCCAAGCCTGCAATGGCTGCTCGCTGAATGATCGCTATTGCGGGGATCCTATGAGCCTCTAGGGCGTAACGAAAATCGCCCAGGAGATTGAAGGGATCGCTTGTCCTGCATCTTGCTTCGCAAAACATCGGGTCGGCGAGCGTCGCTTCCAGTTTGCTCCAGAGCCGACTACCCGTGAGATGGTAAGGCAACTCAGCGAGCGGACGAGAGCTGGAGAGTGACCAGGTGCCGCTGCTTGGCTCCTGAGCTTTGCTGCGGAAATATTCGGCTAGTTTTGCGTGCGATGCGATGCATTGCGCAGAGTCCTTCAGATATACCTTCTCTACCGTCTCGAGAAATCCTCGGTGATAGAATCCGATCAAATTGGCACCTTGAGCCTGATGTTCGGCGAGATAGAAGGACAAGTCCCCGTGCAGCCGCACCCAGACGGCCACCGGGAGACTCTCCGTCTTGGGCGAGTCCGGTGAACGTCGCCGGAAATCGGCCATGACCTCTTTGTCGGCGCTCAGGATTTCGATTAGCTCGTCTTCGGCCAGACCATGCCGGGCGCAAGCCAGGTAACTCAACGTGCGCGACACGAGCTTCTCGCCATGCTCATCTTCCCGCGACAGGCGGTCTAGGACTTGTCCAAGCAAACCCTGTGTGGTGGGCGCGAACGAGGGCATAGGCTGCCACGACGCCAACCACGCCGCTTCTTCCGTGGCCGAGCGAAGCCAGAGTGGAGAGCCTTCGATTTTGAAGGTTTCGAGAATCGCTTGGCGTTGCGTGGGCTGAAGCGTGCGGCGGGCATCAGCCAGCAAATTCGTGAGCATCTGCTCGCCATCGGCGATAGTCAGAGGAGCGAGCGTGACCCGCAGCTCAGTGTCCAACCGCGAGGTAAGCGCGGCCATTACCGTGGTACGAGGATCGGTGGTCTCTGAGCTCACCGGCAGGATGCCGGTGCCACTTTCTGACGGCAAAGCTGCGGAGACTACGAGGCGGACGTGTTCGGAAAGCTTCGCCGGCAGCCACGCCAGCGAGTGGGCGTTGTTGCTCGCGGTCAGTTGATCGAGGGCATCGAGGAAGATCCATAGCGATTGGCTGGCGGTCGGCCGCTGCAAGGCTTCGTGAAACGCGTTGATCAGCGGGTTGATTTCGAAAGGAATTTCGGCATCGCCGGGTTTCGCTTTGCCACCTGCACCGGTAGCATCGGGGCGCTCGGAGATCGTCGCCCTACCTTCCGTTGCCACTGGCGTCGGATAGTGCCGACGGATTTCGGCGACCAAGTTGCGGAGCAGTTGTATGAGATCGGAAGACCCCGGCGTGGCACCAATGTAGCGTGCGATGATCTCTGACTTCTTGTCCTTATCCTCAGTTTTCCGATTTCCGTCCTCTAGCCTCTGGCTTCTGTCCTCTGTCCTCTGCGATTTCTCCACCGCTTTGGCCATCACGGCCGACTTGCCGGATCCGGATGGGCCGATCACAGCGAATGGTTTTCCCGATCCTTCGCGCAGATAAGCAGCGATCCGCTCCAAGGGTTCGACGCGTCCGACGAAATGACGGCAGCGTTCCTTGCCGAAATCCTGGTGCTCCTGTTCTTCCAGCTCGTCGGGCGGAACCCTCGCTAGCGCGACGATCTGTTGTTCCACGACTTCGCTCAAGTGCTTCCAGGCTTGCTCGCAGAATTCCTTCAGATCGTCCGGGTGAATACCGATTGGTTTGGGAGGGGGCAGTATACGTTCAACGGAAACAGCATCGGATTCTGGTTCTTTCTCCGGCGGGGCAATCCTGGCGCACCATGGCACGCGGTATGCGCAGACATTATCGACGCCGATGTGCTCACCGATCCGATCTTTGAGTTTTTTTAGCCTTTTTTCGGCTTCCCCTGTCTCCACGTAATCCTCGGGTGCCGGGTCCGGCAGACTCTTGATCGTACGGAAGAAGGCACGAACGTGCGTGGCGGCGTCGGGAACTTTTAACGCGCCCTCGATGATTTCCTGCTCAGTCGCCGAAGCGCCGATGAATACCCCTTCCTTCTCCAAGTCCAACCCGAGGGCCTGCGCGGCCTGTTCCAGTGCCGCGAGCAATGGCTTCTCGATTTGATTGGGCCAGTTCTCGTTGTCACCGCGAGGCTGAAGTTCGTAGACCGGCGGCACAGCATTGTCATCCCGTCGGTAGTAGCGCTTCAGCAACTCCGGGACCTCCGTGTTAAATTCTGCTTTCAGCAGCTCGAACAGCGTCGCCGGAATGATTTCCGGCAGAGGCCGCCAACCGTAGCGGTCGCCGAGCAGGATGAGGAAGTTGGGTTTCGGGCGGTCCTGCTGGCAGCGGCGCAGTTCGCGCAGGCAGATGCGCATCGTGCGGTTATCGCGGCTGGCTTCCTCGCTGATGCCCCAGCGCAGATCGATCGCCTGAAAACGCAGGCCCTTGGAGAGGCAAAGCTGTTTGAGCCGCGGAAACACCTCGCGCTGCAACGCATCGCGCTCGGACTTCAGGTCGCTAAACGTCGAACTGACGAAGAGACGGATGGTGGGGCTCGGGGTCGGCATGGGAACAGGTTGGAGCGCGTAAAGAGAATCGAGGAGCGAGTAGGTCGGGCAGGACGGTCGTACTAGTTCAGTTCACCAAAATCTCCACCACGGTTTGCGCGGCTTGGCGGGTTCGTCGGCAGCCTGCTGACGCGACTGGATCTGGCGATCAAGGTCAGCGGCGACGGTCTGCTGGCTCCCGGCGGTGAGGTTTTCGAGCGTACCCACGGCTTCCAATTTGTTTCTAGCTTCTAGTTCTTCTTTTTCCCAACTAAGCTGGTACTGATGCCATAGCTCTCTCTTCTCGTCATCTATATTTACCACGTACCATACGTCGTGCTTCTCATCATCAGACCGATACCGCGTACCGTTGGGACAGTAAGATAATATTGCGTGCTCTAGGTCGCCTCCATATGAGCATCCCGCCCTCCCAAATCGGCCTTTTTTATCGCAATCGATTCGCAAACGAGAGTTTTTGAACTCAAATATGTATTCTTCTGGTTTCCCGGCATTTTTTACTGGAAACGGACCCACTACTTTCCCTGGAACTCCTTTTAGATCTACAGTTAGTTCGTATGACATATCAGTTTTCTCTTTCGTTTAATGTTGATGCCCAATAAATCGAATATGTCGAAGCACTCAGCAGGAACAGTTCCTGAAAGCACAGCCCCCCTCGACAGATAAAGTTGCTTAAGCCGCGGAAACACGAAGCGGACAAGGTGATCCGCTCCGCCTGCATGTTGCGAAACGTGGAGCTGATGAAGACGCGGACAGTGCGCCATGAGGTGGACATGACTATGAATGGTCTTCAGCCGAGACGACCGCTCGCGGAGCGCAGTCAGACTTTATGACGGGGGACATGGGTAGGGGCTGGCGTCGCTGGGGAGGCTGAAGGCGGCGGCGGATTGTGCCAGACGAAAAATTCCAGTTGGGTCGGCTGGGAATCTGGCGGGCTCGAGTCATTGCGACAGAGCACGGCCAGGGCAAATTGCCGTCCGTCGATTTTCCGATAGACAATCGATACCGACTCGCTTGGCGACAGAATGGCTGAAGTAGAACTGATTCGGTTCCCATTGGATTATCAGCCTTCAATAATCGGCCGTCGCACTGCGGCGGCCGCGATGTGGGAGAACATTCCTCCATAGTTGATCTCCCAACTCCGCCGCAACTGGATTTGGAGAACCTCCCTTGTCAGTTCGGCGAACACTGCCGGCTGCGTCTGATGAATGACCACGGCCTTGAGCAAGGTCTGCTTGAGGGTCGCCACCATCGCGCGGGTTGTGGCGTTATCGGCGTTCGGTGCGGACCGAATGATTTCTTCGAGATCTTCGACCGTCTGCTGCTCGGTGAGCTGCGGTTCCTCCCGGGCGGCCAAGCCAGCCGGACGTTTCTTGCCGTGCCAGCGCGCATTTAATCCAGAAGCAATGCCCGTGGGCTCCAGCGCCGGGCACTGTGCCGCCAAACCATCGATGCTGCGAACGATGGGGACTACGGGGCCTTGCATGCATCCGCCATGGGGTTCCGATAATGACCACATCACTGCATAGTCAGCCGCGAGCATAAGGGCGTCGTAGAAGGGGATTCGTCCGTCCGTGTAATAGGTGTGGGATGGTGACTCGCGAACGAGCACCGCGATTTGCTCGAGGCGGATGTCGCTGGCCGCGTCCCCGGCGGGCGTGGTGGCGAAGACGACGAACAGCCGCGGGTCTTCCTTCAGCGCCTGGCGCACACTTTCCACGACAATCTCCGGGAGCTTCTGCGTGACGCGCCGTCCCATCACGACCATGAGCGTCTTCCCGGCGGCACGCTCTCGAATCTCCGCCGGCAGCCCGGCCCGCGCTGCAGTCTTGAATGCTGCCAGGGCTTCCAATGCTTTGGCGCTGTTGGCGAGGTCGCTCGCGAGCGTTTTCAACTCGGGCGACAAGCGTGAGAAATTAGCATTCTCCACCGGGACCACGCGGGGCAGCAGACTCTGCAGATGGGCAGCCTGCACCCGTGTGTGGATGAGTTCATTCTGGAGCGACCATGCGTAGCCTCGATTGACGGTTGCAACGACGTCTGCTTCGCGCAACCCAACCTGCAGCGCAGATGCACACTGAAAGGCGGCGCGGGCGGGATAGTTGAAGGCTTCCATTTCCGGCCAAAGGTATTCGTCGTAAGTGTTGTGAAGGTGCAGTGCGACGTGGTGCCGGCTTTTCATCAAGAGCAGGCTTGGCGCCGACTCCCAGTCCGCACCCCAGAACCACTGGTCCTTGCGGACACCGCCAAGGCGTACAAAGAGCTGAGCAAGTGCCAGCGCAAAGAAAACGGAGTCCTTTTTCAGCTCGGGAGCAGGCGGGTAGGGGTGCCCGAGGAAGAAGCCATCCGCCTCGACATAAATAATCGGCATGCGCCCCTGGCGCGCTGCCAGCAGGACCTTCGCCTCGATCATGCGAACTCCCGCTGGCACATCAAAAATGATGCCTGTGCGCGCCACTTTCCCGTCGGTAATCGCGTTCTTGGCTTCCTTCATCTGCCCATGCCATGGCGCGATCACCACGCCGAGATTCGAAAACGGCTCGAGCAACTGGGCGATGACCGCGGTGATTCCCGTGCAGGGAGTATGTGGCGTCTCCCACACGATCTTGAAAAAGCTCGCAGACTCGATGAGCGATGTGAGCTGGCTGAGCGATTCGGCTTCGGAGCGGGTTGGAGAGTTCATATTTTTGAGAGCTATTGAGCTCCTGAAAATATGAAGCCAATGACGACCCGGTGTAAGCACTGGGCAGAGTCAGGTAGGCTGACTATAGCTGGATTGCCCGCCCGCCCGTCGGCGGTGCGGGTGAGGCAAGCGATTCGCGGATCATTAATCTGGTTTCTTCGGATACGGAGCGACGAGATCGGCAGGCTGCCTTGTTTTAGAGGCAACCGAGTTCCAGAACATTCCATTGGGGGGAATGCGTTTGCGTCCAAGCACCACGAGGTCGAGTGGCACGACGGCAAACTCCGTCAACCACTGGCTGATCATGCAGTCTGTGAAGCCGGCCATCGCGGCGTCCACTGCCAGTAGCCCCAGGCGCTGCCCGGTGATGATATCCGACGTGCTCGGTTCTAGTGCGCGTACAAGATAGCGGGGCTCGTTGCGAACCATGCGCAGCTTGGTCCAATCCGGCCCGTCGCATCCGGGTTTGTCGGTGTCTGGGATCTGTTCGTTCAGCTTCGGGTGTCGGATCAGGATTGGCAAAGCCTCACACAGGATCTTGACGCCCAGACTGCGCAGATGGTCGTTGGTCTGTCCCTGCACTCGCCGCCCACAATCAACGAAATCCCGCAGCGCCTCCTTTTCCTTGTCGGAAGCGTGGATTTCCTTTTTCACGGCGTCGTAATACAACCGCAAGTGTTTCGGCGGCTCTTTGAGACCAAGGCATTCCATCGCATCGACGGGAATGGCGGTTTCGGCCATCACGATTAGACCATGGGGAATGCTGGGGTCGATCGGCGCGGCGGGGTCCGCCGAATCCACGTTGTTGGGCAGGGCGGCCTCCCACAGTCGCTGCTTCACGTAGCGGGCCACGCCCAACACGCTGAAGTCCATTTCGGGAATGAGCGCGAGGGTCGTGTGGCCGGTGGCGGCGGCGAGGACCGCGTGACTGACCACAAAACCGGAGCCGGAGCCGAAGAACTGCACAATGCCGAGTCGCGGGTTCGAGCGCACCTCGGTGTGCAGCCGCTCGACGATTTCACGGGCCTCTTCGACGGCGGAGAGAAAGCCGAACGACTGCCACACCCAGAGGATATCGTTGTCCATGGTCTTGGGAATCGCAATGACCGACATTCGGGTCGGAGGCGCGGCACCGTCGTCGCCGGGATCAGCAGCGGGGGCGGTGTTGATTTTGTGCCATAATGCGTGAGCCGCCTTCATGCTACCGTCTCCGCCGATGAGGTAGAGCACGTCGATATTCTGCTTTATCAGCTCGTCCGCGATCTTCTGGATGCGAGCCCGGCGTGATGCCGGATCGAGCAGTTTTTCGTCGCGCGAGGTGCCGAGCATCGAACCGCCGCGAGTGGCATTTTCCATGGTGTCTGTAGGAGTCAGCCGACAACTATGGGCGGCGAAGTCCACGGGGCCGTGATTCTCCTTGTTCTTCGGAACCTCGACGATCGCGAGCAGACCATTTTTTAGTCCGATTACCTCAAGCGTATAGGTAGGGTGCTGATTCTGTTTCGCCGCATCATGGTAGGCAACGTGTCGCTGCACGATCGCGTCGATCACGGCGTTGATTCCCGGTGCGATTCCGCCGGCGACCATAATTGCGACCTTGAGCTGGCTGTGTGTGGGCAGAGCGACTTTGGAGCGTGGGCCGGCCTCGGGAAAGGTTAGCGCGTTTCCTGGTGCCTCCAGGCCGACAAGCGCGGCGGCGCGCACCAGTGACTTGCCATCGTCTTTACCTTTGAGCAGCGGATTGATTTCTTTGGCGTCATAGCGATGGACCGGCGGCCAAGATGCAGAGATCGCTTTGGCGAGCGTTTTGGCAACCTCGGGACGCGGCCAGTCGTTTAGCACGGACTGGTAACATAGTTGAAGCTTTCGCGTTGCGGCCTTGGACAACCCTTGATCAAGCATCTCGTAACACTGCTTGGCCATGTAAAACCGGATCATGTCCTTCTCGTAGTCGAAGATGTTTGGCGAGGCAGGCAGCCCCCAGCGGACATGCTTGTCGCTCCATGTCCACCTGCCGCCCGCCAGTGCGGCGTGCTTAGACGATCCAAGTGTCTCAACGATCTTTTGCGCACAACGTATGGTATCCCGCGGAATCCGCTCGGTATCGAAGCTAACTTCCAGGAAAAACCTGTGGGATAGCGAGTCCTTGATCGTTTTGGGCATCGCATTCCAATTCCCGTGTCCTCCGATGTCGATGATGCAGACGAGCTTTTTCGGGGAAGCGGCAACCCGCATCACTTCATACTTCATCCAATCGTCGAAACGCCGGCCGACGAAAAACAGCACGAGTTTTGCCCGTTTCAGCTCGGCTTCGATCGTCGGTGGGAACGTGCCGTCGAGCGTTGGTCGTTCCTCGAATAAGAACATCGAATCGCGATGCAGATAGGGCGAGAGCAGGTCGCAGACCTCGAAAACAAACTTCTTGTCGTCCACGCAATGGGAGACGAACACGCGAAGATTCTTGGGGCGGCGGGTGGAGGGCCTTATTTTCGTAGTCATGTGCTGGGGTTCGGTTGCAGATTAGCTGAGCACTCGGGACAAATACATCGTGTACAGGTGCCTTATTTTAGAGCGGGAGCGATGGAAATGTTCACTGCGCGGATTTCGCCCGGACGTGCCCGTGACTGGAATGAGTTTTCGCATGGGAGTGTCGGACTCGTTGAGCGGGGCGGTAGACTTCGAGTCCGGCTTCCTCGCTGATGCCCCAGCGGAGATCGATCGCCTGAAAGCGCAGCCCCTTGGAAAGGCAAAGCTGCTTGAGCCGCGGGAAAACCTCGCGCTGCAACGCATCGCGCTCGGCCTTCAGATCGCTAAAGGTCGAACTGACGAAAAGGCGGATGGTGGGGCTGTGCGTCATGGCTGTTTCAGCGAGCTTGGTCCGTGGCGGTTGCAGTCTATGTCTTGAAGATTTCCGCCGCGAAAGGATGGTCCGAATGGATCGGCTCGACCTCCACGCCATAAGCATCGCGGAAGGCCCGGCCGGAGACCCGACGGGGCGACCATTTGATTTCAAATGCGCGCAGGCCGTTCGCCTGTTTCACGACCAGGTCCACTTCCGACTGCGCCCGCGTGCGCCAGAAAAACAGCTCCGCCGGCGAGCCGAGCAGGGCATTGCGCTTGGCAACCTCGGCGATGACCCAGTTTTCCCACAACGCGCCGATGTCGGGACGGAATTCGTCCGTCGAATAGGCGTTGAGCAGGGCGTTGCGGATGCCGGTATCCCAGAAAAATACTTTCTGGCTCTTGGCGATTTCCTTGCGGGGATTGGTGCTGAAAGACGGCAGCCGGAAAATGACGAAGGTCTGTTCCAGCAGGTCCAGATAACGATCCACAGTCGGACGCGCCATCCCGAGCTGAGTCGCCAGTTCATTCACCGAAACCTCCGAGCCAGCCTGATGAGCGAGTAACAGCAGCAGCCGCTTGATGAGGTCGGGCGTCTTGACCAGGCCGGCTTGGAGCACGTCTTTCCAGAGATAATCGGAACTCAGTTCGCGCAGCAATTGCGTGGGTTGGTCGCTCGTCACGATCTCGGGATAGCTGCCAAAAGCCAGCCTCTGCATCAGGAAGGCCCGCAATTGCGGCGCGAAGTGCTGACACAAATGGTCGGGTGCGGCGTCGGCGCTGGCCCAAACCTGAGTGCCCAGCGTTTCGGAAAACAGCAGGGGCGGTAACATCAGCTTCCGGTTGCGACCAGTGAGGCTCTCCGCCGCCTGATCGAGCAAATCCAGCGAGGAGGAGCCGAGCAGGAGGAACTTCGCGAGCAGCCGCGCATCGTGCCAGCCCTTGATGATGCGGGACGTCTCGGGCAAACGCTGCGCTTCATCGATAACCAGCACCGACGGGTTGCCGAGGGCACGCAGGCCATCGCTGGGCGACAAAGCGGCGGCGGCGTGGAAACGAGTCTTGTCCACCTCGACATCGAAGTTGAGGAACACCGCCGGCTGCCCCGCCAAAACGTGTTCCACCAAAGTCGTCTTGCCGACCTGACGCGCGCCCAGAATGATCCCGACCTTGTCGCTGGCAAGAATCTCATTCAACGACTGTTCGGCTGCTCTTTTGAGATACATGAAGCGCACTATTACCTGTCATTTTGCATACTACAAGACGCAATCAAACCTATCTAAAGGCTCTTGAGCTATGGCGGCGGTTCAAGCGCGCACGGTGCGAGGCACGATTCTGAAACCGGCGAGACGCACGAACTCGGGATAGAGCCTCACCGATCCCCGGTCCTTGTCCTGCTCCTTCTTCTCTAGGTCGCGATAATGGCAGAACAGGGGATGTTGGCGGGCCGCATCACGGTTCTGGTCACGCGGTCCCTTGATCCAGCCGTTGCGCTCGCGGGCCGCCATCCAGCCGTCGTGCTCCGCTTCGGCCAGGAATTCGAGGTGTTTGTCGATGATGTCCGCGATGGGCTGATCGTCGGCCGTTGGGACGTCGCCAGCGCGGACGACCGACAGGCCGACGAGGGCCAGCACGTCGATGATCCGGCGGGCGGCCGCAATATTGTCGGCCCGCATGTGCGCCGGCAGCTTGGCGAATTCCTGCAGGTAGTCCTGTTGGGCCGGGAGCGGCTGGCCGGTTTGGCGGGCCATTTCGCGGCGCCAGCCTTCATGGATGGCTGGCGCGATGACGTCAGCCGCAGCGCGAAAGGCGGCGAACCGTTCGATGATGGCCAGGAAGGCATCGGCGTCGGCCGACATTGCCAGTTGTTCGCGCGGAGGCAGGTGCGCCGGGCGCAGGGCGGCGCCGCCCTGGTCGAGAAGATGACGGAAGAGGCGCTCCAATGAGCGTGCGCCGTTGGTGTAACGCGGTACTTCCAGCAGCGCGGCGAGCAATCCGGCATCGATGTCGAGACTCGTACCTTTGCCCACCCCGGCCCAGGTGCGGAGAAGGATCGCCCGGCGCACGGGCCAGCAGAGGTCGGCCGGATCGTCGGTCCACAGTTTGTTTTCCGGCTGGCAGTGCTGGCGCGGGTTGGGGCCGAGAACATTGAGCACGCCGGCGACCCGGCTGCGGAAGTCGGGGCCCTTGGCGAGGACAAACTGCTTCTCGGCCTTTTCGTCGCCGGCGGGCGGGCCGAAATGATCCCAGTCCGGACTCGTGCCCCCGGCAAAGACGAACACGCATTTCCCAACCGCGTGAGCGAGCTGGCCGTCGAGGAATTTCCCGTCCTGCATCGGCGCGAGGAACGACCGCAGCCAGCGGTACTCGCCCGAGTCGAATTCATCCCAGAACACGAAGGGGGTCCGCCCTTCCAGCGCCTTGTCACGCACCTGGTGCAGGGCGGCCACGATTTCGTTTTCGCCGGCGATCTGCGAGAGATTGAACTCGAGAAACGCCACATCGTCGCCCAGCACGCCGCGCGCGATTTGTTTGATGCCAAAAGATTTTCCGGCCCCGGGTGGACCGAAGGCCGCCAGTGAAAGCGGGCGTTCGGGCCGGGCCTTGGCGTGGTAGTTCTGGATCAGGTTGCGGATCTGCCGCAACGCCTCGATCTCCTGGCGGTCCGCCGTCGTCAATTTGCCGAATTTCGCACACGGGATCTGCGTGACCGACTCGACGCCGAAGCGGGCAATGCGCGTGGCGAGGCCGACGAGCGGCTCCGTGGCCTTGCGGCCGTCGCGGCCGAGTCCGCACAGCATCCAGTCTCTGCCCGCCGTCGCGATTTCCGCCGATGTACGCGGAGCCTCGGCGACGGCGAAGTCCGATACCCGATCCTGGATGACCTTTGCCAGCGCCTGCATCGGCCAAGCGGGGGTGGCCTCGGCCGGACCATGACCGCGAACCAGAAGCTCGCGCATGGCTTGCAAGCCGCGATCGATGCCCTGATCGATGCCCTCCGGATTGCCGAGATGGCTGGCGATCGCGGCGGTGAAGATGGCCTGCGAACCGAAGACCCGGCCCGGAATGATGCGCTCGAAATCACCCTCTATACCGCCGCGGTCGAAGAGGCAGCGGTGGACCGCCCCCTGCGGCTGGTTGTCGCGCCAGAACGCGCCGTCGCACCCGAAGGTGACGATCAGATGGCGGGCCCGTGCGAGGTCGCGCAGCGGGGGATGGTTTTCCAGCGCGCGAACCAGATCCTCCACGGTGCGTTCCCAGGAGACACCCTGCCCGATGTTGGCGCCCTCGCGACGCAGGTTGCTCGCGGAGACGATCACCACCAACCGGCCGAGCCAGCCCTTGCCCTCGCCGCCCGGAGACGGTTTTTCAAAGTCCGACAGGCGGCGCCAGAGATCGCCCTCGGCGACCGGTCCGGAAAGTTTGAGCACCACCCACCGGGGGCTGTCGGCAGCGGGCGATTCCGGCACCGGCCAGTGCTTCAGACTCGGCCAGAATCGGAAGCCAAGGCTGCTGTCGTCGATGACCACGACCTCGGCTGGCGGGAACGACTCGCGCGCCGGAAAGCCGATGCGCGGGGAAAATTCGCCAGCGCCGTATCCGAGTGCGGATGCCACGCGCCAGACGCGTTCCTTGGCGCGGGGAGAGATTGGCACCGATTTCCAGGTCGCGTACGCACGAAGCGCCGGGGGGAACTCACCGGCCGGCACGGTCGGAAATCCGGCATGCACCTTGTCCGCGCCGACGGCACTCGCGAGAAATCGGTGCAGGAGCCCGGCCCCGCCGAGCTCTTCCGTCACTCGCACGCCGTGGGCGCTGCGGGTATCGGCGTAGGTGCGCTCGCCTTCATAAATATGCTGGTCGAGGATCAGATCGCCACAAACGAGGACCGAGGCGGGGGTGGAGTGGGACATGGTGGACGCTTAGAGTTTGTAGAGTTCCAGTCCGGCCTCGCGCAGCTTCTTGGGCAAGCCGACAATGGCGTCGAGGTCGAACTTCTGAATGGCGGGCGGCACCTGGTTCCAAGGGATCAGCCAGGGCGATCGTTTCTTCAGGACGTCCTTCTCCTTGGCGTAACGCCAGCCACAGGCCAGGCGCTCCACGTTCCAACGGCCATGTTCGAGTTCCGCCAGTTCGGCGATGGAATCTTTGTCCCCATGCCTCGGAAACACCTGATCCATGACGAGCAGCGCCGGGATTGGAGTTCCCGCGGCGAGCCGGCGGACACCCAAGCCGTATTGACGCAAGGTTTGCTCCCAATAGGCCACCTGATGGTAGTTCGAGAGTTTCAATATGTCGCTCAGATTGTCCCACGACTGGAGCGACGCCTCCTTCGGGGTGGCGGATTTGACGTAGTCCTCGTGGGCGAGGCGCGCGGCTGGCTCGAGGCACCGTTTGTCGGCATCACTCAGCGGGTGGTGATCAATCTGTAGAAACGCCCGCAGCGTCATGTCGTCCTTGGGCAGCAGGAGCAGATTCGAACAGCCATCCCACAACGTGGGCTCGAAGAGCCGGTACTTGGGCAGGGCCGCATCGAGCACGAGGCCCACCCGGGCACCCAAGGCCAGGGCCACGGCGCATTCGGCGCGGCCAATGTCGCCCGGGGCATAACAAACGACCTTGACGTCCGTCGGCGCCAGGCCGCCGGCGACGAGATCGGTCCAGCCCTGCAATGGGTCGAGCGGGGTAAAGTCCTTGCCGGGCGACCGGAAGCAGCGCACAAAGCGATCGGTATCCTCCCGCGTGCCGAGCGGCGGATAGCTTGGCAGGTAGCCGAAGGCTTGAATGCGGCCGCCCGACGCGGCGGCAACGTCGCCGGCCACTCCGCTGATTCCGGAGTTGGTTCCGCCGCTGAGGAGCACAAGACTGAGTCCTTCGCAGGCCCGGCGCATTTGTTGCCCAAATTCCACCATGAAGGGCCGGGCATCCGGGGCGCATCCACCGGCGAGAAAAACAGTCTTTTGGTTGGCGTGAAAATGCGCAGGGCCGGAGGCCGAAGCCCAGGAAGCGAGGCGCACGAGTTCGGCACGAGCATGCGGGTCGTCCAGGCGGGTCGCGAGCGCCAGGAGCAAGAAGCGCTCGAACCAGTCGAAGCCGTCCAGTTTTCCACGGATGTCGCCCAAGCGGCGGATGGTTTCCCGCAGCCGCAGGAGAGCGCGGCCGGCCGCACAGGGACGGGCCGGTTTGCCCGGTGCATTCGGCGCGGACTGGTCGCACAGCCGGACAACCTGGGCCAACGCGGCGAGCGCCAGGAATGGCTCCCGGAGGAAAAGATGAAAGACGGCCACAGCGGACCACGCGGAGGCGAGGTTGGCGCGGGCTTCGATTTGTCGCTCCGCACGAGCGATCGCGGTGCGGATCATGGGGCTGGCCAGGCGCAACGGATTGTCGTTCCCCAAATGGGCCGCCTCGAACTCGAGGTAACGGGCCAGGGTGAGCGGTTCGGTGCCGTCGGCGGCCACCGCGAGGGCGAATAGGCGGCGCGCCTCGACGTCGTCGTTTTCGAGGGCCGCGCTCTCGGCGAGCAGGCCGAGGGTCTCGGCGTCGGTGGGAGTGAGTTCTGCGGCTTGCCTGAGATGGGCCTGCCCCTGAGCGAAACCTGCACAGTTTGGCTCATGCCAATGGAGCTCCACCAGTGCCTGGCCGAGGACGCGCTGGACACCGGCGTGGGAAAGGGCGGCGAACGGCTCAAGGAGCGCGATGGCCTGTTCATGTTCACCAATGGCCAAAGCGAGTTTGGCAGCACGCACGGCCACGGGAATCTTGTGCGAGACAGGAAGGCTGGTGTCGGGCAAACCGAGCAAGATCCGGGCATGGTCAATTTCGTTTATCACTGCCGGTTTTTCGTGCCAGGCGCCGAAGTTGGACCTGAATTCGTCGAATGCGGCGAGCAATCGCTCGATTTCGCGGTCGGCGCCCTCGAGTACCGCGGCGAGCGCGGCGTATCGGCGTTTGATGCGCTCCGGTACCTTCAATCCGGTTTTGTAGATCGAATGGCGCTCCAAATCGGAGGAGGCGTGTTCGAGCAGCGTGCGCACCTGGATCTCAGCCTTGAGCGGGATGCCGGCGGCCTGTTCACCCAAGACATCCTTCGCGAACCCTAGCAGAGCAGGCGGTACGGGGGTTTCAATGCCGGCTTCCTGGAGTTTCCGGGGATCGACCTGGATGATGTAATGCACCGATCGGTAACCGAACTCGGCTGTCTTCAGACGCCGGCTCACATCCTCGCTGTTCGCCCAGTCGATGATGAAAGCTTTCTCGATAAACAGGCAAACGGCATGAACCTGTTGGGCCGTCTGGCAGATGATGCGTCCGCCGCAAAGGTCGGTGAGGCGAACGATGGGATCTGGCGGCAGGCGATCGCTGGGATTCTGGTAGCTGTCGCGTTTGCGCAGAACTTTTTCCGCAAAGCTGGGGATGCCTTTGGCGCGCGCCTCGACGACGGCGAGCGGGGCCAGTTTGTTGCATATATCCCGTAGAACGGTTTTCAGGAAAGCCTCGTATTCGACGTAGGCCGGCGCGGCTTGCGCGTAGCGAGGTACGTGCAAGGCCACCCATTGCTCGGAGGAAAGCTCCTTGGCGGCCGCAGGGTCTGTGAGATATCGATTCGGGGTCATGGCAGAATTGTTTTGTGCGGCGGTGCAACGCGGTTCGTTGGGTGGTGCCCCGGAAGCGTTTCTCCGGCGGCCTCGGCACGCAATTCGCGCTGACGGCGGTGCGGGGATGGCGTAAGTCTTGCAGACATGGGGCTCGGGGTCGGGGGGAAAAGAAGGAGGCGGGAAAACGCGGTGCCGCAGGCCAGCTAGGCTGGCGCGGCTTTGCGGGCGGCGTAGGAGAACATGAATTCGTCCACCCGTGGGATCAGCTTAAAGCGTCTGAGTTCGGTGAGCGGCACCCATTCGGCGTCGTCGTGCTCATGGCTGAGACTCAGGGTCCCGGAAACGATGCGCGCCTCTGTGCATAGCAATACCACGTTGAGTGCTGGCATCTCGAAGTCCGTAACGCCCGCCAGCCCTGTGATCTCGATCTGGAGCCCCGCCTCCTCGGCGGTTTCGCGGAGCGTTGCGGTGGCGAAGTCCTCGCCATCGTCCACTTTGCCGCCCGGCCACTCCCAGCAGCCTACGAAGCTTTTGTTGGCGGTGCTGCGCCGAAGCAGCAGGCATCGGTTGGCGTCGTCGAACACGACGGCTTTGACAGCGAGGCGGAAGGGTTTTGCGGACATGAGGCTAAAGGGCTGGCGACCACAGAAGAGAATGCAACGGTCTGATCGACTGCGGGTGCGTCCCGCTTCGTTCACCCAGCGCATCTCAGAATGTGGATTAATGCGAAATTAGAGCCGGAGTCGCGAGCGAAAACGGCAACACGACATTACGCGGCGGAGCCGCCGTCAATGATTCGGAGTCCCCCTTAAGAAGGCCTATTTCGTCAGGAGCAGATCTTGTTTGTCTTTCCCAGATTGAACGTCAGCCCGGCATACCCTTGGTTCAGCGCCACCAACATCGGAAGTTGGGCGGTCGTCGGACCCCAAAGTTGGCGCGGGCCGGGCGAGGCAAAGCAGTCTTCCCTAGACCAGCGATCCCGGCGGGACGCGAAGAACTTAAAGGCAGGCGAGTTGGTCCCTACCAGGGCTTTCTTGATGACCATCTCATCCTTGACATGCCGGTGCTCCACGCAAATCAGGCTCGTGAGCGGCAAGGCCAGCGGTCCGTGATCTCAAAGAGCCTGCCTTCGAGCAGGCCTTTGGGGCCGTTCAGGACGCCGAGCAAGGCGTTGTCCGAGCCCAGGGCGCGCTTCAGGCCCACGAGGACATTGTGTCCGCCCGCCGCCACGATTTTACCGTTCGCCAGAAAGGTTGCGATGGTCGGCAAAGGCAGCCGCCGGATTTCCACCTCGAAGAGGGAGCGATTCTTCTCGGTCTTCTTCAGAGCCGTGATCAATTCAGTGTTCGCATGCGTACACTCACTCATTTTCATACCTCATTGGAATCATCGCGAGAACGCAGTCGCGAATAAAAAACCGAATGCTGCTGGTATAAACGAGCGCTCTAGATACCTTGATTACCGATAGTTTGACGACGGAAGGCAAAGTCCTGCTGCATTGGATTTGAGCAATCATCTGGAATCCACCTCACTCTCCAAAGCTCGGACTTCGATCCTTTTTCGCGCGGAGACGCGGAGACGCTAAGGTTCGATCCTCAATCAATACCCGTTCCAGTGATCAAAGGTGCAATTGATTCAATTGCACCTTTGATCACGGGAACACTTGGTTGGAAGTTTTGACTCCTCCGTTCTTCGCGCCTTTGCGTCTTCGTGCGAGAACCCTGATCGGGGTATTTCTCTGCATGAAAAACTCTCTCTGTTTTTCCCCTTCCTACACCTCGTCGGACGGAGCGAAGCCCCGTTAGAATCCAAGGAAAGAAGCAATATGGGCGGAGGGGCATAGTGCGGTCACTCCTTCAGAAGCTCCGGATTGGCGGGCGGCTCGAATTTGTCCCCCGGCTCGATCACGATGCGAATCCGTCTCGAAGAATAACGGTTGGTCGTGGGGCCGTAGTGGTCCACCAGGTAACGCAGGAAGTCGGCGAAGGCCTCGATTTCGTTCGTTTCGGTCTCCTGATAGACGATCTCTTCGACTGCCTCGGCCGGATCTTGCGGTTCGATGCGCAGCACGGCGCCGTTTTTAACGCGATGGATTTCGAATTTCATGGTTTATCCTCCTCGGCACCGTTCGCGGAACGAAGCAGCCCCAGTAGATTGTCGCGGGTGAGTAGAGCGGCATCCTGGGGGCGCTCCAGAAAAGGGCCGACATCGTTGCTGATCGCATCCATGTCGAAAGAACTGAGCCGAGCACGCACCAGCGCACGCCAGTCGTGTGCGTTGTCGCGACCAAACCCCCGTGTTTGGTCCAACGCATTCTGCAACAGAGGCAGGCTCGGTTCCACCGGGGGGCGTTGAGAGAGATACCACATGAGATCGTACCAGTCCCGCCCCTTTGCATACTTGCGAGTGATGGCAGCATGGAGTTTGCCCGCCAGCAGAGACGGCAGGTCGTAGTGCTGGAGCAGAAAGGTCACGTGCCGGGTGACGACCCGACGTTCGCAGCGCGCTCCGGCCGGCGGGCGCGTATCTATTTCCACTTTTATGGCAAGTTTCTGATCCGGCAAACCCGACAGCCCCGCGTCGTGAAGAATCCCGGCCACACGCACCCACCCCGTATGCACGACCTTGCGATCATTCCACGTAACCTCCGGATCGAATCCGGCCAGCGTGAGGTCTCGCTTCACCTTGGCCATCCACTCCTTGCCGGCATAGCCCTCGGAGGAAACCATCGAGAAGTCCAGGTCCTCGGAGAATCGCGGCAGACCGTGCAGAAAACGCAAGGCCGTGCCTCCGACAAAGGCCAGAGGCCGGAAGGCCTCGCTTTCGTGGAACGACCTCAACACGAGTGCCTGGAGGTATTCCCGCAAGCTGTTGAGCGCTTGCCCCGGATCGCTTACCCCATGAATCAGTGCCAATGCCTGCTCTTTCATAGTGTCACCGTGCCCTTCTCCACTTCGACGGAAATTTCCAGCCAACGTTGGACCGCCCGGTCAAGACGCGGACTCCGGAATCGTTCGGCGTAGCCACGGAGCCGGTCCTTTCCGACCAACTCAACATGCTGATAACGCATCTCCTCCAGGCGTTCGGTGGTCCATTCGCCCTCGGTAAGATGCCAATGATCCAGAAGTGCCTTTTCGGGTTCCGCGACGAGGATCTCTGCTCCGCTGTGGGCCACCGCTCGATAGCCGAAGAAGCAATCCTGCTTGATGTTCCGGTAGTCGAAGACCCCGAAGGGATTTTCGAAGCGCCGGGGAACGCGCGAAGTCACGCTGGTCAGCCAGACCACCCGCTCCGGGATCAGGTCATGGTAGCCGAGCCCCCAGAGTCCGCTCAAGTAGGACGGCCGGTAGAGTTGGTTCGCCAAAGTCGACGGGGTTAGCGGCGCCTGCCGGTACATCTCGGCCAGCGTGTACCTGCCGCGCCGCAGGCCGATGACCTTGCCTTGCTTCATCCAGCGGGAAAGCTGCACCCGAATGCTCTCCCGCGGATCGTCGAATACCTGCACCAACAAAGGTAGATCGAAACACGGAATCGCCCTCGTCAACTTCACCAGCGATTCAAAGTTCATATACGATCGATAGCATATAGGTCATTCATTGCAAATAGGTAATTCTGGTATTGCGATGGTCAAATACACGGAGGAAAGGTCCCCAGCTCATCATCCGCTGGCAGCGGAATAGGTGTTATGTCCGCGCGATCAGAGGAACCATTCTGCCTCTAGCAGGAGGCGGAGCCATTCGCGGTGTTCTTGCTCTTCACACCTCATTGGAATCACCGCGAGAACGCAGTCGCGAATAAAAAACCGAACGTGGCTGGTATAAACGAGCGCTCTAGAATCCAAGGAAAGAAGCAATATGGGAGGGGGGCATGGTGCGGTCACTCCTTCAGAAGCTCCGGATTGGCGGGCGGCTCGAATTTGTCTCCCGGCTCGATCACGATGCGAATCCGTCTCGAAGAATAACGGTTGGTCGTGGGACCGTAGTGGTCCACCAGGTAACGCAGGAAGTCGGCGAAGGCCTCGATTTCGTTCGTCTCGGTCTCCTGATAGACGATCTCTCCGACTGCCTCGGCCGGATCTTGCGGTTCGATGCGCAGCACGGCGCCGTTTTTAACGCTCCACTTGGCCGAGCGCATGGTTCGCCGCCTTCCTATTTGTATAGTTTGTAGAACTTGAATGCTTTTGGCCACTCTTCTCGGGGCCTAAAGGCGATCGCTACTTCTCGACCTTCCAGAGCAGACTCTGTGAGAAGCACATTGTCTTCGACTTCCTTAGCTTTCTCGAACTCCTGATCGTTCACCTTGCATACCGCTTTGTAGAAAGGGCCCGACAACCATAGGTTCATCTCCGACGTATCCTTGAACTTCAGATAGCAGGCGAGGGAAGCATGTGCGGCGGCCAACACTGCAAAGCCAGTGGGTACGGATTCCTTGATGAGAATGTACATTTTCATTCACAGCCATCCCACAGGACAGCAGTCGTAGCGTCAACTGAAGCATAGTCCAGGGAGCCTACACCGCTACGCAAACCGTGGGGGCACCGGCTTCAATGTTGGCGATTCCGGCAAAGACAAAAGGCAAGCCAACAAGGCGCCTATGCCCCCACGGTTTGCTGTGCTGGAGATGAGATTATTCTTGGCTGTCCGCGCTCCTGAAGAAACCGCGCCGAGTCGCGGAAGGGGAAAAAGGTGGCTCGGCTGATCGGTTTACCCTGCCACAAGGAAGGGTGTGAAAAAACATCAAACCAAACAGGGGGCGCCGCCGATCATGGCGACAGCCGATCTGCAGGGGCGGAGCGAGTTCGGCGACGTCGGGGAGGTGTGGCGCCGGATGCGCCGACAATTCTCTCGCGTCGCGGGGGTGTTGGGAAATCACGACCAGTTTGGTGACTCCGCGCGCCCAAGCCACCGGCCAGAGGGATTTCTCGACGGGGCCATTCTGGAAATGAACGGGTTGCGGGTCGGCGGTGTGTCCGGAATCGTCGGCGATTCCGGCCGTGCGAACCGGCGGAGTCCGGACGAATTTGCCGAGCCGCTCATCACCGTGCTGGTCCTTCAGCCGGACATCCTCCTGCTGCATGCGGCGCCCGAAACCGACGAAGGCGCTCCGGGCGATGCGTCGATCGCAGATTGGATTCGATCGACGGATTTCGCGGGTTTGATTGTCTGCGGGCACGTCCACTGGGACGAGCGGGTGCAGCGGTGTGGTCGCGCGACCGTCCTGAACGTCGACGGCACCGTGGTCACGCTGGTCCCGGCGAGTTGAACGCATGCCTTTCGTTCGGATTTGCTGGTCGCGCAATCGACCAAAGACCTGGCCAATCTCAAGACTGGGTTCTGGGCGTGAAGCTCGCGACCTTCCGCCCGCGCAACGCCGTCCTTCACTCCTCCCAGGCGAAAAGGTGGACTTGGCCGCCTTCGTCTCCGGCCACAATCCGCTCCCTGGCCCAGGCGCAGGATGAAACCGCGTAGTCGCAGGTGAATACCGCCAGGCACTTGCCAGACCCTAGATCCCATACCCGCACAGTATGGTCCTTTGAGCCGGAGACGGCGCGCTTGCCATCACCTGACAGCACCACGGTCCAGACCCGACCCGTGTGGCCTGCCAGTATCCCCAGCACCGGGCCGCCCGCCGCTTTGAGCGCAGGCCAAAGCGGCCGCAGCCGCGGACGCGGAGTGCCGGCATCGAAATCCCTCAAGAAGGCCGCGATTCTCGGTATGGCTTGATGAGCGAGCAGGCGCCCACGCATCTGAGAGGCGAACTGACCGGGATCCTTTGTCACCACATGCAAGGAGAGCCGCAGCGTGCCTTGAATCAATCGCAGCGCGTCGTGGTGAAGCAATTCGTTCTCCGGAGCATCCCGAAGGAGTGTTTGGTAGTCGTTGTCCAGATCCAGGACCATGCCGGCCGCCCATTTCGCAAACAGAAATTGGCAATCGAAGAGTGTTGCCTCAGCATCCGCCCATTGCCGCGCTTCCCGCTGCTGGAAGACGAGCTCGGCGGCCCGCCGCGCGTTGGGCGCCTTCCGCCCTTCATCCAACCAAGCGGGTTTTTGGGAGAAGTGCCGGGCCAGGTCGCCGTGTCGAGCCTGGGTCTCGGCCCCGGCAAGGAACTTCATCGCAACCCTCTCCGCCAATTGACGATGATAGAATGTCATCACGTTACCGCCGGGCGCGGCACGTTCCGTGAAGTAGGGTTCCAGATCCATCAACAGCCGAGACCACACCACCACCGGCAAGCGGCGCTCGCTAACGTCGTGGTGCTTGCGTTGGTCGAAATCGCTCCAGACGGCGTCATCTTTGGCCAGCACATCGAGCATCTCGTCCTCGGTGAGCCCGTAGCGTGCGGTGGCCAGATAGCCCAGGCTGCGATTGACCAGGATGGGGCCGTGGTTGGCCTCCTCGGAGAGCCGCGCGAAAAGAACGTCGATCATGCCGCCGACATCGCTGCCGAGCACGCACCTGTCCGCCGCGTCGAAAGACTGCCAGCGCCGGGCCTCTTCAAACGCCAGCTTCAGGTAGAGCGGCAGCCTGGATTGCGCGAAACCGCCAAGCACCTTCTGCCGCTGGACAGGCTGCAGCTCGCGCTTGGCATCCGCGAGCCAAGCCGCAAGCACTTCTTCCGCCTCGTTGGCGGGAAAGTCTTCCACTTGAACCTCCGCCGCGCTCTGGAGTCCGGCCGGAATCTCCGTGGTAGAGATGATGAACGACACGTGCGGGGGCAGAGTCTGCCGCAGCCAGGTGAAAGAACGCGCCTCGTCGCCAGGCCGCAGTTGATCGAGCGCATCGAGGAACACGACCAGCGGTCGCTCGGCCGTTGCCCGCGCCATCCGCTCGTGGAAGGCCGCGACCAGCGGATGGAAGCCCAGCGGAGTCTCTTCGCTGACCCCGTACTCCCGTGAAAGCTGTCGGCACAGGCTGCTCAACAGAGTGATGCCGCTCGACGAATCGGGTGTAACGCCGATGAAGCGCTGAATGAGCACAGAGTCCGGCACGGCTGCCTTGGCTAGCGCCGCTGCCCGCGCCACAATGGCCGACTTGCCGCAGCCGGAGGGGCCATGCACCACCAGCGGACGGCTCTCGCCGCTGCGAATGTGTGTGCCGATCGTGTCGAGAACACTCTGCCTGCCCGTGAAGTGACGCACTCGTTCGGCCGCGAATTGGTCATGCGCCTCCGTCTCCAGATCGAGCGCTGGGCGCGATGTGAATTTGCCTGTCTCGGCCTTGATTACCGCACTGAGCGACGCCTCGACATCAGCACAAAGCTTGGCCAAGTCCGAGGCGGAGAACGGATGGATGTTTTCCGCAGGGAGCTTGTGGGACAGGTCCAGCTTGAGCGCCGCAAGGTCCGGGTCTTCCGTTGCGCCCGGAGTGGGCGTGCGGAAGAAGGCAAAGACATGCTTGCGGCCCTCCTCGGTCTGGCCAAGGCCCTTGAGAATCTCCTGGTGCGTGGCCGAAGCCTCAAACTTCGTGCGCCGCGGATCGTCCGCCAGCCAGCCCAAGCGCGCGATCGCAGAACGGAAGATCGTCCTGAG
>JBAZHQ010000001.1:0-65917 GCA_041652235.1 Opitutaceae bacterium | reverse complement strand
GGCGGCATCCTCGTGATTGAGGGCGCGGAACACCGGCTTGACTTGCCCGATGCGGCGATTGCGGCCGGGGTTGACAGTGTCTCGTGGGGCGGATCGGCAACTGGCATCACGATTGACGGTGGGGTGGCGAACCTGATCGGGCGAAACAGCGACGCGACGTTGACGGTAGACTTGCGCGGTTGTGATACCGACCTGTTGCGTGGTGCGGCGCTCGCAGCAGCCATTACGGCTGTCCAAGCATTGACGCCCGGTGGGGCCGCAATCTCTTCGACTAATCGAGCGAAGCTACTGATTCCCGAGGTTCGCTACAACGTGGCGGCGCTGGAGCCGACCATTGCGATCGACGGCATCGACCTCATCGCCATACACCCCATGATGGGCGGCCGACGGCAAAACAAAGACCTGGATACGGTCGCGTACTACCGACCTTCACGCACGGAAATCTACACCACGACGGCCGCGAAACATGCTCTGATCCAAGGCGCGAATGCCTCCGACGTGCGGATGACTGGTTTCACGGTGGCGCAGTTGTCGGGCGACGACACGAATACCTGCCACGGGCTGTACGTCGCCGCGGAATCGAACGACAACAGCGTCTACGACCAAATGTATTTCTGGCACTCGACGCCATTGGCTGGCGCGGTCGCTGGCGCGGTCGCTGGCGGCGCGCGTCGGCATCCTGTCGGCTTCGCGCATCATGTTCGCGGTACGTGGACGCGGTGCATCAGCAACTCGTGTGGATGGCGAATCAACTCGACGCTGACCGACAGCGAGTTCTCCGCGACGATGCTCGATTGCGAGTTCGGCGGCTCGTCCGTGTGTGGTGACAGCAGCCTCACGGCAGGTGCCACAACCAAAATGACACGGGCGATTCTGAAGCGATGCCACGGAATTGGTGGATCTACCGGTTCGGGTGCAGCCGCATACGGCAGTCAGTGTTTCGCAAGCTGTGCGTATTGGGGGACGCCGATTGACTCGACGTGTTTGATTGAGGATTGTTCGGGAGGGGAAGATTGTGTCGCTACGGGGCGATCGTGTGCGGCCACCATCCGGCGATGCCGATTCGGTAGCAATTCCTGTGGAGGCACGACCAACGATCCGTATTTGGGGTCGTTCACCGGCTATGCCGAGTACTCTTCTTGCGGTCCAGGTAGTTTCGGCGGCGCGGTGCTTGGCGGCGACGGATACGGCGGGCTTTCTGGCCACCTGAAAAACTGCGTCTGTCTCGGCAACGAAGCCCCAACGCGACTGACCGGCGCGGTGCTTGACGGATGCGTCTTCACTCAGGCGACGACGAATAAAGATATGTTCACGCTACTGGACAGCAACAGCAAGATCAGCCACTCGACGATTGTGGGCAACGGGACCGGCAAGGCAATCAACGCCGCAACGGCCCTTACGTTCTACGGCGTCGGCAACAGTTACGTCGGCGGATTGGGCATAAACGTCACGGCTGGCGGCACGGGCGATCAGGCGACCCTCTCGGCCACGGGCGCGGACCTCGTGACCAAGACCTCGACCTTCGCACTGGCGATGGCGGACGCGATCGAAGCAGCTCTTGTGAATGATGGTGATTCGACTGCGTTGCTCCAGGCAATTGCCGACAAGTTCGAGGCGGATTTTGACATCGAAGAGATCACGTTGGCGGCCGTAGCGTCTGCGGTGGCTACGGCTATTCTTGCGTCTCCCTCGAACAAGCTGGCTACGGGCGAGGGCGGCACCGTCACGACCGACCTGGCTAGTCGCGAGGCCAGCAAAGCTGATGTGTCTGGATTGTTGGATGATATTGTGGAGGCGCTCGCTGTTGATGGGGTGGACTTCGAGAAGGTGATGGCTGCGATATTGGCGACGGCGGCTGGTAAGGTGGCCATCACGGATAACGGCGATGGGACGTATACTGCGGTGTTCAAGCGGCAGGACGGATCGACCACCGCGCTGTCCGTGACCTACAACCCAGTAACGGGTGCCCGAACTATAACGGGGACGGTGCCGGAAGAATGATAGCGATTGGATTATGGAACCCGCCAGGTGTTGTAGGCACCGCTGTGTCTCCGGACGACAGCGTGCATTACCGATGCTTGGCTGCGGTCCAAACAAGAATAGCGAGCATCAGCTTCCCGGTCGTTCACGATCCTGGTGGTGGGGATGACGTCTCATTAGCAGCCCAGTCTATCGTGGTAAAGAAGCTGCCCATGACCCGCATCTTTAGCCGGGCGGATCAGGCGGTTGCCCTACCGTGCATAATAATCACGCCGCAACGAGTAGCTGCGCCGTCTAACGAGGGCGTGACGGATCGGGATGATTATTACAGACCGTGCCTGGTTACTATGGTCATGAAGGACAACGCCGAGGCCACGCTGGAGTTGAACCTGGACGTGATGAGCCTGTGGCAGGAAAAGATATCGCACGCATTCCAGAACCAACGTTTGACTGGCGTGCCCGAGGTGATCATCGGAACCGTCGAGCCGGCTGAAACCGTGATACCCATTGCTTGGGGACAAAATGTCCTGGCGTCCGCTTTGTTGCTGAAGTTCAGATGCCGCGAACCTCGTGGCCTAACATAGGAGCGATTAGATGACTGTCTATTACACCCCCAATGCGCTGACCTCGATCGGCTTGAACGGCACGGCCATGAGCGCAATAAGCTGTTCTATTGGGAAGAAAGAGGTGCTGCTGCAGCGAAATGGGTTGCGAGCTACGCGAGCCCATTTCGACACCGACATTCGCAAAGGCCCGCAGCGGATCGGCGGTTCGGTTATGCTGGAACCGTCCTACGCGGAACTGGTGGTTATCATGGCGTTGGCCATTGGGCCGGCCGGAAACGCTGCCGAAGGACTCACCGAGTTCAATACCGTGGTCAATCGGCACATCAAGGTTGACACGTACACAGGATGCAAGATCAGTCGGGCGACGATTGCGGGAACGCAGGGTGGGATCATTTCCTGCTCATTGGACATCGTCGGCAAGACGGAGGTCACGAACACTGGTACGGCCCCCGCACCTAACAGTGCGATTCCGTTTATTCTGGCCGACATGGTTTTGACCCTGGTGAGCGCCGCCCGCGAGACACAGAACTTCCAGCTCGTAATCGACAACCACCTGGACGCCGAACGATTCCTGAACAGCACGACCCTGGCTCAGGTAGTCGAGATGGACCGCACGATCCAACTGATGTCCACCCATCCGTACAACGACACTAACTATGCTTTGTATGATCAGGCCGTTGGTGGAGCGGCGGGAACGTTGGTGCTGAACAACGGAACCAACTCCTGCACGTTCACGTTTGCCAGGCTGCAGGTGCCGGCCGAGACGCCCGACATCGCCAACAAGGGCGGGGAATCTCTGCTGACCCTGAATATGATGGCGACCAAGGTCAGCGGATCGGCCATCAACACAACGGACGACATCGCGTTTGCGTAACAACCACTTCACTACTTCGGGGAGAGTCCGATGGAAAATCACAAACCGAGAAACTACATTCCGAACGATGGCTACACGATGCCTGGATTCGTGGAGGCCCGGCCCGGGCTGAACGAAGAGGTGCGGTTCAGCTATCGACCCATGACGGCGGTGCAGCAGGCCGGCTTCAACGCCGGGCTGGCAAACCTGGTCGATACCCCCCGCAACCCGGCCAACTTCCTGAAACGATCCGAGGTGTTGTTTAGCCGATTGGTGTCCTGGGATGTTGTCGACCGAAATGGCGACCCTGTGGCACTCGATCTTGATGCCGTCCGGCATCTATCGCCGGAAGTGTTCTGGAAGATGTATGGCATCGTCAGCGGCACGATCCCAACGGACATCGATCCCAATTGGTCTGCCGAGACGGTAGCCGAGGAGGGCGGGCTGGCTAACCAGGCGATCGACGAAAATCGTCTGGTTGGTGATGTTCGAGACGAGACCAACCGAAAAAACTGATGGCTGGGGTGTTGCTGCTACTATCACACCCCAGCGCTGCCGCGAGATCATGTGATGCCTGCCTGCGTTGGATATTCAATACCGAGACCGGCACCATCGTGCGAGACCACACGACTGGGAAGCCGATCGCGCGTCCGAAAGGATCGTCGCCCCCTTGCCACTCATGTCCGAAGTGTAATGGCTCGGCTGAGAAGAGCCCGAGAATCGGGCGAGGGTCGGAGCTATCCGCCAGAAACCAGATGACGCTGCAGTGTTACTATGCTCATCGGGTGATGCCGAGACAGGTGGACGATGTGGCGGAACAGAATTTTGCTATGCTGTACGAGTTGTTTACCTCGCATGACAGACTGACCAGCCAGAGCATTCTGGCGTCGTTAATGCTGCCCAGGGTTTAGAGCCGTGGCTGAATCAAGGCGAGAAGTTGTCTTTGTGCTCCAGACGGAGATGGGTCAGTCCGTCTCCCAAGACCTGAAGTCGTTGGTCGATCAGGTTAAGAAGGCTCAGAAGGAGATTCAGCAGTCGTTTGCGGAATCGGCAAAGGCGGCTGCGGCGGTATTTGAGGAGCAGGCAAAGGCCCATAAGGGCTCAGCTACGACCGGCCAGTCGATGCAGGATCGGGTTGAGCAGCGACGGAGGGAGCACGAGCGGCAACACAAAGCCGATCTACAACAGCAGCAGGCGTGGGAGAACGAGCAGGCTAAGCGGTCGGCGGAGCTAAACAAGCAGGCTTCTAGGGATCAGATGGCCGAGGCGAAGCGCGCGTCCGACGCCATCAAGAACGGGATCAAGGAGCGGGAAAAAGCCCATCGAGAGGCGGCGGCTGCACAGGTAGCGGCCGAGCGGCAGGTTAGCCAGGCCATGCAGCGGTCGATGGAGATGACCCGTGGCCTCGCGCTCATGCTGTCCGTCGGCCAGAAGGATTCCGAAAAGCTCATTCGTACCTTGGTGGCGGTCGAGGGTGCTCACGGAATGCTGGCACGTAGCGGCCTGGGCTCAAAGCTCGCGGGCGCTTTGGGTACTGGGGGCACGACGGCGTTGGCCGGCTTGGCGGCACCAGCAGCGGCCGTGGTGGGAGGGACGGCAGCAGGGTACTACTTAGGTACTCTGGGACCGAGGCTTGAGGAGTCCCGTACCAAAGAGCGGCTGGGCATCTTCTCTGGCACAACCGAAGCCGGCAGAGGGCAGACTCAAGCTAGCGAGGCAGCCGCTAGTCGGATAGCAGAGCTGGAGTACGCAAAGGAGTCGAATCAACGTCGGCTAGAGCAGGACTACGCTGAGCGGCAGGCCGAGCATTCGCAGCGATGGCAAACCGCCCGGCAGCCTATCCTCTCGAAGATGACCTGGCGGTGGTCCGGGGCCATCGCCCCCTACCGCGAAAAGCGGGAGCCGGGTGCCGCTGGGTACAACGCCGTTGAGGCCGCTATTGCAGGTGATTGGGCGAAGGGGCAGCCCGGGCTTCAGGCTATGCGTGGGGAGGAGACCCGCGCTGCGGCAGAGGTGGCCCGGCGAAAAACAGAGGTGGCTGAGGCGACTAGAAAGGCTGAGGCGGCCCGGAACGCTGCTAACCTTGGTGTTAGCCATTCAGCGGCAGCCCAGCAGCGGGTTGCCGAATATGGCCATTGGTTGCCGAATGCTAACGAGGGTTGGTGGGCCGGCTACAAACGCGTCGTTGGATCAGGTCATGATCTGCTGATGACTGGGGGTCAGCACGGGATCAAACTGGAGCAGCAGGCGCGGGAAGCGGCGATGGGGGCCGGATCGCTAACAAAAGGGTCTGGCGAGGCGGAGGCCAATCTACAGAAGGCAGAGAAGGCGCAGGAAGACGCTCAAAGGCGTCTTCAGGATGCCGCACAGAAACGCGGTGCCGAAGAGCAGCGGCAGTATCAGCGGCAGATACAATATGCTGAGGAGTACCTTGGCAAGCTGAAGGAGATGCGGGAGGCGCACCTGTCTAATGCAGCGGCATTGCAGCAGGCCGGAAACTCTATGGCCGGCCAGTTAGCGACCGATCCGGCTATGAGAGCAAAGTTGTCGGCGGCGTTGAAGGCCGAGGCATCGGGGACCGCTACCGATCGTCAAATAGCATTCCTCGCCCAGCATTCTTCTGCCGAGAAGGCAAAGGAACGGCTGGATGCATTGCGGCAGCGGCACCCAGAGCGGGAGGGCATCCTGTCCGGTCTTGGGATAGGTACAGAGGCCGTTGAGGATCAGAAGGCAAAAGCGGCCGAAGAGGAAAAGCGCATTGCCGCGACGGAAACGAAGATCCAGGGAATTAAGGATGCGGCTGCACAAGCTGCAGATTCCATGTCGGTCAGACTTGCCGATCTGCTGCGGGAGTTGTTCACTAGCCAGTCCGATCGGTTTGACCGAGAACTAACAAAGCTGCGGGAGCAGATCGAGCAGAAGGGCATAGGCGAGGGGGTGCAGGCCGGATGAACCTAATCTATGGCAATTATCAGCACGACGTCGGTGATGCTGAGGTAAGCATCTCCCGAGACGGTCTCGTGTCCGAGCTGGGTCGCATGTATGCTGTCCGTGAGCGATGGACGGTCAACGGGCGGCTGCACGGGACGTCGGTCTCAGATGTGAATAGCAAGGTCGCTGCACTGCTGGCTGCCTACAGCGTGAACGGACTGGACTTGTACCTGTCGGGGTCTAGCCATATTCTCCGATCGTCCGAGACGATCAACGGTACCCGCGTGGTTCTGCCCCCACATTTTCCCAAGGGGAACGGGGCCGAAAATTCTACCTTTCGCAGCTATACCCTGGCGGTCGAGGGCGAGTATGCATATACGGATAGAAGCGTCCTGTTGAGCTGGTCCGAGTCTTTGTCGTTCACGGGCACCGGGGGACCAGTGTGGGGATTCTTAGAGGTGCTGAACGGCCCACCGCAGCAGCAGATGTTCATGCAGCAATCGGTCGTTCGATGTTCCCAGCGCGGCTCTGCTGTTTGTGTTCCGGATTCTGCTCACCGCAATGAGTATCTGGGGCATTGGCCACCGTCACCTCCAATCTGGCCCCAATGGGAACATGGCGATCGCCGCAACATAACCTACGAAAAGCCGTCTGATTTGTACGGCAAGCGCACCACTTCCTGGGCCTACGAGTTCTCCGCAAACGTGCCGCTGGGTGCTTATCCGAACGCATCTGCCGGCGTTGTTTTTCACTTAGGATGATAACATGGGATCCACAATTACATGGCGGGGCGATGCCGCAGCGGTTGCCCAGGTTGATCTGGTAACGATCGGCGGGACGGTCGCGGCCGATGACGTGTTCACGTTCACGATCGGCAGCAAGACCCTGTCGGTAGTGTCTGGTGGCGCAACGAATGTGATCGCGGCAGCCGCCTGCGTGGCAGCCTGGAACGCGCTCACTTCCGCCATCGCCCCGGAGTTTGCCGAGATCACAGCGGCAGACAACGAGGATGGGACGTTCACACTGACCGCCGACGTGCCCGGCAAGCCGTTCACTTGCACCGTCGCTTCGATCCCAGACGACGACGAGACGATCGAGCTGACGCCGGACACCGTTTCGTCCGGGCCGAACGACGCCTCCACCCTCGCTAACTACAGCGGCGGCGTGCTGCCCGTCGACACCGATACCCTGGTGTTCGAGAACAACGCCAGCTCTGTGTTGTACGGACTGGATGCACTAGATGCCGTTACCCTGGCGGCCTTGATCATCAAGCAATCTTACACAGGATATATTGGGCTACCCCAAACCAACGGCAGCGGGAGCAGTGCCTACCACGAGTACCGCGATCAGTACCTACAGGTTGGCGCTACCTTGTTGCGGATCGGCGAGGGCGACGGAGTGGGCAGCGGTAGAATCAAGATTGACGTGGGTTCTGTCCAGACAGCAGCCCAGATCGTCAACGCGGGATCGCAGGCTGAGAGTTACATTCCAGCGGTGCTGCTGAAGGGTAGCCACGCCAGCAACACAGTGACGGTGCTGAAGGGCGCTGTTGGCATCGCTTTCTTCACTGGCGAGACGTCCGTCGTGGCCACGCTAACGATCGGCTACCTCACCAGTGTTTTGGGCGATGCGAATGTGACCGTCGGATCGGGAGCTACCTTGACTACGATCCTCAAGGCCGGCGGCAAGCTGAGCTTTGCGTCCAACGTCACCACATTCACTCAGTACGATGGTGAAACGACGGTTGGTGGGTCCGCGACCGTCGGCACCGGGACGGTAGGTGGGACGTTGATTGACCAGAGCACCGGCACGTTCACGACGCTCGTGATGCTCGCCAAGGCCGTGTATGATCATGCCAAGAGCCTGGCAGCCAAGACCATCACGAACTTCACGATGAATGCTGGTGCCAGCTACAAAGATCCATACGGCGTCGTTACTCTTTCCAACGGCATCGTCCTCAACGCTTGCAAGCCGGCGGATGTCACCATCGATATTGCGGCGGGGCATACCTTGGATATTTCAGCATGAGACAGGGCTTAGCTTACTTCCCGGGCATCAATCAGATCGTGGAGGGCTCTATATCCTTCGCGGTTGGAGTCTCCCCGTCTACCGCTACACTGACCATTGCACCCCAGCTACACCTCACCGCAGAAATCGGCACGCTGGTTTTCTTCGATGGCGAGACCACTCTCCAATGGCCCAACGCTAAGCTGCTTACAAACAGCTTTGAGCGGAACAAGAGCGGCCTGGTCTGGCGGCTGGCGATCGTCGATCGCAGGTGGCTGTGGCAGTCTAGTGGGGGCGGGGGCGAGATCAGCAAGGGAGCCAATTTGCACTACGAGGATAACTCGCTCATTCGCGTGACCGAGGCGACGTTGCAGGACTTGGCCACCGCCTGTTTATTGGCAATGGGAGAGACGGACTATGATGTCAGCGCACTGCCAACTACCGAACGGCCCGAGGTGATGTGGGACAAGGCTCTGCCGGCAGCCGTCCTAGAAGATATGTGCGGGCAGTTTGGATTCAATGTGGTACTGGGACTGGACAACCGGGTGCGAATCTGCAGAGTCGGAATTGGTGCAGAGCTGCCCGAGACGCCTGACGTGGTGACGAGCAGCGGAGCGTTGGAGATCCCAGCCATCCCTCGTCGCATCTGTGTTGTTGGGCCGCCGACCAGGTATCAGGTTGATATGGAGCTGGAGGCGTGCGGGATCGAAAACGATCGAAAGAACACGATCAAGGCCATTGACGATCTGAGCTACAAGCCGGACGAGGGTTGGGAGTGGGCGGACCTCTACGGCTACGATTGCATCGACAATCTGAAGGAGCGCAACTTCGCTCTGCAATCGGTGTTTCGGTATTACCGAGTGAAGTTCCCGCTGCGGGTGCCTGGGTTTGTGGATAGCCACGGAAATGATAACAGCGAGGTACAGTACCCCTGGCAGATTAGGATTGAGGACACTCAGTGCGAGTACGTTGTTGAGGACTGGAACATCTCCGAAGAGCAGCGACGATGTTCGGCCGCAGTTATCGGGGGCATATTCTACAATGAGTTTGACGGGGGCACCGGCAACAATGTAAGGACGTTTAACATTGCACCGTACCAGTTTGATCCGGTCATCTCCTACGACGAGCAGGAAGATGCAGCCTTACATAATGTCAACTGGCACCTCGGCGGCGAGATGCAACTAGGCAGTGCGAAGTGGCACTACGTGGTTTTCGATCGGCCGATCTACTCTAAGCCCAGCAACTCAGAATATGGAATCTATGCGCCGGCTAAGCTAGTTTTGAGGGCTGCGATCACCATCTTGGATCCTGGCACCTTCTCGCCAGTCCGCCACTACTTCTACCGAGACACCGAGGTGGGCAATCGGGGTGAGCCCAGGTATGAGTTCTATCCGGATCTCTATGTGTGGTTTCGCTACGACTACGAGCTGGGGATTGTCCTCAGCAATTTGGACATGCTGCAAGAGCGGGCCAATCACTACCTTGATGGACTGATCAACCAGTACCAGACGCCCCGACCACAGAGTATCACCTATGCCGGTCTGAAGTACATAGAGTTGGACGGAGCCATCCAACAGATCAGTTTTAGCGTCGGCAAGAGCGGCTGCGCTACCACCGTCAGCCGCAACAGCGAGCAGCTTCGCCACGTCCAACCCCTCACATACCGCAAGCTGATGGGCAGCGTGAAGTCCGGTCTTCGCGAGAACAGGGCCAACCGTCTGACCTTGCATCAATATCAACTGCGTGCGGGGACACCCTGATGGTACAACGCCTGACCGATGCTGAGCTGTTCACCTGGCGGCCGGCCAAGAATGTCGGTTCTGCTGTGATAGGTGCTCGGCATGTGTGTCGTGTTTGCACTGGCGGGGACGGCCTTGACAGATCAATCGTGGCGGTGACCCAGCCGGATAGCACGGCTGGACTTGTCTATGCCGTCAATGGACCAACGCCCATTCCCGTCGGTGGATTCGGTCGAGTGTGCTTCGGCCCCGTCGTGTTGGTTGCATACGAGACCGGCACCCCGGCCGTTGACGAGCAATGGGGCTGGGTAGAAGATCAGGGCACCATCGAGAAGGATAGCAATCCAATAGTCAACGTGCTGCGGGTGGTCAACTCCACAACTAAGCTGCTGCTTGGGTTGGTTATTAGTGGTGGCGATCTAGTTAAGTGGGGCAAGCTCGACGACGCCCTGGCGTACAACGGGACGCAAACCGTGTCGATCTGGTCGGACGATTGGAGCGAAGACACGGGCGAGGATATCGAGGGCGTGAAGGCCCCGCCGACGATGACCACCGGCTCGATCGCGTCGGGCTCGTGGGTTCGGATTCGCCGGCGGCCGGATGGTGTCTGGTACGCGGACATGGCCCCATGCTAACCCTTCCTCACATCTGGACGCCGCGCCGAACGCTCTGGCTGCCGGGGATGGCGCTCAATCCGCTCGGGCGGTTCGGGGTGTGCGGCGATCCGTGCTGTGAGGATGGAGATACAAGCGAATGCGGATCATGCCCAGATGAACTTCCAGACGAAATTAACCTCAACGCTGACGGCTTCACTGCAGAATATGCCTACCTCAACGGCGATTACGTTCTGTCGCGTGTCGCTGGCGATCCGAGCGGATATTGTTGGTGGGACTATGGGGTCGGGGAGGTGTGCGACGATGGCTCCTATGTGCACAACCGGATCGGCGCATGGTTGCGATCCGATGCGTGGGTTGCCGGTGTCACGGAAAGCGCGCATCTGCACGTAATTTACTACGCTGTGGGGAATCGCCCATCCGCTGGAAATCCTTGCCGCCCGATTTCCGCCGACATTCAATATGGTCGCGCCGGCGCTGCGCCTTGCGGCGGCACGTCTCAAACCGCCTATATCTACACGTTGTCAGAATGACCGACTGCATCCCCAACGCCGACAACACTCGCTGCACCGTTTGCGGCTGGCGGTGGAAACGCGGCGGCAAGTGGCCGAGGCGCAACTGCCCCGGCGCCGACACGCCCGAGGCCCGGGCGAAGCGGGAGGCGGAACTGGCCACCGCCGAGACGGCCTACCGCGAGACCATCGGCCCGTCGCTGCCGGCGAAGACAGGCCACTACGCGGCGGCGTTGCTCCGCTGGGCGCGGGCAGGCTGCCCGGTGCGGTCGGACGGCGAGGTCACGGCGATCGTGGTGACATGCCAGGCGTGCGAGAAGTACGCCGGGGGCTCGTGCTCCGTCTGCGGCTGCAAGGTCAGTCACAGCCCGTGGCCGATGGCGAACAAGGCACGGATGGCCACCGAGGTCTGCCCCTTGGGCAAGTGGCCGGCTCAAGTCTGAGCCCGGCCGGCTCAAGTCTGAGCCCGGCGCGCGAAGGAGGCCCTACAAGGCCCTTTAGCGCCCCCGTAAACGCTGTGGGGCTCCCAGGCCCATGGGGCTTCCCTGGACGCAACGGCGGGGCTGCTGGGGGCCGTGCGAGGCGATGCCCACCGACGCCAGTGTTGGTGGGTACGACGCCTGAGTCGGGAGACTTCGGAGTCTCGGGATACATAACACAGGGAGTCTCCCCCAGACTAGGTTACGAGGCGGCGCATCTGTGGGAGGGTCAGACCGTCCGGGTCTTTTGCTCCGGGCGGGAGCACCACGGCCCGCGCGCCTAATACAGACAGCTCTGCCCGCAAGGACGTGGCACCCGAGAGGGCGTCTCGATCGAGCAGGACGACGAACTCGTCGAAGCGGCAGCGGAGAGAGAACAGCCGTGAAATCTGCCCGTGGGTAGCCGAGGTTCCAAACAGGCATGTTGCCCGATCCGGAACGGACTGAGACGCACACGCGAAATCGATTCTCAGTGCGTCAAACGGGCCTTCGCATATGTACAATCTTCGTCCACCACAAGCAACGGAGTCAAACCAGAGGATGTTGTTTTTCACTGCCGGCCCGGGGAGCGATAGGTATCGAAGAGAACCCCCGTCTATGCAACGTCCAACATAGCCGGCAACATCCTGATCGGCTGTGATTGGAAAGACGATTCGGTTCTTGAAGGGTCCGGTCAGGGCGCATTTCAAATTGTATCTGCAGGCGATTATCGAGGCGTCCGTGAAGTTGTACCCCCGGGACTCCAGGTAGTTCCAGAACCGATTATACGGGGACGTTCTCGTTCGTCGGTGCTTATCCAGATCGTCGAGCCCGGGGAACAGCGGCTTCTCTCGTTCGGCCGGCTCTACATCGGCAACATCGACGTCGACGGTCAGCCTTCCGAGGCTTTCCCGCCACGATCGGGATTCGCCGACCATTTCGTTGGCGGCGTCGTAGGAGCACCCAAGGAGCTTCATTAGAAGATTTTGAAGATTTCTCCCTCGGTGGAGAGTGTTTCTCCAGCAGGCCCACCGCCCAGTCTTTAATTCGATCCCGAGATGCTGGCTTGGATCTGCGTCTCCACACCAGGGACACTTGATGTTTATGTGCCCCCGTTTGACGTTGTTTCCCTCCTCTACAAACGGGATGCTGTTCTTACTTAAGATGCTGCTAATGTCCATGTTTTCGTCTCCGTTGTGATATCCTCCCCCATTCCACCCGATCACAGCAGCAGGAGATCAAACACTAGCAGCTTGACCTTGCAGCTTGATTTGGGCGGTTAACAGAATCGAATTCTGCTCCCAGAGTACTGAGTTGCGTGCCGTGTGATCGTGGCTGATCGGGTGCCCCGGTCGCAGGGGTTGGCGGAGCCGGGAGATTTTATTATGGTAGCACCACGATCGAACACGCTGGACTTCCTCTGGCCCGTTCCACATCTTTGAGGTGCGGCAGCCCACCCTGTGGGACTCGCTGGGAAGTCCTGCTTCCCATGCCGGAGCCCACGAGTCTGAGCTGCTACGAGATGCCCACCCAAGCGGGAGCCGGGGCCGAGGTTTTGCGATGGCTGTGACGCCGGCAGTGTTTCGGCCATGGGGATACCCGGGTCTCGGAACAGGTCCACACATTACTTAGACAAAAGTGGGGCCGACGTTCCGCGCGGAATTCTTTTTGAAGCCTACGCAACCATTTTGTATAGTTAGGGTGTGGGGCAAACCTCAAGCCTCAAGGCGGGAGAAACGCGATGGCTGAAAACGAAAAGACACTGGGTGCCATATTTGACGACGCTTACGCTAAGTCTAATCGGGCTGGCAATGTGCGCGAGCAGGCAGTGGAAGAGGCGGCCCAAGCGGTTGCAGCCGAAGCCATACGCCGCTACTTCCGCGACCTGCTGCCGGGCGACGAGGGGCTGTACGATGCGTTCAAGAACGCTTGGTTTGCATACAAGGGTAATAGCTCCATCTGTCGCGACAGCAATGGCATTGCGGCCGTGCTGGAGGTTCTGAAGCATCGCGGCTGGCAGACGCCGGACGAGTTGGAGAACCTGAAGGCGGAGAACAAGAGGGTGAAACACCAATTCGAGGAGCAAGTTCGGGATAAACACCGCATCCTCGAATCGTACAAGAAGGAGGTCGAGAGACTCAAGACCGAGAACAAAAGCCTGAAGTCGGACAACGCAGAGTTGACAACGCGGCCACTTGGCGATGATGTCATGGGGTCGCTGCTCAGCAACTGCAAACTCGGCCTGGAGAAAGCACGTCACGAAAACGCGGACATGAAGGAAGAGAACGCGCGTTTGAAGGCCGAGAACAGGCGGCTAAACAAGGACGCAACGGAGTGGGAGCAAGAGGTACGCGACCTGAAGCAGCAACTCAAGACCGCGACTGACTACAAGGGCTACGATGCGAACCACTGGGGGCCGGCGTGTGAGATGGCGCGGCGAGAGGTCGAGCGGCTGAAGGCCGAGAACGAGAATCTAATGGACGAGATCGCTGACGGCACCTCGTTCGCATACAACATGATTCCCGACCGCTCTAGAGAACCAGCGGAGACTCTGGACGAACAGTTGCACGAGGTCAAGAAGCATATTGAGTCCCTGAAGGCCGCGAGCGAGCAAATAAGTCACGATGGCTTGATGGAATCCTCTGAAGTAGCCGCGAAGCTCGTCCGACTGATGGATTTCCTGGCACGCCTCAGAAAATGCGGATGGATCGACGGTGTGCAGTCATCCGAGAAGGACTCAGAAATCGACCGGATGACGAAGCACATTGCGGATTTGAAGGCCGAGAACGAACGACTCCGCCAGACAATGCGCAATGCCGCACACAAACTGCTGCGGGGCGTGGGCGACAAACCAAAAGGGGAGTGACGGCCGATGCCTAGTAAACGTATCGCGGCAGTGACAGACCAGATCGTCGCGGTGGCAGACGATCACCACGAGACGTTTATGAATGTCCACTTGTCCGATATGCAGAAGCGATGGTGGGTTTTGAAACTAACGGAAATTCTGGAGCCGCTCGACAGTCCGTCGCTGAATAACGACACTGATCGTAGCGCAGAACCAACAGGAGTAACGCGACATGAAGGTATGGATCACACAGCACGCCCTTACTGACGGAATCAAAGAGGTCGAGGGTGAGATTGCCAACACATGCGATAGCATGTTGGTGGTGATGGGAGAGCGTGGATTCCACTATTACGTCCACAAGCCCTTCTGGCACACCACCCTTAAGTCAGCACGTAAGCACGCGATGCTGCTGAAGGAACGCAAGCTGGCGTCATTACGGAAGCAGATTGCCCGTGTGGAGAAGCTGGAGTTCTGAGATTCTGGAAACTGGCAGGACGAACCAACAGGAGAGTGACCATGACCTGGATTCAAACACACAGCGGCATCGCGTTCGATTTGCTCGATCCTAAGCCGGAGCAGTTCCACATTGAAGACATCGCTCACGCGCTGTCCAATCTCTGCCGGTTCAACGGCCACTGCTCGCGGTTCTACAGCGTGCTGGAGCACTCATTGAACGTCGCGGAGGTGTTCTGCGGAGACATAGCCGACTTCGATATGGAATGGGACGAGATGAGGGTCCGATTCGCGTTGTTGCACGACGGTGCCGAGGCATACACGGGCGACGTCACGCGACCGCTGAAGAGGTCACTCCCGGAGTTCGCTGACATCGAACGTCGAATTCACAATAGGATGCTCTGCCAGTTACAGATATTCCCAGACGCCAAGGCGGTGTCGAGGGTCAAGTTTGCAGATGACCAGATGCTTGCAACGGAGTGGCGGGATTTGATGGGACCGCCACCGCGAGAGTTGCTATCGCTGCCTGAGCCACTCGCCATGCCGATCGGACCGCAACCGACGGCCGAATGGCTTATTGATGAGTTTCTGAAAGCGTTTCACAATCCGAATACGCTTTGGAAACAATGCCGCGAAAGTTGACGACGAACCAACAGGGGAGTGACCATGACGTGTGATGAATACAAGGCAGCCGCCATACGACTGTTCCGCGACGGCAACCCTACCGATGAACAGTGGGATGAGATGGCCGAGGCCGTTCTCGCCGCTAGTGAGAACCACGACGCTACGCCAGCTATTGATAGGGTGATTATGCCAGAAGAGTACACAGAAGACTGACCATGATCTACTTAGCAAGCCCACTTGACCCCAACACACTGGAAGTGAGGGACGAACCATGAGTTACGAGACTTTGGCTCGCGTCACCGCGCAGCGTGATCGCGCATGGCGGACGTTGGCCGCGATCGAGGGGGGGGGCCGTTGGGTTCGACGGATGAAACCGGGCTTGCGTTCCTCCTGGCTTGGTCCCACGGCCTGGACGCGCCGGTGGAGGTGACGGGGAATTACGGGGAGTCGAGACATGAGCAGAACAAAAAAACCGTGCCCAGGCTGCGGAGAAATCGTAGCCTACCGGAAGGCGGACGCGATTTGCGACAACTGCAGCCGCATGATCCGTGCCGGTAAATTGTTAGAGAAGCGCCAGCGTAAAAGGTTTGGTCAGCAGTACCTTTTGCCGAAATCTAGCGGTTCCTTACCGTACATCCGCTACTCAGATCGCGAATTAACAAGGGCATTTCAGGATGCTTTTTTCGACATCACCGTTGCGTTATCGGTGGAGCCGGCGTCCTCGCAGTATACAACCGAAGCGGTCATCCCAGGATCGCCAGCAAACTACAGCATATCAAATCACGTGTACCTCGAATTGGCGACCCTGGAGGCACTGCGAGACCTTTACGCTGGTGTCGAGGCGATTGCCGCTGGAGCGTATCATAAAGGACGGCAGGATGGACGCGATTTCGTGCGCGGACTATGCGAGGGTTCCGTGTCGCTACTGGAATTGAACGAGGAAACAGCCAGGTACGAGACATGAACGACCCATACGCACCCAGTACCGACGAAGATTGGATCACTTGTTCGTGGCGATGCAACCGATGCAACGTTGTCCGCGAGCGCGGAATTGGTCGCTACTCATTTGCGACACCGCCGGCGGGGATTCCGATTCGGTACCTTGACCCGGATACTCGGTACCTTGACCCGGATACCTTGACGGTGAGCGTACCTTGATGGTGAGCGAATATCTTGTATAGTATAACGACGGGGGCAACAGACACTAGCTTTGGAGGACGTGGTCATGACGGGCTTTCCCAAGGGCAAAAAGGGCAAGAAGGCGGCGATGGTGCGTGCGATGCTGAACGAGGACAGAGAAGCTTGCGGTACGGCGATCGCCATCAAGGTTGGGTGCAGCAGATCACTTGTAAGCTACGTTCGTCGGCAATCGCGGTTGGTGGGGACGAGGCCGAGGGTGGCGAAGCCGAAAGCGGCCGTGGCGATTGATTTGCTGGGCGATGCCGTCTTGGAGGTTCGGATCAAAAACGGGCGTGGCAACTCTGAGGGCACCCTGTCGATAACCGCGCGTGGAATCAACTACAGGATGCCGAACCAGAAGAAGGTCGTCGATGGTGTGCTGTCCTTTGGCACGATCGCAAAGATCATGAGTGTGGGTCTGGTGCTCGGCTAGAATTGGAGGTGTGTGGATGGACGTCAAGACTTTGCTGACGGTTCGCCAGGTCGCGGAGATGTTCGATCGGACAGAGCAGACCATTGCTCTATGGTACCGGGCAGGGAAGATTCCCTGCATTCGGATTCCGGGCGCAAAAAAGGACGCGATCCGATTCGATTTCGACGCGGTGGTGGCCTGGGCAAAAGAAAACCATAAGAGGCTGTCGCTGTGACTCAGAAAGCCTTTGACGCCGCACAAGCCTTGCTCCCACTTCTCTCAAAGCGGGAGCTTGGCTTGCTTCGGGGGTTGATCGAGATTCTGGTAGGCCCCACCGACGATCGCGTTGGCCAGGTGTATACTGCGATCAGTGAGTCTATGGGGGGCAGGGGCATCCCGCCCCTGTTTGCGATTTTGAAATCGAAGCAGGCAGCGAACTTTCGGGCGGGTGCCAGCATTTTGTATGGGTTCATGGAGGAGGTGATCCGGCCTAGCCAGAGGCCGATGCGGAATCAATCGCTATACATCCTCGTGCAGTGTGTATTGTCGGATATTCGCCGGCAGAAGAAGGATCTGACTGTGTACTGGATTTCGATGGGGATGCGGGGCATCTGGTCGATCGTAGAGCGGGATTTTCCTGGGTACCTGGAATCGGGGCTGCTGGCATCCGCTTTGGCGGGAGGAGATCTGGATAGATGCGAGAAGAATTGACGGGGACGCTTCAGGAATGCCTCATCGCACTGCTCTTGTACGACACAGAATATGGTCCACGAATTCAGTCCCTGGTGCCGCTGAAGATCTACGACCCGCCATACCGAGGTTGGGCCAGGAAGGCTGCTACATACTGGACTTTGTATGGTCGTCCCCCGGGCGAACATGCCCTGGACATCCGAGATGAGCTGAGGGCAGAAGATCCGAAGGCTGCGGATATCGTGGATGGCCTGTTTCTATCGATCGAGCACTGCAAGGGCGGGATCAACCCGGAGTATGTCTTTTCGAAGGTGGCATCGTTTATCCGCCAGCAGTCCCTTCGTGAGGGGATCATGGAGTCTGTGGACCTGATAGAATCAGGTAAGCTGGATGAGGCCGAGGCCATCATACAAAAAGCGATGCGGGGCCGGCTGGATCTGTTTCACCCCGGGACCATTCTGGGGAACACGGACATCTTCGATCTGGCATCGGACGACGTGGTGGCAATTCCAACCGGGGTCAAAGAGCTCGATGCAAAGCGGATCGGGCCGGCCGTCGGGGAATTGAACCTGTTGATTGCCCCGAGCAACTATGGGAAAAGCTGGTGGTTGATCGGGCTTGGGAAGGCAGCGATCATGGCGAGGCGGCGGGTTGTCCACATCACGTTGGAGATGAGCGAGCGGAAAACGACGACGCGGTACTTGCAGGCATTCTGCGGGATCACCAAGCGCAAGGAGCGGAATGTCTCGTATCGGGTGCTGGTGGAAAACAAGCTGGGGCAGCTTACTGGGGTGGATATCGAGGAGCCGGACAACGTTGATGCCCTGGACGAGATCATCGAAACACGTCGGGTGCGGGAGAGGCTTCAGAAGAAGCTAGCGGCGCTGCGCCGGCGGAGCCCGTTGGTGATACGACAGTTTCCAACCGGCGCGCTGACCGTGCAGCAGCTAATCGGCTACTTGGACTCTCTGGAATCGCAGCAGAAGATCGTTCCGGATCTTCTGCTGATCGACTATCCGGATCTGATGCACCTCGATGGGAAGCAGGAGTACCGGCTGGCGCTGGGCCGCGTGTTTCAGGAGCTGCGGGGCATCGCCGTGGAGCGTCGGATCGCGGTCGCGGTGGTGAGCCAGACCAACCGGCAGGCCCTGGGGAAAAACATAATCACCGAGAAGGACGTCGCCGAGGACTATAGCAAGATCGCAACCAGCGATGTGGCGATAAGCTACAACCAAACCGAGGAGGAGCGGAAGCTAGGGCTTGCCCGGCTGCACGTCATGAAGGCCCGGGACGAGGCCAAGGGAATGACCATCCTGCTTAGTCAGAGCTACTCGACCGGGCAGTTTTGCATTTCGTCGACACGGATGAATTCCGTTTACTGGAAGGCCCTGAGCGGGAAGACGCGAAAGAAGAAGAGGTTGGAGTTATGATCTTCAAGAGCGCCGTGCGGAAATACCTTAACCAGCCGTTGATAAATCTCAGCCTGGCCAAGGACTGGTCCGACGAGCGGCTGGCCCGGGAGCTTGGGCGGCTGAAGAGCCCCAAGTTCTTCACAGAGCCAAGGCGGCATCAGAAGATCGGCTTCGTCCTTGCGGTGAAGTACCCGAGTTTGTTCTGCATGTTCGATATGGGACTCGGTAAGACGAAGGTAGCTCTCGACGCCGTGCGGTACCTTCGGAAGATCGGAAAGCTACGCAGGGTGTTGATTCTTGTTCCGAACGTGGTGAACATCGAAGGATGGCGGATGGAGATCGGAAGGCATGCGCCGGATCTGTCTGCTGGATACATTACGGGATCCCGCCGAGACCGAACCGACGTGTGGGAGGGAGACGAAGTGCTGTGTGTATGCACCTATGCCGGCCTACAATCACTTGTTTGCTCTTGGCAGGGCAACAGGCGTCGGATCGATCCTGTACTGATGGAGCGGGCTGAGGAAATATTCGACGGTGCGATCTTCGACGAGAGCCAGGCATTGATGAACCATCGAAGTCTGACCTTCAATGTCGTCAGCCGGCTGACGCGGGACTTTCAATGGCGGCTTGCTCTGACCGGAACGCCGATGGGCCGCGATCCGCACGTGCTGTGGCCGCAGTTTTTCTGCGTGGATCGTGGCAAATCCCTGGGGTCGACCCTGGGACCATTTCGGGCCGCGTTTTTTCGGGCGAGGCAGAATCGTTGGGGAGTCATAGATTACACATTCAAGCGAAAGGCAGAGCCGGTTCTTCGGAGGATGCTGTCGCATTCGTCGATCTGGTATTCTTCAGAGGAGTGCTTCGATCTTCCCGATCTGGTTCGGGTCGATCGGCCGTTCTCATTGTCCGAGGAGGCGAGAGCTTACTACTCAGCCGTGATGGACCAGGTGCGGCAGACGCAGAATAAGCTGATTGATATCACCGGGGTGTTTGTTCGTCTTCGGCAGATCACTAGCGGGTTTGTCTCGGTGGACGGCGAGCCATCTCCGCTGCAGCAGAATTCAAAGCTGGATTTGTTGGCTGGCCTTCTGGAGGAGATCCCAGAGACCGAGAAGGTGGTTGTCTTCAACGAGTTTATCTACTCTGGAGATCTGGTTGAGTCGCATTTGCGGTCGGCGGGCATCGCCTTTGCGCGGCTCTACTCGGGGACGCGGGACAAGGCCGGCGAGTTTCGTCGGTTTGTATCGGATCCAAAATGCCGGATCTTCCTGGCCAACAGCCAGAGCGCGGCGCAGGGGTTGAACTTGCAGGTGGCTAGGTACGTCGTTTTCTATGAATCTCCAACGTCGCCTATAGTGCGATCACAGGCTGAAAAGCGGTGCCACCGGCCGGGGCAGAATCGGCGAGTGTTTGTCTACGATCTGTTCGCGCGGCGAACCGTCGATCAGAAGATCTTGCGGTACCTGGCGGAGGGTCGGGATCTATTTGTATCATTGATTGAGGGCGGACTGAACATCCTTGGCGGAGGGCATTGAAATGCACGTGCGGCTGTGGTTTTGGGGCGAGCTAAACCCTACCCCCCGAATAGTGGCTCATGGGTCGGGCGAAACGCTCCGGGCGGGGATGCTGGCCTGCTTCGCCCCGGTCGGGGATCGATCTTGGCGGGAGACCGAGGAGGGCGGCGATGTATATCTTTGGAGGGGGAAGGCTGGTTATTGCGGGCAGGTGGTGGTGCCGGGCGAGGATCTGCGATCCCCAAATACCGAGGAGCCCGAAACAGCCCCGACGAGGCCCCGGGCGGCCCGGACGGGCCGGGCAACGCGGGCGAGGGCTCCTAGGGCCAGGCGGCCGAAACCCGCTCTAGACAGCCTGCCGAGGCCCCGATTGCTGCTGGAGGAGGGCGTTCCCGGGCCGGCCGGCCGGCCCAAGCGGCGGCTGCGATTGGATTGATCCTGGAGGGATTGACGCTCGGGAATTTTCCATCTCTATACGGCATAGGGACTTACGACGTTTTTTTGAGGGACTTCTAGCCGGCCGGCCGGCCTGTGTTTCGGAAATCTTCGGTCAGGCAGAAGATTTTTCCCGCCGTAAGTCTATATGTGGCGGCAGTTTGCGTCTCGGCGGAAAAATACTTTGGAAAATCCGTCCCGGGAAGCTTCCCAGGGGTCGATTATAGATTATACTTAAAGGCGAGGGGGCAAGGGAACGAACGAACGACGAACACGCAAAGCTAGAAGCGGCCCGAGAGGTGCGGGAAACGATGCGGAGGAGGCAGCGAGGCGAAACCGAGGACGACCCCCGACCGGAAGCGCGAGCAGGTTTAGAGGGGTCGGCACCAGGGGGAACCCGAGACTGGAGGCTGAAATACCGCAGCCCAAACGAACCCGGAAGCAGGCTAAGACACTGGTGGCCACGCCAGAGCTGCAGGACGGAGGCGGAGAGGACGACAAGCATACACGGGCTCGCCTAGCACGCGAGCCCCACAGCCCGAGCGGGTCCATAAAATAATAGAGATGGACGCCGGTTCGACTCCGGTACGGGCTGCTTGAGCATTTCGCTCAGAGGGTTTGGCGATCAAGGTAAGGGAGACTTGAGATGGTAGACGTAACAGAATTGACCTTTGGGATCGAGATCGAGACCATCGCAACCCAGACTTCGGTTGCGGCTGGGTTGGTGGTCGGTGGGTACCGCCACGGGATTCAGGTGCCCTACCTGCCGGCCGGCTGGACGGCTCAATCGGATGGCTCGATCCGGCCGTCGGGGAGCGGTGCGCTGGGCTGCGAGATCGTCAGCCCAATCCTTCGCGGTGCCGAGGGACTCGCCCAGGTTCGCGAGGTCATGCGGATCCTGGTGGCCAAAGGCCATCTGGTCAACGAGAGCTGCGGGATCCACGTGCATGTTGGGTGGCGGCCGGATTGGTCGGCCAAAGCCTTGGCCAGGCTGATCACGATAACCTCCTACGCCGAGGCGGGGATCTACGCGATCACGGGCACGAAGCATCGCGAGCGGGGCAGCTATTGCCACGGGATCAAGCGGTACGGTTCGCAGGCCGCCGCCAAGAGGCAGATGGACGCGAATCGCTATCACATCCTGAATCTCCGCAACCTGGCGACCGGGGCGAAGAACACGGTTGAGTTCCGGGCCTTCTCGGGCACGCTGAACGAGATCAAGGCGATCGGGTGGATTCAGGTTTGCCTCGGCCTGGTCGAGCGGGCCTTGAACGGGAATCGGATGCCGAGCTGGGCACCCAAGCCGCTGACGGGCGGCTGGGCCAAAGCCGGCCCGGGCCAAAGCGAGGCCGAGCGGTTGATGGGCTACCTGGCTTGGGGCGAGGGCTACGCCCGGATCCACAACGGCAAGCAGTATGGCTGGATGCTCGACGCCGAGACCCAGAAGGTCGTCAAGAAGGAGTTTCGACGGCTGGCCAAGAAGTACGACGCGGAAACCTAACCCGCTGACGAGCCTGCGGCGGCAGGCGAAACGCCCGCAAGGGCGTCCGGGGTGCAAATTCACTTTTGGCATAGGAGACGAGAGATGAATCTTACGTACAAAACGACGACCGACGAGATCAGCCGCGCCACGAAGGAGTCGCTTTTCAAAGCCCTGATCGACGGGGGATGCGACGTGTCTCACCATGGCGTTCGTGCGACCAAGGCGCAGCTTGTCTGCCACGCCAATGCGGTTGTTCGGCGGCTCCGGGAGGAGCACGTGATGGCCGAGGCCGAGGCCGAGGCCGAGCGGTTGGGCCAGGTGATCGCCGAGCGGGGCCGGCCCGAGATCGCCGAGGCGATGGCTGCGATCCTCAAGAGCCTGGCGAGCTGGGATCGAGATCTGGTTGCGGAGATCAAGGCGTTCCAGGATCAGGTTGCCAAATCGATCGCGGACTGTCGGACGGCGATCACGTGGAAGCTTGAGGGTGCGGTGCAGGCCATCGCGACCCTGGATCGGGTGCGGTTCTGCGAGGCGCAGGTGATGATGATTTCTGAGCAGAGGATAACCTCGGACGAGATTCTTGAGTATCTCGACTATGGCCACAGCGATGCCCTGCGGTTTTGTATGGGTGACAACTTCGACGGGCGATCGACGTCGCCGGCGCACAACATCGAGACGACCAAGCAATTTCGCGCGAGGCAGCTTGAGGCGGCCTACTGGGATACGATCGCTAGAATGTTTCGTGAGGTACTGGCCGGCGAGGCCAGGCCCGCGCGATTGGAAGAGGCCCACAGGTGGGTTCGATAGAAAGGAGCATTCGATGGGCAATCGTCATCTTGTAGCTGCAGCAGAGGATGTTCTGCTGCGGCTCGCTAAGTTGGGCGCGCGGTGGTCGCAGGTTGGTGGCCCCGTAGCGTACCTGAGCATCGAGCAGATGCCGAGGCTGGGGCAGAGCAAGATGCTGCGGTTTGCCCGGCTGGTCCGGGCAGCCGTGGTGCTGGAGCGGAAGGGGGCGTTGGTTGCAAACATCGATCGGATGGGCGAGGTGGTGGGCTGGCATTTGTCGGTGGCGGCCCAGAGCGGCCCAGGGGTTTTGGAACGGTAACTTTGGCATTGGATACAAACAGGAGTTGAGCCATGAAAGCTTATGTTGAAATCAGAAGTCAGCATTCACGCGGAAGCGTTGCGAACCGATTTGGCGGGCCGGATACCTACGTCGCGGTGCAGGTCGTGCCCGAGGGGGGCGGAGCGGCTCCGGGTGCTGCGCCGCGATCTTGCGGAGAGACGCGGGATCCGGATCGAGTATTGTGGGGTGGGGTACCGCGAGCACACCGGCCCGCGATCCGCTTTGGGACGCGCCCTGGCGGAGGCGCGCGGGCTTGCGGATCGGATCAACTCGGCGGACTAGGCCGAAACGCCCGCAAGGGCGTCGTGGCGGGATGGGTTCCCGCCACCTGATGAGGCAACCCAAAAGGTAAAGGAGACTTAGCATGTGTGGTATTTTCGGATTCATTACGAAGAACGGACGGGGGCCGAATATCGATCGGCTGAAACGCATCGCCCTGGAAACCGAGACGCGGGGCCGCCACGCCTTCGGACTTGCGTGGGTGGATCAGTCTTGGGCAATCCATACCTACAAGCAGGCTGGCCCAGCGTCGGCCAACCTGGAGGCCCTGGAGGCATGCCGGGATGCCCTGGCGGTGATCGGGCACTGCCGATGGGCGACCCACGGAGATCCGGAGGATAATTGCAACAATCACCCCCATCCGGCCGGAAGCGGCTGGATCGTACACAATGGGGTGGTGAGCAACTACCGCGAGCTATCTCGGCGGTACCGGCTGCGGCCGAAATCGGAATGCGACAGTGAGATCTTGGGGTTGATGATCGCGCGTTTCCCGGGCGAGATCGGGATGCGATCGGCGATGGCTGCCGAGCAGGCGACCGCGCCGTTGGCGATGCTGGGATTGTGGCGCAAGCCCGTTCGGCTGATGATCGCCAGGAAGGGCAATCCGCTGTGTTTTGGCGAGTCGAAGCGTGGGTTTTACCTCGCGAGCCTTCCGAGCGGGCTGCCTGGGACCATCAAGGCGATTCGCAACAACTATGTGGGGGTTCTGACGTTCGATGGAGCAGAGTTGGAGTATGACGCGTTTTCCGTAACAAGGTAAAGGTAAGGGAGACTTGAAATGAACTGGTTGGACAAATTGGGGCACGCCCGTCGGGTGAGCGTGCCACTCGTGGCTATTGCCACCCCAGACCCGGCATCGACTGTCGGTCGGTGAGCGGGTTGATTGGGAACGACGCTCCGATTGTGCAATGGGATATTTGTCGCGGGGTTCTGCCCGTCAACGAGCCCGGCCGTGAGGTCGCCAGTATGACCGGCGATCGAGACGACGACATCACGATCGGGCAGCCCGCGATATTTCTCTCCCGGGCAGAGAAATATCCAGAGAACACGATCGTGTTCTACCAAAACGCTCCGGCGTACTTCGCCCTGTCTCCGCGAGTGGAGCAGGGTGTATGGAATCTCCGAGACGCCTACAAGGCGAATCATCGGATGCTGGTGATGCTTGGCAGCGATCATCAATTGCCGACGGGGCTGATCAACGATGTCGTCGTGCTCGACGAATTGTTGCCGAGCGACGACGAGCTGCTCGCGATCGTGCGGGATTGTGATGGATCGCGGGTGGCGGCTGGGTACGACGCCCTGGACGACGCCACGGCTGCGAAGGCGGTCGAGGCGGTTCGCGGGTTGTCGAGCTTTGCGGCTGAGCAGGCCGTCGCGATGGCGCTGCGGGAGGATGGGATCGATCTGGATCACCTCTGGGATTCGAAGCGGAAACAGATCGAGCAAACCAAGGGGCTCTCTGTATGGCGGGGCACCGAGTCGTTTAAGGATGTTGGTGGGCTCGATTTTATCAAGGGTTTCCTGCGGCGGATTATCAAGGGTCGACGGCCGCCGAACGCGATAGTATGGATCGATGAGATCGAAAAGATGCTGGCAGGGTCGTCCGGGGCGGGGTCGGACAGCTCTGGCGTGAGCCAGGGGATCCTGGGAACGCTGCTGACATCGATGCAAGATCAGAACGCTCGTGGGTTGATTCTCCTCGGCCCACCGGGTGCCGGCAAAAGCATGCTGGCCAAAGCGGTCGGCTGCGAGGCCAAGGTGCCGACGATTGCGTGGGACTCGAACGCGATGAAGGGCGGGCTGGTCGGATCCAGCGAGGGCGCGGTTCGCAACGCGATCAAGGTCATCTCGGCTGTATCGAGCGACAACGCGCTCTGGATCGCGACCTGCAATTCGATCGCGGGGATTCCGACCGCGCTTCGGCGGCGGTTTAATTTCGGCACATACTTCTTCGATCTTCCTACGGCTGAGGAGCGGGGGAAGATCTGGAAGCACTACAAGACGCAGTACAAGCTGCCGAAGGCCGCGACACAGGAAATGCCGCAGGACTCCCAATGGACTGGGGCGGAGATCAAGACGTGCTGCGACCTTGCTTGGAATTTGGACTGCAGCATCAGCGAGGCCGCGAGGTACTTTGTGCCTGTTGCCGTGGCGGCACCACAGGAGCTGGAGAGCCTGCGGTCGGAGGCGGACGGACGATACCTGGGGGCGAGCACTGGCGACCTTTTCGGCCGACAGCCTAACGCTGGGCAACGTCGGCGGATCAGCTTATAGGAGACACTGAAATGGCGAAGCGAAGACGGTTGTCCCTGGCCGACAGTTTGGCTGGGGTGGACTCCTCGGCGAAGAGCTTGATGGAGAGGTGTGTGGTGCTGGACGTCACGTTCCACCGGCCCGGGATCCGCCGCAAGGCGGACCTCTCCCTGGTGTCGACGGACGCCGACAAGGCGATGCTGGGCCTGACGAAGGCCATCGTCGTGTCAAAATCCTACCGACGTGTGCTGCGACTGGCCGGCGACACTCGGAGGTGGCTGGAAAACAGATCGCTTCCCAGCCCCCTGAAGCGCGGGACATATCTGGTCCCGCTTGAGTTGATCGACGCGGTCAACACACACATGGACGAGGTCGATCTTTTGTATGCACGGCTCGCCAGGAAATTCCTGGCGGCCTACCCGAAACTGAAAGAGAAGGCCAGGATTCGGCTGAAGGATCAATGGGATCCTCGGAACTATCCCGAGGAGTCGGTTCTGCGGGCAGCCTTTTCCGTGGAACGGCGGTGGCTCGATTTCGGAACCCCGAGCGAGGCCAAACTGGGGAAGGCCCTGTGGGAGGTGGAAAAGAAGCGCGCCGAGAACACGTGGCGGGAGGCCACGGAGGAGATTCGCACCGCCCTGCGGCAGGCATTCCGAGATCTGGTTGGTGGGCTCGCCGATCGGCTGATGCCGAATCCGGATGGGGGTCGAAAGAGGCTTCATGCTTCGGCGGTGACGAAGCTGACCGAGTTCTTAGATCTGTTTTCGGCTCGGAACATCACCGGGGACGCCGAGCTTGGAAATCTCGTTTCCCAGGCGCGGGAGGTGCTGGCAGGCAAGAGCGCAGGTAGCCTGCGGCAGGCGGCTGTCGGTGGCGAGGTGATGGACGAGATGATCCGGGTGATCTCTTCGCTCGATACCTTGATGGAGGTCGCGCCGCGACGTGCGATCAGCTTTAGAAAAAGGGAGACTCTGTGATGCCCTGTTACGAGGTGCGGACTGTGTCCGTCGAATTTCAGGCAGCCCACAAGGATCTGCTGATCAAGGCGATCCAGGCGTTGGGTTGGACCTATGCGGTGAGCGGTGCTCGCGTGCTAGTGCGACCCCAAGGTGGCTACGAGATGACCGTCGATCTGTCTGCTGGGGTTGTGGTGGCCCAGGATCAGCAGCAATTTCGCGTGAATGAATTGAAGCGCGCCTACAGTGTGCAGGCGATCAAGCAGACCGCGAAGTTGAACGGCTGGTTGATCGAGACCGAGAATGTGACCAAGGGGGCCTTTGTGAGGGAGATGCTGTGATGTCAAAGATTCAGTATGAGATTCTGGAGGACGGAACCATCACTGTGACCACGGACGACTTGAGTGGGCCGAATCATGTTTCGGCCGATAGGCTGCTCAAGATGCTCGCCGATACGGTTGGCGGCGAGACCACCATTCGCAAGAGGTCGAGGCTGGAGGTTGGCCACAGCATGCAACATGTTCTGCACGAGCATACGCAGGACGGGCACGTTCACTGACGGGTTGACACCGGCCGCCGAGGGTTTTATCATACAGGTTGCTCTGGCGGCTGGCGGTTTTCGATCTAGGGAGGATACTGGATGTCTAGGATTGCAGAGCGAGTACGTGCGTCTGTAAAATCGTTGTTTGTGTTTTCCGGGGATGCCTCGCCGGAATGGGATGAGGCGGCATACAGGTACGCGATCTGGTACTGCAGGAGGCAGGCATGGCGAGTGAGGCGGGAGATGGATCTCGACGACCTGCTTCAGGAGGCGTACGTGTTGTTTGTGTCGATCCGGTCGAGGTACCCCGACGTGAGCGAGGATAACTTCCTGGCTCTTTGGCGATCCGCGTTGCACAATAGGATCGTCAACATTGGTGGCACCCGAGGTGCCAAATGTCGGCGGCAGACCGAGCCGCTTGAATCCGATCCCTTAATAGAGGAGGACGAAATTGAGTGGAGGTTGCATGTCCAGGATGCACCTCCTGAGGTGAGACAGCTCTTGGACGCCGTGGAGCGGCGTCGGTGGAGGCTGCCTCGCCGGAATCACGCCGACGGTCGGCGGGAGACGACGAATGCGTATCTGTGTAGGCTGGCGCGGTTGCCGGCCGGAACACCGCTTCGTGGAATGTTTGAGAAGTGGCTTGAGGATTTTCGTCGAGGGTAGCGTGCGATTTTGTATGTGTGTGGTGGAAGAAGATTGTGGGGGCGTTCCCCATTTCACTTTGTATGGCCAGATGGCCAAAAAAGGAGATTTACGATGGCTGTGAAGACGAAGACGATTTTGGAGGAGCTGGTCGAGGCGACGGGAATCAAGACGAAGAAGAAGGAGGATCGGCAGGCGTTCTTGGTCCGACTGGTCAAGGCGGTGCTGGATCTGCCGGTCGACGCCGAGGACGAGGAGGCGGCCTGGAACAGCCTGAGCGACGACGCCCAGGACTGGGTGAACGACGGTGTGCTGGCGATCAAGGCCAACAAGCCGGTCGACGATCCGGATGAGGACGCGTCGGCAAAGCCTGCCAAGAAGCCGGCCAAGCCCGCCAAGCCCGCCAAGCCCGCCAAGCCGGCCAAGAAGGCCGACGAGGCCGAAGAGGAGGATGAGGCCGACGAGGACGAGGACGAAGAGGAGGATGAGGACGAAGAGGAGGATGAGGGCGAAGAGGAGGATGACGACGAGGATGAGGCCGACGAGGAGGATGAGGACGAAGAGGAGGATGAGGACGAAGAGGAGGACGAGGCCGACGAGGAGGATGAGGACGAAGAGGAGGAGGACGAAGAGCCCGCCAAGCCGGCCAAGAAGGCGGCCAAGCCCGCCAAGCCGGCCAAGAAGGCGGCCAAGTCCGCCAAGCCCGCGAAAGAGGCCAAGCCGAAGAAAGTCGGCATCAACGCGGCGATTCGGGCGGAGTACATCACGGCGTGGACCAAGAACCACGAAGTGGACGCCCGGAAGATCCTCTCGCGGTTGGAAAAGCGCGGCATCGTTCCCGGGGAGGGGACGGCGAACGTGCAGATTGCGGCCGTGAAGGCCGTGCTGGCCGAGCTGGTCGAGAGGGGCATCGTCGAGTAGGAATAGGTCGGCTGCTTGGGGGAGTGGGGAGGGAAGTCAACTATCAGACTTCCCTCCCCCGGTTTTACCGAAAAGGGAGGTTCAGATCATGCTTGTTTTGTCTCGAAGGGTGGGGCAGTCTGTTTGTATCCTCGTCGGCGGAGAGGTGATCAAGGTCACCGTTGTCCACCAGACGAGTGGTTGCACTAAGCTAGGTTTCGATGCTCCGGACGACGTCCGGATTTTGCGTGAGGAGTTGGTCGAGTCCGAGCAGTGTGTATCGGCTAATAGCAAAGGAGGTGGTGATGGATCGTGAAGATTTGCTGCGGTGTCTGAAGCGCGTGACGCCGGCCCTGGGCCGAGGGGCGATGCCGATTTTGTCGCATCTGTGCTTTGGGTCGGACGGGTATGTAACTGCGTATGACGGAGTCGTGGCGTTGCGCTCACCGTGCGACGTCGGGTTCGTCGGGTGCGTGCCCGGGGAAGTGGTGTCTATCCTCAGCCTTTCTTCGGCGAAGCAGGTGTTGCTGGAGATCGGGGAGGGAAATTCTGAAGTGCTTTTCAAGATCGGTCGGACTCGTGCGAGGTTTGCGCTGCTTCCCGAGGAGAGCTATCCGTTTGTATGCCCCAGGAAGTCCGGCGTGAGCATCCCGATCGACGATTGTCTGACAGGGTCGCTTCGGATCGCGTCCCGTTCTGCGTCCAGCGATCCAGAGAATCCTTTGCGCTCGGGGATTACCTTCACCTTTTCGAAGCGGCGGATCACTTTGTATGCCACGGACGAAACTACCTTGGTGCGAGTGTCTATCCCGCGAGGAGCGTGCCTGGATAGTGTGGTCATGCCGTCGAGGTTCTGCGAGCTTATGCCGCCGAAGGGAACCATCTGGTTTTTGGAGGGCGGCGGTTTGTATGCGGAGAGGGCTGACGTGAGGTTGTATGGGCAGGCGATTCGAGAGGCCGAGACCGGCCGGGCATCGGATCCAAAGCAGTTTGAGCGGGTCTTCGAGGCGGTTAAGCCCGCCTCAATCGTGATGGCAGAGATCCCCGAGGCCCTGCATGGCTGTATCGATCGAGCAATGGCGGTCGACAAAGATCGGACGGAGTTTGTGTACGACTCCGGCGTGCTGCGGATGACTACGACGTTTCAGGGTGCGGAGGTGAAGGATAGTGTCCGGATCGATCTTGGTGAGGTACCGATCCGGGCTGTATCACACGCCGAGTATCTTGCACGGTACCTGGGGGACGCCACATCCATCGGGCTATCGGAGCGGAGCCTTGTTTTGGAGGGTGAGGCGTTTCAGGTTTTGCTTGGGGTGATCAGCTAGGAGGGTGTATTGTGGCCGACAGCTTTTTCGAGGCCAAGAGCCGTGCCGGGCGGCTGGGCCAAAGCCGGCCCGGGCCGGCGCGGGGACGAGCGATCGCCAAAGACTATCTCGTGGCTGTAGGATCTCAGGGCTGTTCTGGATGCAGTTTGTATCACGACCGGCTTCGGCATCCGAAAATGAAGCCAACCGGGGATGCCAATCCGGTTCTGTATGTTCTCGGCGAGGCCCCCGGGGAAGACGAGGATTCCGAGGGGCGGCAGTTTGTTGGTCGGAGCGGCAAGCTGCTGCGGGAGGCGATGCGGCGGGCGGGGGTTGACGTGGCTGTATGCTGGGACAACTGCGTGCGGTGCCGGCCCAGCGGCAACCGGACTCCAACGCAGGAAGAGATCGAGCGGTGCCGCAAGCGGGTGGTCGCGAGTATTGAGCGGGCGAGGCCACAGGTGATCTTGGCGGTCGGGGCGGTGGCCCTGGCCTGGCTGACCGGGGAGACGGCGATCACGAAGTGGCGGGGCAAGTTGATGCCGGCCCGGGTCGGGGGGCATAGGTGCTGGGTGTATCCGATCCTGCACCCCTCTTTTGTATTACGATCCGGGAGGTCGTTCGGCGGCCAGGAAACCGTGGAGTGGGAGCCGGTCTTCCGTCGCGATCTGAGGGGCCTAGCAGCCCGTTTGGCGGCCGGTTTGGGTAGGGCTCGGCCCGAGAGCCCTACCCGGGCGGATCGCGGTGTGTGCTACGCCACGGACTCCAGGGGGCTTTCTGGAATGTTGGCCCAATTGGGGGAGTGGGCCAACACCAAGGCCACCGTGGCGTTTGATATTGAGACGGCCGGGTTGCGGCCATATTTTTTCGTTCCGTCTACGGCCGGCTGGCTGTCGATCGCGGTCAGCGATGGCGAGGTTACCTGGGTCGCGCCGGCCCACCACAGACTGGCTGGCTGGCTGGCCGACGATGCCCGTCGGTTGAGGGAGGGCGTCCTGGCATTCCTGAAGTCTCCCTGTATGAAGGTCGCGCACAATCTAGCGTTCGAGCTTGAGTGGCTGACCTGGATGTATGCGGAGCACGGTCCTTGGCGGCGGACGGGCTGGGGCGACACGATGGCCCAAAGCTACATCCTCGACGAGCATCCCGGGGTCCACAGCCTGGATAGCTGCTGTTTGTATGCGCTGGGAATGCGGATCAAGTCTCTCGGAGGCGTCTCGGATCGGTCAAAGATGTCCGAGGTGCCGTTCGACGTTTTGCTGAGGTACAACGCGATCGACGCGAAATATACTGCCAAACTGTATGCGAAGCAGCGGGAAGAGATCCTCGCCGAGGGACTCCTCGATACATACAAAATGCAGATTCGCCGAACGTTGACCCTGGTCAAGGCGCAGCAGAAAGGTCTCGTGGTCAACTTCGACACCGTCGAGAAGTTTTCGAAGCAGCTCGACCGGAAGATCATGAGCTGTATGTTCAAGATCCAGGATAGCGAGGAGGCCGCTCTGTATGAACGGAAAACGGGGAAGCCGTTGTCTCCGTCGTCGAACTTGCAACTGACCGTGCTGTTCCGCGACATCCTGGGCCGGCCGGAGGGTAACCGAAGCAAAAATAAATCCGGCTACTCGGTGGACGACGCGGCATTGTCGGCGATGGGCATTCCGATGGCGGACGCGATTCTTGAGCTGCGGACGTTGCAGAAGCAGAAGAGCACCTACGTCGATCCGTGTATGCCGGTCGGCGGGCTTGTATCGGCGGATGGGCGGCTGCACACGAATTTCAACGCGATGGCGACGGTCACCGGGCGGCTTAGTTCTGACAGCCCGAACGTGCAGAATTTCCCTAAGCGGGAGCATGGTTGGATCCGTGCGATGGTTAGCACTCCGAAGCTGGATCGGAACTGGAAGATTCACGAACACGTTATGGTGTCGGCCGACTATGGCCAGATCGAGCCACGAGTAATCGCGATGGCGTCTCGGGATAGAAAGCTGTGCGATTCGATCCGGGATCGCGTGGACATCCATCTGGATTGGGCCGAGCGAATTGCCGAGGCAGATCCGAAGACCTATCGTCGGTACGGTAAGAACATCAAGAAGTTGCGGCAGGATGTGAAAAGCAACTGGGTGCTAGCCGGCTTCTATGGTGCTGAGTATGAATCTGTATCGGCGAGGCTTGGTGGATTGCAACGCTGCTGCCGGGATCTATTTGAGCAGTTTAAGAGCGAGTTTGCTGGTGTATGGCGATGGCAGGATGAGCAGCAGGTTGCCTATCACCGTGACGGGTACGTCGTAGGATTGTCCGGTCGTCGGCGGCGAGCCCCGTTGAGCACGAACCAACTGCTCAACAATACCATACAGGGCGCGGCGAGCGACATCGTTGTGGAGGCGATGAGCCGGCTGAGCGTTCGGGCGGATCGTGAGGATCAACCTGCGTTTCAGGCTGTATTGGATATTCATGATGATCTGACATTCTACGTGCCGAAGGACGAGGTCGACAGGATTACGGGGGAGATTGTGCGCGAGATGCTTCGGCCCGTGTATGACTGGATGGTTGTCCCACTAAGCGTGGAAGTGGCGGTCGGCCCGAATTGGGCCGACCTGAAACCGATCGGAGTCTACTTTTCAGACGAGGTGTATTGATGTGGAAGATTGAATGGTCCGAAGACGGGGAGACTTGGGAGACTCTGGCCTTTATGGGGTCGATAGGTCCGGTGCCGTTCACCCACGAGCTTCGAAGGGATGCGGAGCGTGCGATGCACCTGTATTGTGACCATCCGTACAAGCGAGTCGTCCGGACGATCAAAGCGATCAAGGAGCACTTTGTATGACACTCAAAGCCCCCTTCACGTACTTTGGTGGGAAGTCTGGAATCGCCCAGGTTGTATGGGATCACTTCGGGGACGTCCCAAATTACATCGAGCCGTTCGCGGGGTCGATGGCTGTGCTGCTGGCGAGACCGCACTGGCCTTGGGACGGGAATCGGAGCGAGACCGTCAATGACAAAGATTGTTTCCTGAGCAATTTCTGGCGAGCGGTGCAGCAAGATCCCGAGGCCGTCGCCATGCACTGCGACTGGCCTGTGAACGAGGCCGACTTGGTTGCCCGGCATGCGTGGTTGCGACGGAACCGCAAGCGGCACGAGCGGAAGATCAAGACCGATCCATACTACTTCGACGCCAAGATCGCGGGTTGGTGGGTGTGGGGTGCGAGCCAATGGCTGGGCAGTGGCTGGTGCTTCGACGACGGTGCAAAATCCCCAGAGAAGATTCCCAATCTTGGTGATGGTGGAGCCGGCGTGCATCGGAGGAGCTTTGGGTTGGAATTGCAGGCGGAAGATGTCGGCGTCAAGGTACCGAAATTGGGCGGCGGCGAGGGCGTGCATCGTGCTGGCATTAAGAGCCTGGTGGCCTACTTCGAGAAGTTGGCCATGAGGCTGCGCCGGGTCCGTGTATGCAGCGGCGAGTGGTACCGTGTATGCGGTGGCAAGAGCGGCGATGCGATGGCACACTTTTTTGCCTGCGGGAAGACTTGTGGCATCTTTCTCGACCCGCCCTATACCAGTGCGGCCGATCGGACGATGGGCGTGTACTCGAACGACAGCGGCGACGTTGGCCACGACGCGCACCGTTGGGCCATGGCCCATGGCGACGACCCCAGGCTTCGGATCGCCCTGTGTGGCTACGAGGGCGAGTATGATATACCGGACTCGTGGGAGTGTGTGGAGTGGAAGGCGGTCGGCGGCTACGGATTGATTCGCAAAGGCAAGGATCGGAAGAAGAGCAAGTCGCGCGAAAACGCGATGCGGGAGCGTGTATGGTTCAGCCCGCACTGCTTGGTGCAGAGCCGGCTTTCGGCATTTGGTGGGCATACAAACAGACGGGCGAGGGTGACGCTGCCCGGACTTGATCAGGAGGACTAGTATGAATCTCGCGGTGAAATATCGGCCAACGGAATGGTCACAGGTGTATGGCCAAGAGGCGGCGGTCAAAAGCCTTCGGCGGGTGCTTCGCAAGCGGACCGCAAGATCCTTTTTGTTGACAGGGCCGAGCGGGGTCGGCAAGACGACCCTGGCCCGGATCCTGGCCGGCGAGGTCGGCTGTGACCCCAGAAACCTCCTAGAGATCGACGCGGCGACCCACACAGGGATCGACGCCATGCGATCTGTATCCGAGTCTGTGCCCTACCAGGGTTTCGGCGAGACGGGCATCAAGGTCGTCGTGATCGACGAGGCCCATGCCCTGAGCAAGCAGGCGTGGCAGAGCCTGCTCAAGTCGGTGGAGGAGCCCCCCGAGCATGTGTATTGGGTGTTTTGTACGACCGAGGCTGGGAAGATCCCCAAGACCATCGAGACGCGGTGTGTATGCGTTGAGCTGCGGCCGGTCAGCGTGGACGATCTTTATATGCTGCTCACCAAGGTGGTCGAGGTGGAGGGCTATCCTACCTCTCAGGAGGTAATTGAGGTGCTTGCCCGACAAGCCCAGGGTTCGCCCCGACGTGCGTTGTCCTACTTGGCCCAGTGTTATAGCGTCAAGGCCCCCAAGGACGCCCTGGTGGCCCTGCAGCGGGCCGACGAGGGCGGGGACGCGATCGCGTTGGCCCGGGAGCTGGTTCGGGGTGGCCTGACCTGGGCAAAGGCGGCAAAGATCCTCGCACCGTTGCGGGATCAAAACGCCGAGAGCATCCGGCTTGTCACCCTGGCGTACCTGACCACCGTGGCGTTGGGGATCAAATCGGACGAGAAGGCCGGTAGGGGCCTGGAACTGATGGACGCGTTTTCGGAGCCGTATCATTCGTCGGAGGGCTTCGCCCCGCTGTTGCTTTCTGTTGGCCGGGCTATTTTTTCGTAGGTCCGCGCGCATTTTGTATGTGTAGGTAGGAGGATGAGCGATGGGACTCAAGGCGTGGTTTCGGCGAGGGAAGAAGGCCCCACCAGACTGGGAGCAGGTCTTTGCCGATCGCGATCGGTTGGCTGATCTGGTGGAAGGGCTGGAGCAGCGGATCAGGCGGCTGCGTTGGGCGGCCCACAATTTGTATGTGATCGCATACAAGGCGGCCCAGTGCGAAAATAACTGCAAGATGTGTAAGATGCTGCTGCATCCTGTTTGTCGGGATGCATACAAAGTGCTGGATCGGGAAAACCAGCGGGAGGCGGCCCATGAGCGAGTACGACCAGGAAATCAAGATTGACATCAATAGCCTGGACCAGGAGTTGGTGCGGCAGCCTTCGCTCTTTCTCCAGGTGTCCCAGGATCATGCGCAGGCTGTATCGGTGCGCGATGGGCTGAAGGAGGCCGTTAGCGTGGCTTGGGCGAGTGCAGAGGGGCGGATTCGCCAGGAGGCGGCCGAGGAGGACCGGAAGCTAACCGAGGCCATGGTCAAGTCGGAGGTGGAGATGGATCGGCGATACAGGCGGGCGGTCGATGCCTATCTGACTGCCAGGGAGGCGGCGGATCAAGCGTTCGCTATCAAAGAGTCGTTTGCCCAGCGGGCGTTCGTGTTGAAGGATCTGTGCAGTTTGTATGTCGCTGGCTATTTTGCAACCAATGCCGTCGGTGGCCCCGGGCCGGGTCGGTTGAAGGACGATCGGCGCGACGCGCTTCGTGAGGCGTACCGTCAAAAATCGTCCCGTGCAAGAAGGGTGCTGTGATGGTCAACGTCATGTATGTTGTGGCGGGCGTGCTGTCGGTGTGTGCCGGCGTCTATGCCCTGGTATGGATCGCGAGCCGCGCCTTCTACGGTGGAAAGCTCTCTGCGATTCGGTCTGCGTTCAGAATCAAACCAAGGAGAAAATGAGATGGCTAAAAGAAGTCGGGGCCGATTCGAGTATCGGCGGCGGGACAAGGCTGCGGTGCAGAAACGGGCATCCCAGAGCGGCGGGATGTTCGATTCAATCTTCAAGCAGGACTTCGCCGTTTTCAAGGTCAAGGACGGCGAAAACCGCGTGCGATTTCTGCCTGCAAGCTGGGAGGACGCCGAGCACTACGGGCTCGATATCTATGTCCACTACGGCATCGGCAGCGACAACCAGAGCTACCTGTGCTTGGACAAGATGAAGGGAGAGGAATGCCCGGTCTGCCTGGAGCGCAATCGAGCGGAGGGCGGCGACGAGGATTACGTCCGGGCTTTGACCGCCACGAAGCGCGTGTTGTGCTGGGTCATTGACCGAGACGACGAGGAAGCCGGCCCCCTGCTTTGGCCCATGGCCTGGACGGTTGACCGGGACATCGCCACTTTGTGTATCGACGCGCGGTCCCGCGAGGCTTTGTTCATCGACGATCCGGAAGAGGGTTATGACGTCACCTTCACCAAGACCGGGGCGAAGCTGAAGACAAAGTATATCGGCATCAAGATTGACCGTCGGCCGTCGCCATTGTGTGACGACGCGGATCGGGCGCAGGAGTGGTTGGACTTCGTGGCTGACAATCCGTTGAAATCCGTGCTGCAGTACTTCGACGCCAAGCGGATCGCGGCGGCTGCGTCCGGGATGAAGCCGGCTGAGGACGACGAGGACGAGGATGACGAGGACGAGGCTCGCCCTACTCGCAGCCGGCAAAAGAGCAGGCCGGCGTCTACGACCAGATCCCGGACGACGACATCCCGTTCTGAGGATGAGGACGAGGATGACGAGGACTACGACTGCGTGGCCTGCGAGGACACGGGCCGCAATAGCAAGGGCGGGTTCTGTGTATGCGCGAAGGGCCGCAAGCTGAAGCGGCTGGCCCAGGAGGATGAGGACGCAGAAAGCTGACGCGTGTGTGGGAGGCGGGATTCAAACCTGCCTCCCATATTTTTGTCACACACTTTAGCCGGAGCAGTTTGTATGGCCAAGAGACTGAAGCTGGGCGGCGGCGCATATTTTGACCCACCTGCATCGGTGAAGCTGTTTAGCAGCGGTTGCGCGCTGCTAGACTGCGCCCTGGGTGGGGGCTGGCCGGAGGGCAGGATCGTAAACATCGTGGGCGACAAGAGCACCGGCAAGACCCTGCTGGCTATCGAGGCGACGGCCAATTTCGCTGCCCTGTATCCGGATGGCAAGATTTTCTATCGCGAGACCGAGGCGGCCTTCGACGAGCCCTACGCTCGCAGCTTAGGGCTCCCGTTGGACCGCGTTGACATGATGCGGGGGCTGGAAACCGTCGAGGACGTCTTCGAAGACATGGAGGCGGCGATTGGGCGGGCCACCGGCCCGGGGCTGTATATCCTCGACAGCCTGGATGCTGTATCGGATCGGGCTGAGCAAAAGCGGAAGATCGACGAGGCCACGTTCGGCGGGACCAAGCCGAAGCAGATGGGTCAGCTATTCCGCAGGCTGACCCAGCGGATGAGCAAGGCGTGTATGACGTTCGTGATCATCTCGCAGACTCGCGACAACATCGGCGTCATGTTCGGCGAGCGGCACACAAGGACGGGAGGCCGGGCGTTGGACTTCTATGCCTCGCAGATTGTATGGCTGGCCCACCTCAAGCAGATCACGCGGACGGTGAAAAAGATCAAGCGTGTGGTTGGCGTGCAGATCCGGGCGAAGGTCAAGAAGAATAAGATCGGCCCACCGTTCCGCGAGGCGGACTTCCCCATCCTGTTTTCCTATGGGATGGACGACGTGCAGGCCGCGTGCGACTGGCTTGAGGCGAACGGTGTATCGGCGTCGTCCCTGGTCGACGGCTGCAGGCGGTGGCGGGATATCGACAGGTGGATGAAGGGGCTGGACGACCGCGACTACCGACGTTGGCGGGCACGCATCTCGAAGCTGCTGCGGCGGGAGTGGGACCGCGTGGAGATGACCTTCGCCCCGAAGCGGAGCAAATACTGATGGTGGTGTGGCGACAGCGAGCGTGTAACCGAAAGCCGCGATGCCACCCCCGATTACCTTTTACCCGTAAGGAGACCTAGATGGGCCGAGCATCAAAAACCAAAGGCTCCCGCTTTGAGCGGCTTGTATGCAGGCAGCTCTCGTTGTGGATCAGCGGGGGGCGATCCGAGCATCTGTATTGGCGCAGCAGTCAGAGCGGCGGCCGGGCGACGACGCGGGCGAAGAAAGGCGACACGACCCTGCACGTGCAGAGCGGGGACATTGCCGCCATCGATCCGGAAGGCCACCACTTCCTAGATGTGTTCTATGTGGAGTGCAAGAACTACAAGAGCCTGAAGCTGGATTCCCTCTTCTACCGGACGACCGGGGATCTGGCGAAGATGTGGATCAAAACCCGCGAGCAGGCGAAGCTGTATGGAAAGCAGCCGCTGATGATCATAAAAGAAAACGGGCAGAAACCGCTGCTACTTTCGCTAGGTGGGTCGGAGGATTCACGGGACTGTGTGTATGCCTGCATTGCCAAGCTATCGATCTACGTTCACTCGTTCGACGAGGTGCTGGCAACCAACCCAAACTCGTTCATTGACGCAGGAGAGAAGGCCAATGCGAACGCTCGTCACGGCGGACTTGCATCTGACGGATCGTCCGAAGGACGAGTATCGTTGGACGTTTCTGACGGAATGGCTGTGGGGGCAAAGCTTCTCAAACCTGGTGATCCTCGGCGATCTCACCGACGAAAAAGATTATCACTCTAGCCACCTGGTCAACCGGCTTGTATCGGCCCTGGCTGCGCTGGCTCGCGAGGGGATCGGCATCCACATCCTTATGGGGAACCATGACTATGCCGAGGGATCCAAGCCGTTCTTTTCGTTCATCTCGGAGCTTCCCAGGTGCTTTTTCTATTCGCAACAGCGTATGGTTGAGATCGGCAACGTGCGGTGGGCCTTCTTCCCGCATTCCCGTGAGCCTGTATGGGCCGACCGGAAGTACATGCAGGAGATCGGCATTGACTATGTTGGCTGCCACCAGGTGTTCAGCGGTGCTGTCAGCGAATCGGGCCGTGAGTTGGCCGGCGTCGGAGCCAGAGCCCTGGAGGGCGTGGGGAAGGTTTGGGCCGGCGACATCCATGTCCCTCAGCAGGTTGGCGTGGTCGAGTATGTTGGTTCGCCCTACCCGATTCATTTCGGGGACTCGTTTGAGCCCCGGGTGGTGATGCTGGACGGGGGCCGGCACTGGAGTTTGTATCCGGAGACGATTCGGAAGCTGGTTTTGCGGATCCGGGATCCCGACGAGATCGAGGAGATGCCCGAGTGGCGGGCCGGCGACCAGGTTAAGGTCGTTGTGTCGTTGCGGCGGGCGGACTTCTCACGGTGGGATGTGTATCGGCAGGCGATCCGGACTATCTGCAAGCGAAACGAGCTGGACCTGTGTGGGATCGAGCTGCAGGAGCGGCGGCGGGAGCGGCTGAAGCTGGCCAACGATACCGACGTTCCCAGAGCGCCGGCCGACCAGTTTGAAGCCTATGTGGAGGCGCAGCGGGTGGATCCGTCGGACGCCGAGGTTGGGAGGACGATGCTGTGAAGCTGCTGTGTGTATGCCTCAGCGGGTTTCGGACATTCCGGCAGCGGGACCAGAGGGTGGTGTTGCCATCGGAGCCCGGGCTGTATCTGATCCGGGGATCCAACGAGGTCGACACGTCCCTCCAGGGGAACGACGTTGGCAAGAGCACGCTATGGGATGCGGTCCATTGGGCTTTGTATGGCCAGACGACCCGGGGGCTGCGTGCGGGCAACGTCGTGGCTTGGGGTGAGAGTACCGCGAGCGTGGAACTGGAGATGGAGATCGGCGGCCGGGCGGTCAGTATCCTGCGTCGGCAGGCCCCGAACGAGATCCGCATTGATGGCAGCCCGGTGACGCAGGCGGCGGTCGACGACCTGGTTGGCCGGAGCGAGGCCGAGTTCATACAAAGTGCTCTGCTCGGCCAATTCTCGGACTACTTCCTGGATCTGGGGCCGGCCGACAAACTGTCCCTACTCAGCGATGTGCTGGGCTTGGATTATTGGGTGGGGAGATCCGACGCGGCAAAGGCCCGGGCCGGCGAGCTGGGCGGCGAGGCCGACAGTCTGCGCCGTGATCTCGACAGGTTGTCGGGCCGCATCGAGGTCATGCGGGAGCAGTTTGTATCCCTCAAGGAGCGGTCGGCGGCGTGGAGACACGAGCACACAGCTTGGCGGGAGGCGGTCTGCCGAAAGGTTGAGTGGCTGAAGCTTCGGAGCACTTTGTATGCCTCGTTGCACGCTAGGTCCGAGCGATTCGCCAAGGCGAGCCACGAGGTGCTGGCTGGCAGCGATAAACTATTGGCTGAGTATCAGGCACAGCATCGGATGTTGACCAATGATCTGAGGAATCTGGGCTCTAGGCGGGGGCTGCAGCGGTGCCCGTTCTGCGATTCGGACCTGGGGGAAGCCTGGGATGGCCGGATTGCGGCCGAGGAGGCCCGGGTGCGGGCGGAGTTGCGGCGGATCGAGACGGCTATAGGATTAGAGCAGGACGCCAACGATCGCTTGTCGGGGCTTCTACGGGCCGCACAGCGGGAGTCGTCCGGGCTGCGGGAGAGCCTGGCGTCTATCACCGCCGACCTGCTGCGGGTCAAAGACGAGCAGTATGCCGTCGAGCTTAACCCCCACAGCGAGGGACTTCATGCTGTGTCCGAGGATCTGCGGGAGGCCCGGGCGGCGAGAAAGCGGACGCGGGCCGTTCACGGCCAGGTGCTGGGCGAGCAGGCGCGCTGTTTGTATTGGGTGCGCGGCTTCCGCGACCTGCGGCTGTGGATTCTAGATGCAAGCCTGGCGGAGCTGGAGATGCAGGCCAACAACGGGCTGGCCCAGCTAGGGCTGGATCGGTGGCAGATCCGGATGGGCGTCGACCGGGAGACGAAAAGCGGAGGTGTATCCCGTGGATTCAATGTCCGCGTGGTACCGCCCGGAACCTCGGAGGATGCCCCGTGGAAGGCGTGGGGCGGCGGGGTGACGCAGCGACTGAGGCTGGCGACCCAGATGGGGCTGGCCAATTTGATCAATAGTCGGAAGCAGTTTGTATGCGGATTCGAGGTCTGGGACGAGCCCACCGCACACCTGAGCCCGCAGGGTGTCCGCGACCTTCTAGCCTGCTTGAAGTACCGGAGCGGAGCGACGGGACGGGCCGTGTATGTCATCGACCACAGATCGTTGGACTTCGGCTTTGACGGAACGCTGCACGTGACGAAGACGGCCGAGGGGTCTACCGTGCGGACGGTGTAGGGTTTGGGTTGGGAAACGGCCGGTCGTGGGGTATAATGTGGAGTTGTATCCCATCCTCAAAAACCAGGAGGCAGGCCGATGTCCTACCCCACCGCCGCACCGCTGGACTCTCCGGTCAGCGGAATGGTCCAACGGCAGATCGATTGTTTTGTTGGGGCCGAAGAGGTGACGCCGTCGGACACGACGGCTGTTTTGTATCGTGGGCTGCTGGCAACGGTGGCCGGCGTGATCAAGGTCACGATGTGGGACGATACCGTGGTGAGCGTTCCCGTGTTGGCCGGCGTGATCTATCCGCTTTTGGTTAAGCTGGTCTGGAGCACCGGGACGACCGCGACGGGGATCGTCGGTTTGTATTAGCCTTCTAGCTTTGGGAGAGTCGCATGAAGATCAACGGATTGCCTCCGGGCATGGTGCCGCTGCTTGGTCAGCAACAACATCAGCCGACCGAGGAGCAGATGGTGCTGGCGACGTACCGCAGTTTGTATCTCGGGCTGATTCCGGTCGTCGCCACCAGGTTGATGGATCGAGAAACCCTGGCCGATCCGTTGATGCCGAAGGATCAGCAGGACGACGTCGCGAGCGAGATCGCCAGGATCGCCGAGGAGATCGCGGACGCGGCCATGCACAGATTGGGCTACGACATCCAGCATAGGACATGACGATCGTGGACGCGAGCAGTTTGTATGATCTGGAAGCCCGGGGAGCTGCTATCGACCGGGACACTCTCGAAGCCTGGACTGACGAAGCCCGCGAGAAGTCGGCGGAAACGCGGGCCAGAAACAAGCAGGAGGACGAGCCCGGGACGTCACGATCCAAGCCAGTTGTCGATCTTCCTGTGTATCACGGCGGGTTGGCTCGCCCGGGTAAGTTGGTGACATACTACACCACGGACAAGGACGCGGCGGCAAGCTATGTCGATATGTATAACGACCGCTTTGGTGGTGGCGGGGCTGTTCATGCGTCCAAGATCAGTATCAAGAATCCCGCCCCGGTTGACGTGGTGAAGGAGATCGCGTTGCAGATTGGAATGGACGCCGACGAGGTTGAATACACACCGCCAGCCAGCCTCTTTGATGCGGAGATCTTTGGGGAGGACGCCGTGCGAAGTTTGTTGCGGAAGCTGACTGCAAAGGGATATGACGGGGCGGTGCTTCCGGACGTTCCCTACGGGTCACAGGGTGGGGACAGTATCGATGCTTACGTGGTGTTTACTTCTCTGTCAACGCCTCCCTGGGCACGATAAACCTATAACCGCCCGATTCCTGACAAAGCCGCTGCACTATAAAGGATCCAGATCGGAAAGATGATGCGATGCCGGGGAAAAAGACACCAGATCAATTGAGGAAGGAGTCGCGCAGGCTGAAGGTGGCCGAGTATATGATGCGTGGCATCTCGAACCAATCCGAGCTAGCATCGTTGGTTGGTTGGTCGGTGCCGACGATCTGTAAGGATATGAAGGCGATCCGGCAGCAATGGCGGGTTGATATGGTGGCGGCATTTGAGTATGCCAAAGAGGAGCAGATCAAAAAGCTGGAGGCCGTTGAAAGGCAGGCATGGCGTGGTTGGACTAGAAGCCAGAGGCCGAGCACTAAGATCGTTCGGAGGATGTCGAAGGACGGGGTAGAGGTATCGGAGACAACTGAGGGACGTGAGGGCAATCCAAGATTCTTAGAGATCGTCGAGAAGTGTATCGAATCCAGGCGGAAGCTGATGGGGCTAGACGAACCGGAACGCATCGACCTTCGTGGTAGCTTCACTGTAGCGGCAGCGAGCCTTCAGAGGGTGATCGAGGACAATGGCGAGTACATCGAATTCAAGCGGCAGCAGCTACTTTCCCGAGGCAGCACTTTCCCCAGCATATCTAGCGACGTCGACCAGCAGGGGGAAGTGGTTGCCGGCAAAACATTTGATCTTGCTGGATACCCTGCTGGAGCGAATGGCAACGGGAAGGCCGCTGCTAGAAAGCCAGCAGTATCTAGGATCCGTTATCGGCTTGACGGAAACGGAGATGGCCAAGCCGATTAGGAGGCTGTTTGTTGAGATGCCGCCGAGGCACGGGAAGAGCGAACTAGGCAGCAAGTACTTTCCCTCGTGGAATGCCTCTTTGTATCCGGACAGGGATTTGATTCTAACTTCGGCAACGGACGACCTGGCCATGGATTTCAGCCAAGCAGCTTTGGACGTCACCCTGGAATACGGGAAGGATGTATTCGGGCCGCAGGCCCAGGTACGGAAGGACGTTCGGGCTAGGCACCGTTGGCAGATGGAGGTTGGAGGTGCTGTAAGGGCGGCCGGCGTGGGCGGCAGCATCATGGGCCGAGGCGCGCACGGGCTGCTTATCGACGACTACCTGAAGAATATGGAGGAGGCGCTGAGCGAGACCAACCGGGAGAAGATCTACCGCTGGTATCTATCGACAGCGTCGACCCGGCTCGCCCCGGACGCCTGGGTTGTAATCATCGCAACCAGGTGGCACCGCAAGGATCTGATAGGCCGCTTAGCCGAGGATATGCAAAACGGCGGCGAGCGATGGGCGAAGCTAAGATTACCCGCTCTGGCCGAGGAGCGTGATCCGTTAGGACGAAGTCTAGGTGAAGCCCTGTGGCCAGAGCGGTTTTCAAAACGATGGCTTGAGTCGGTGCGGGCGAAGTATATCGCATCGGGCTACGAGTGGATGTGGGAATCTTTGTATCAGCAGAACCCACCCGAGATCCTGGACGCCGAGTTTGAGCCGAGCTACTTCGGCGACAATATTTGGTTCAAGGAGTGGCCACCGCTGGAGGACTTCGTGCATCGGGTTCAAACCTGCGATCCCTCGTTGGGCCAAACCGACAAGAGCGACTTCCAGGCACACGTGCTGATGGGGCTGGACCGGGACGGCACTATGTATGTCGAGGGCGATCTGCGCCGGCGGAACCGGGTGCAGGTGGTTGGCGACATGCTTGACCTGGCTCGATGGTTCAGGCCGGAGGCCGTGGGCGTCGAGAGCAACATGTGGCAGGTGCTGCTCGCCGACGAGCTGTACGCCCAAAGCAAGGCGTCTGGAATGGCCCTGCCTGTGTGGCCGATGAACAACTGGGAAAACAAGCTGGTGCGGATCCGGGCTACCCTGACGCCCTACCTGAGCCGTGGGGAATTCCGATTCCGCGACACGCCTGGGACCAGGCTGCTGGTCGAGCAACTGCGAGGCTTCCCGGCTTGTAAGTATGATGACGGGCCGGATGCCCTGGAGCTGGCCGTCCGGGTGATGCGGGACGTTTTCCAGTGCGGGGTGCAGCGAGTATCGCCGGAGGAGATCAACGACGAGCACGTTACGCATGGCATGCTGATGTAACAGGAGCCCCACAGGCGGCGAGGGCCGCAGGTAGGACAAAGGATACCAGGCGGGGGCCGGAAGCCCGCGACGGGGCCAACGTGGGCCGCACAGCGGGGTGTATTGGGAACCGTGTTCGTAGCCTGGCCCCTGGGGACGATGCCCGATCCCTTTCCCGGCAACATCGTCCCCAGGCAGGCCCAGAAGATAGGAGCGAAAGATGGACGCGAGCAGTTTGTATGGGCAGGCACCGGCATAAATATCGAAAGCACGCCAGGCGGGCAGGCAAGCAGCGGAACCTGTCCCGCAAGGCCCTGAAAAAGAAACGTCTCCGCCGCGAGCGGTGGAAGTATCAAAAGGAGCGTAGCCATGTCGGTCGACCTGGAAAACGAAGCTGTGGACGTGCTGGAGCAGAAATTTCGTGCCAACCAGCTAAAGATGGACATCCGGCTTCAGGAGGAGCAATTCAAGGTGCTGGATCGTGCACTGGCTTTGTCGGCGGCGAACCGTAGCTTCGGCAGCGCCGGCGACCAGGAGGTGCTTGAGGGTTTGTATGCTCCCGAGGACTACGTCGACATCCAGGATTACCGCCGCGACAACTTCGGCTACCAAGCGTACGCAGCGACCTATACCAGCAAGACGGATCGGCAGGAGGGTCGCAACTGGCCGTACTGGGTCAGCGAGCCGGAGCTGGCTGCGATTCGCGGTACGGTGCGGCTGCTCTCGGCCTATAACAAGACCTGCTTCGGAATTTTGAACAAGCTGGAGAACTATACGATCTCGACGGGGTTCACCAGGAAGGTCACGACGAAGCGGGACGCCCCCAAGGAGCTGCTCAGGAAGATCGAGACCGTCCTTGACGAGTTCGACGAGTTGAACGGGATCACCGGCGATCTGGACCAGGAAGTTCTGCGCCGCGACATCCGGGACGGCGAGGTGTATCTCGGGCTTTGGAACCGGGGCGAGGGCCGCGTAGACATCCGCGTGGTCGAGCCGGACCAGGTGAGCGAGCCGACGAATCACCGAGACCTTGAGGATTGGTTGTGTGAGCATATCGACGAGGCCGAAAGCGGGCTGTCGTTCGACAGCAACTGGTCGTTCGGCATCCACACGACCAAGGGCGATGCGTGCAACCGTCACGGCTATTACGTGCAATGGACGAACGACCCGGTTGACTGGGACTATCTTCCTGGCGGGGCCAACCCGTGCTACCCGCCCGCGAGCGGCGGGAACACCTGGATGGAGTCCCGCAAGAGCAACACCGACCGGAACATCAAGCGTGGTGTATCGGACTTTTGGCCGGTCACCGGCGACGTCGAGCTTGCCCGCAAGATGATCCGGAACCTGACGCACGCCGGGGCTATCCAATCCGCGATCGCGTGGATCCGCGAGATGGCCCCGGGGACGACCCAGAGCCAGGTAAGCTCAGCGACTATGTCGGCGGCGGACTGGCAGACGAATACGGCGACCTACAAAGGCGGGACACGGACGAGCTACCAGCAGACGTACCAGCCGGGGACCACTTTGTATTTGGGTGCGAACCAGAAGTTCGTTCCCCCACCGTGGATCCAGCAAAGCATGGCGTCCGGGCTAGTCAGCATCTTTGAGGGGATGCTGCGGTCGATCGCCCAGATCTGGTCCATGCCCGAGCATATGATCACGGGGTCCGCGTCGAATAGCAACTATGCGAGCATCCTTGAGGCCGGCAGCCCGTTCGTCAAGGAGATCGAAAAGCGGCAATTCAAGCACGAGAACCTGTGGAAATCGGTCTACTGGAAGGTTGTGTTCTTCAACTGGAAGGCCGGCCGGTTTGGGCGGGTCGCGTGGAAGGATCTGCAACACGCCGTGGAGTTCGTGCTGACGGGGCCGCAGATCGACGTGCGGGACCGAGCGAAGGACACGCAACGGGATCTGGAGCTAATGAACGCCGGGCTGCTGTCTCCGACCGAGGCGGCAAGCCGTTCTGGGCTCGACTACGACGACGAAGTGAAGAAGGGGGCCAAAGCCCAAGGCCAGGGGCAACCGGGCCAGGACGGGGCCGCTGGGGGCCTAGACGAGGCCAATACGGAACCCGTGCAGGCCCCACCGACGTCCGGGGCGAAGCCGAGCCAGCCGGAACCTCCCGTGGAGGGGGCTGTGCAGGGGCCAGTGCCAACAGCGCCACAGCCGGAGCCACAGCCGGAACAGCCGGAGGAGGGAGGCGATACAAACAGCAACTCCGACGCCGGGCTGGAGGTGCCGTCGTCGCAGGCCATGAACGGAACGCAGGTGTCGGCGGCGATCGAGCTGCTGGGGCAGGTTTCGGCCAAGACGATCGCACCGGAGGCGGCGGCCGAGCTGCTGGTGGGGTTGGGGCTGAAGGCCGACCGAGCGGAGCGGATCGTGAAGGCCCAGGCCGACATCAGCCTGAAAGCGGAGCCCGTGGAGCCGCCATCTGGCGTGGCAGCCGATCCATCCATTCCAGCGGGCCAGGAGCCGGAGCAGCAGCCGGCGCAGCAGTTTGTATCCGGCGAGGAGCAGCCCGCCTTCGAATCGTTGCAGCAGGCATCAGAAATCCTTTGGGGGAACTATCCATGAGAACGACAGCAGTTTGTATGGCGTTGGTCCTGCTCTTGGGCTGCAAGCCGACACGGGTTGAGATCGTTAAACCCGAGCCCACGCTAGAGCAGCAGATGCAGGCGGCTTACGCGGAGGGATACCGCAAGCAGCAGGCCATCGGGGAGATCGAGCGGCAGCGGGACGAGGCTGAGTATCAGCATCGCCAGGAGCTTTTGAAGCTGGAGATGGAACGTCTGCGGCGGGAGCAGGACGCCGCTATGGACCGAAGTTTACGCGAAGCGGGGCTACGGTAGGAGTTACCCATGAACGAAGCCGTCCTTCTCGATCTTGTGTCCCGGGGAGCTGTTGTCAGCGAAGACACTCTCGAAGCCTGGACCGACGAAGCCCGCAGGAAGTCTGCGGAGACACGAGCACGGAACAAGCAGGAGGAGACAAAGCATCCACGAGTTCGTCAAACCGACACGCCGCAGTTTCGACAATGGTTTGGCAAGAGTCGGGTAGTTGATACGTCCGGCAAGCCTCGCGTTGTCTATCACGGAACAAAGTCAGATTTTGATACGTTCAATACGTCAAAGCTAACGAGCGAGCAGGTGTTTTTCTTCACTAGCGATAGCGGAGACGCGGCAGAGTTTGGTGAGATTAAGTCGGGCCACGGATTAAACGTGAAGCCTGTATATTTGTCGGTACAGAATCCACTCTTTGTCAATTTTAATAGCAAACTGTACACGCGAGAGGCCATGCAAAAGATCGTTGATACCGCAAAGGCCAAGGGTCATGATGGGGTGGTAGTATATCGCATTCGCAACTTTGCCTTCGGAGGTCCGCCAACAACTACTTTTGTAGCGTTCTCTCCCAATCAGATTAAATCCGCTACAGGCAACAGAGGGACGTTCGATCCTAAATCCGAGGATATCAATGAAGCGTGGACCGACGAGGCCCGCAGGAAGTCAGAGGAGTTACCCATGAACGAAGCCGTCCTTCTCGATCTTGTGTCCCGGGGAGCGGATCTAAGCGCCGAGACGCTGGAGGCGTGGACCGAACACGCCCGGGAGTTATCGGCGGAAACGCGACGTCGCAACGCCGAGATGCACAACGCCGTGTCCGAAAAGCTGGGCCGTCCGCACAGGCCGGGAACCCGTCCCATCTCGCGACGGCAGCGGCAGGAAAACGCCAACGAGCTTGTTCGGCAGTTTTCATCCGAGAAAGAGCGGCTTGCCCCGATCAACAGGCCGGCCGGGCAGCAACCTGCAGAGCGACCGGCACAGCCGCAGCCGGCAGCCCCGCCCCAGGAAGAGAACATCGACGTAGAGAAGATCGCGAGGGTCGGCGGGCCGGATGCTGTGCTGCGCACTATTGCGACCGAGAAAGAGCAGGCCAACCCCACTAGCCGTCCGGCACCAGCACCGACGCCGGCGCAGCCGACATCTGACCCAACTCAGGGCATGATGAGATTGCGCACTCCGGGCCGAGCTGCGGTACGAGCTGCTGGGGGCACGCACGTCGCGGGCTACAACCCAAAGCCGATGAATATGGAGAAAGAAGGCATTGGGAACTACACAACTACCTTTTCCGTCGGTGACGTCCCGTTTAGGGCTCGCGCATACAAAGATTATAACAACGAGTGGGACTTCGATTTCAGGGACACATCTGAAGGCTACGGTTTTGGCATCACCGGAAAACTGAAGGGGAAAGCCATCGAGCTTTTCAGGAAGGTTGGAGGTGCCCTGGACAGCTTTGTGTCGCAGGAGAGGCCCAGGAGATTTTATTTCCTGGCCAACTTATCCGAGGAGAGCCGCGTCGATCTGTACGGTCGGGCAGCGGCTTTGATCGCACGTCGCCACGGCTACAAGGTCAAAGCGGAGACTCGGTCACATCCGGGCTACAAAACATTCACGCTTATCAAGGATCCTTCCGTGCAGGAATCCCTCGACGTTCTGGAATCCTGGGACGAGGCGTTTGACCGGGAGTTTGCGTCCGAGATCGCTTTGTATACCGACCTGGAGATGCGGGGATTCTAACATGCCGGATCTTAAGGATCGGAAAAAGCGGGAGCTGGAGCTGGCCGCGATTCTGCTGCTGCTGTTTCGTCGGTACGAAAAGCAACTGCCCAGTATTGACTGGGCCGCGTTTCGGGCCGATCTTCAGGCGGAGATCGCCAAGAAGCTGTCCGGTACCTACGAGGCGAGCTTCGACCGGTTAACGGACCACATCGACGTCGACCTGAAGGACGCCAGCAAGAAGGCCGGGGATTGGGCCGAGCGGTACAGCCGCGAGCTGGCGAAGCAGATCGTGGCGAACACGAAGGCTGCGGTATCAGAGAAAAAGGCCGACGGAGCGGAGGCGGACTACGCACCGCAGTTTGGTGAGGACCGGGCCGAGAAGATCGCGATCACGGAAACGACCCGGGCGAAGACGGCCGGCGAGTATGGTGCGATCGGCACCGCCGTCGTCCTTGGGGAGATCGACGCCCCGGACGTGATTTGGGTGACGGCACGCGACGATCGGGTATGTCCGGTTTGCAGGCCGTTGAACGGGACGTCCCGGGATGTTTGGGGCCGGGTGTCTATAACCGGGCCGCCGGCGCACCCGAGGTGCAGGTGTGAGCTTCGGTACGAGATGGGCCGGGGGATGGGCGTCAGCGAAGCCTGGACTGACGAAGCCCGTGAGAAGTCGGCTGAGACACGAGCACGGAACAAGAAGGCGGAAGAGCAAAAGCATCCAAGGAGCAAGGTGGTAGGCGGCGGGGGAATGGTTGCTTCTCGAACTAAGCTGAATGAATGGAAGAAGCTCTCAAACGAGATCCGGTCGTCAGGGGGGAGTCAGAACGCGATCGGTGAGGCTGAGGCTGCGGTCATGGCACAAGGGGCAGACCGCGTTGTGATCAGGGATGAGCGGGGTAGGATCCTTGGTGCGACGTCGATCCTGCCGAAGGAGGAGGGTAGCATCGCCATCGACCACTTCGGGGCTGTAGTCGGGGGTCGAGGCGTCGGAGTGGCACTGCTCAGGCACGTGGCGGCCGATGCGGTGAGGCAGAATGCGGGTATCACCCTGTCCAGCTCTGACGAGGCCAGGGGGTTCTACGAGAAGTATGGTTTCAAAAATACGGACCACAATAACTATGCGATGACTGCCGACGAGGCAAAGGAGCTGTTGGGACGCCTAGAATCCAGCAAGCCCACAGCGTCTCCTACCAGTCTCCCCCAGGAAAAACAAAGGGGGATCGTACCTAAAGTGCTGCCTCCAGGGGCTAAGTGGATCAGAGGTATGGTCGGCAAATACTACTATCTGAACAAGAAGATGTACAAGGTCGAGGATCCCACGGCCGACAACATCAGCGAAGCCTGGACTGACGAAGCGCACAATGATCGGGAGAGCGTCGGGGAATAGTTTTTAAACCTTAGCTTTGGGAGGGTAGTTATGGAGATGGACAAGATCGTTGCGTACATGCCCTGCTTCGGGGACATCAACCCGTTCGCTGCGAAGGCGTACTTCGCCGAGATGAGCAAGGGCGAGGGTAAGGTCATCATGCGGCTGGATCCGTCGCCGTGCAGCAACATGGCGCTGAGCTTCAATCGCGCTCTGTGCTTCGCTCTGAATCTGCGGGCGAAGAGCGAATGCACGCACCTGGCCATGCTGCACGCCGACATCATTCCATCGGCCTGGTGGCTGGACACGCTGCACGAAGAGATGCAGGCCACCGGCGCACACTGGATAGCCGCTGTGTCGCCGATTAAAGACGGGCACGGCACCACCAGCACAGCGGTTGCCAAGGACAACCGCTGGAACCCGCTTGGCCGGCTTACCATGCATGAGGTTTTCAAGCTGCCGGAGACCTTTTGTATCGACGACATCGGCGATCAATCCGGGCCGCTGGGATACAAACTGCTCTTGAACACCGGGTGCATGCTGCTTGATCTGCGGCCGGAGTACTGGGACCGGGTTGGCGATAGTGGCGAGCTGGAGCCCCACTTCGAGATTCGGAACAGGATTATCTACGTTCCTGGGGGCGGCTGGGAGACGCAGACGGAGACCGAGGATTGGATGCTCAGCCGGATCTTGCACGGCTACGGAGCGAAGCTGTATGCGACCCGTAAGGTCGCGGTACAGCATGTTGGTCCGATCCCGTTCACGTCAGCAGCTCCCTGGGGAGACTGGGAGGTGGACCAGAAGGGCGATTTGGCGGCACAGCGGCTTGTGGAGGCCCAGAAGGCCATCGAGGGAAAGATCGACGATCACGGCATCTGGTTGGAGGAGCTGCCCGACGGGGCGCAGCACGACGAGGGCCTGGAAAAGGCCCTGTGCCGGATGTGGCGGGCTGCTGAGTATCGGGTGGTAGACCTGGGGTGCGGGAGGGGGTGGTACGTCGAGGCCCTGGACAAGGCTGGCGTCCCGGTTTTCGGGGTCGACGGGACGCCAGGAACGGCCGACAAGGGCTGTTTGTATGGGGAGGCGGATCTAACCGAGCCCCTCGGCATCCGCCCCTCAGACGCCGTCCTGTGCCTTGAGGTGGGCGAACACGTGCCGGCTCAATACCAGGACGCCCTGCTGGACAATATTTGCCGGATGGCCGAACGGCAGGTGGTGCTATCCTGGGCCGTCCCGGGCCAAGTGGGACACGGCCATGTGAATTGCCAGACGAACGAATGGGTCACGGAGCAGATGCTTAGCCGGGGATTCAGCAGAAACCTGGTCGTGGAGACCATGCTTCGAAATTCTGTGACGACGCTTCCGTACTTCAAGAATACCTTGATGGCGTTCGATCGGATCAACACGGAGGATCTGAAATGAATCTGCTCAGCGTTGTTGCGGCCCGGGGTGGGTCAACACGAGTTCCTGGGAAAAACATGCGGCGCGTGCTTGGGAAACCACTTATGTGGTACGCGATGCGGAATATAGCATCGGCCGGCCTTCTGTGGCGGACGATCGTGGTTACGGATGACGACAGCATTGCAAAGGTCGCGACTAATTTCGGGGTGGAAGTTTGCCGGGAACCGACGGTGGTTCACGAAAATTCGATTCGTGCGATTCATCGTGCGTGGTTATACGCGGTAGAACATCTGCGGTGGAAGGTAGACGTGATCGTTTCGACAACGACGACGTCGCCCTGCTATTCGCCCCTGCTGATTCACCGGACAGCCGAGGCCCTGACCGATCAACACGACGTTGTTCAGACTATGGTTCGTTCCCTCCCGCTTGGATTTCTCGCACATCTTCAAGTGGATGGGACGGTAGAAATGGTTGCTCCGACAGGTTTGTCGCAGGATATGCCGCAGATTCACGCGTTTTCCGGGTGTGTTGCGGCACTATGGCCGAGAATCCTTCAGCAGGATTTCTCGGATATGGCCGCGTTTTGGGCTCAACTGCGGATCAAGGGGGTCGTTCACAACGATCCTCACCTAGACATAGATGAGGAGGGGGATCTGTTATGGATGGAATTGATGCTGAAGTCGGGAAGGTATCCGCATCTATACCAAGAGGCGTCGTCGCGGTCACCGCAACCAAGTCGTTATCCGGCCGGGGACTTGGTCATGTGATCGATTCGTTCGGCGAAGTCGTGCGATTTAACGAGCATCCGTTTGGCGGGGAGTACGCCGAGGACGTGGGTTCGCGGGTTACGATATGGTTTGCTTCGGCATGCGTGCCATCTGCCCCAGCCAAATGCAGGAAGGTATGGTATCGGCCGTACGGACTCGACCTAAACGATGATTGGGAGCAAATACCCCGCGAGACCGAGATCGGTGCGATGATGCTGCTTGGCCAGAAAGACGGTTGGCCGAGCACTGGGTTGATGGCCTTGGTCTGTTTGCTGCAGGAATTTCCCGTGGTACACACGGCGGGCTGGTGGGCCGGGGAAACGTTCGACAACTACTTGTGGGACACCAAGAACGACCTTCCACCGGGGCTGAGCCATCGTGCGGATCTGGAGAGATCTTTGTATCGGAAATGGGTAGATCAGGGTCGAGTGGTGCCAATAGACTAGCAACTAGTGTTTGGTGAACCCTTGATTCTGAGGTATAATACGGGGAGCAAGTTTTCGTTTACCTTAAACTTTGGGAGGCGGGACCATGCCAAAGCCCAGTAATATGAAGACGGGATCGTTCAAGCCGCGAAAGGTTGAGCGGGATGTCTACGAGTACTTTCAGGCCTCCCGTCCGTGCAAGGTTGACCGGGAGGCCGGCATCATCTACGGGGCCAAGGTTGTCGGATTCCAGTCCAAGAACGGGGGCAGGTACTCCAAGGAGTGCCTGGAGGCGGCGAAGTCGATGTACGAGGGGGCCAAGTGCAATCTGAACCACCCCCATCGGGAGTCGCCTGGGGTTGACCGGAACATCGAAGACCGCTTCGGCATTTTCCACAACGTCCGCATCGGCGAAGACGGGGCGTACGCGGACTTGCACTATTTGAAGGCGCACCCGTTCGCGGATCGTGCCTGCGAGGCTGCGGAGTCGATGCCTGAGATTTTCGGATTCTCCCACAACGCGAAGACGATCCAGGTTCCCGACGGGAACGGCGGGATCATTCACGAGAGTATAACCAGGGTGCGATCCGTCGACCTTGTCGCGGATCCGGCAACCACTTCATCTATTTTTGAAAGTGAGGATGAGAGTATGAATGATCCCCATACACAGGGTATGGCCGGGGACGACGCGATTGCCGACGAGGGCAGCCTGGCCGGCGACGGAGCCGTCGATGCGGGGGCTGCTGCGGCAACTGAGAGCGATCCTGTGGATGTCGCCATCGACGCGATCCTGGCGAAGTACCTTCCCGCGATCAAGGATCCCAAGACCGACAAGGCCACCAGGAAATCGATGCTGAGCGAGCTGCAGAAGAAGATCGACGCGATCATCAAGGCTCTCGCCGACGAAGAGGAGGAGCCGGCCGCCGAGGAGCCCGCTGCCGACGACGGCGGCGATTTCGGCGGCGATTTCGGGGGTGACGATTCGGAAGAGTCCGCGAAGCAGAAGGGCAAGGCCGCCAAGCCCGACTATGAGCAGGCGCTGGACGTTCTCGAGTCGGCGCACGTGCATCCGACCTCGATCCGGGTTAAGGCACTGCTTGCGGTGCCCGTGGCGGATCGCAAGGCCCTGGCCGAGAGCTGGCCGAAGATGGGTGCGGGCAATTCCGCCAAGCCGAAGAGCGGATCGGTCATGGAATCCTTTAAGGAGGGCCAGGACAAGGATAAGAGCACCGCGTCTGTGTTGTCCAAGGAGCAACTCAAGGACGACGCCATGCTGCTGATGGCAGCTCGCTAACCTCATAGCGACGAGCAGGGGGCCACCTCGGCGGACCTGCCAAACCTCCCCCATTTTCGAAGGGTGTAAAGATGAGTTCTACGTATTGGGGCGATGTCGACAAAGTCGACTGCCCGTTTGACGGTGGAATTGCGGTGTCGATCAACGATCTGATGTGGAGCGACACTGCGGGCAGCCTGACGTTGCAGAACGGTGACACCTCTGCTCAGGGCCATGCCTACCCGGCTTCGCAGATGCCGGATCAAAGCAGCGAGGCCGCCAACCAGGCGTACTTCGGCCCGCGATTCCTCGGCGTTGCCAAGGAGGCGATGTCGGCATCGCAGGAGCGAAACACCATTCTGGTTGGTCGTGTCTACGTTGGTCCGATGACCATCGCAAGCGGCACGTACTACCAGGGCGACATGCTTGCCGCAACGGAGGCGTCCAGCGGGACGGCTTTGGAGGACGCCAAGGTCAAGAAGACCACGACGGCAGCCGACGCGATCGGTTACATTCTGAAGGACTCCGGAGGCGCTGTCACCACGGTCACGGTTTGCCTGATCAGCCGGGTTCTTCCGTTGTACAGCCTGGCGCTGCAGGTGCTGAACACGGCCGGCATCACGATGGACGACGGTGCAAACATCGTCGCCAACACGACCACCGGCACCAAGATCGGTACCGGCGCAACCCAGAAGCTTGGTTTCTGGAATGCCACGCCGGTCGTGCAGCCGAGCGGTGCTGGACAGGCCGCGATCGTCAAGACGGTGGCTGTTGCCAACATGACGATTGGTGCTGCGATCAACGCGGCGACGGCATCCAACTCCGCTGCAGCGGAAGCCTGGGGCTTCAACACGAACGCCGCGTTCAACACGGCCGTTGCGTTCCTGAACGCGGCCCGAGTCGATATCCTCGCGTTGAACACGCAGCTTGCAGCGACGGTCACCGATATCACGGCGATCAACACGCTGGTCAACGCTCTTCAGGCTGCGTTGCTTGCTGCGGGAATCATCAAGGGGAGTGCGTAGACGACCGCCCCCGAAGCGCTGGGGGTGGTCATGTAGGCTGTGCCTGCATTGGCCATCCCCAGTTTTAACCACCACGTCCTTTTTGAGAAAAGTGAGAGTTTACCATGGCGTTTTCCATCGACCATGCACGAAGGATGTATGCCGAGCGGGGTCCGGTCGGTTTCATTCATTCGATGCATAGCTTGCTTGGCCTTCGCAACGAGAAGGGCATCAAGTACCGCAACGCCGAAGGCCGGCCGGTTCTGGAGAGTCAGACCATTCGGCCGGAGGGTGTTTCGCTCAAGGCGCTGGCGACAGCGATCTTCGGCGAGCAGAACATCGAGCGGAGGCTCTCGTCTCCGGCTCCGAAGTTTCAAGAGCTTGAGGGCGACGTTCTCGAAGCCGGGAATGACATCGTCCCGAGCACCTTCAGCGACATCACGGCATTTAACGAGACCGTCGCCGGCCTGCTGGAGGTCAAGATTCTTGAGGCGTACAACCGCCCGGAATTCCTGGCCGACCGGCTTTGCACGAACATCCCGAGCAACAAGGTTCAGGAGAAGTTCATCGGTGTCTCGACGCCCGGCGACTACGCCCAGGAGCGTAAGCCTGGTCAGTCGCACCCGCGTGCTGCCCTGACCGAGCGGTACGTCACCTCGCCCATCACGAAGAACCGCGCGAACGCGGTCGATGTGACCCGCGAGGCTGTGATGTTCGATCTGACCCGCCAGGTGCTGGAGCATGCCGAGCTTGTCTCGCAGACCCTAGCGCTTCGCAAGGAGTACCTGGTTCTGGACACCGTTCTCGGTATCCGAAACACGTACACCTACGATGGCACCAACTACAAGACCTTCCTGATTTCTGGGAACTGGGTCAACCTGGTCAACAACGATCTGGTTGACTACACCAGCCTGGACAAGGTCTACCAGCTCCTCTCTCGCATGGTTGACCAGGAGACCGGCCAACCGATCTCGATCGAGTGTCGTGATCTGCTGGTGATGCCCGGACGCCGGGCCATCTGCGAGAAGCTCCTCAGCGACACCCAGGTTCGCCAGGGAGACGAGTCCGCGACCACGACGGTCGGAACCCCGCTGGGCTACGGCAAGAATCCGATTGCCGGTCGATTCAACGAGCCGATGGTTTCGCAGTATGCGTACAAGCGGATCATCGACGTTGCGTCGGACAGCACCATTCAGGGCCTGCTGAAGTACATCGACGTTCAGCAGTCCTTGAGCTACTACAGCGGGACGACGCTGTTGGCCGCAGGTGCTGCTGCTGCCGATACGATCTGGTACTCCGGCGATTTCAAGAAGGCGTTTTTCTACGTCGAGAACATGCCCTTGACCGTTGTTCGTGCGGCCCCGACCAGCTACGAGATGGCCGATCGTGGGTTGGTGTTCTCGATGTTCATCGATGAGATGGGAATGCCCGGCATCAAGGATCCCCGATACGTGATCCGGAATCAGGGCTTCGCGGCTGCGACTCCGACTTGGACGGATCCGTACTAGTCTCGGTTTTTGGGTGTTGGTGTGGTTCATCTAGTGTCCGCCGCCCGGCAATCAAATCTTCAGCCGCCGAAATCGATTGCCGGGCGGTGTCTTTTACCTAAGCTTTGGGAAGAATAACTATGGAAAACATCAAGGTGGTTTTGGTGCATAAGGATGCGCCGGAAGTGATGCGAAGGCTTGCGACCCGTGTTATCGACGGATCGAAGTTGCGATCGATGGGGCGGGAAAACCGATTTGCGGAGGCCCGGGAGATCTACAATAGGATGATGGGAATTTCGTCAACCATCCATCCATACGAGATCACCGAGACCGACGAGCCCCCCTACGAGCAGCCCGCACTTCCCGAGAGCGCTCTTGAGAAGTTCATCGAGACCCAGGAGATGCGAGCAACCAAAAGGTTGGCCGACGCATTGGCCGACGGGCTTGCCCGGGTACTTCAGCCGGTCCCGCCGTCCCCGCCGTCGGCACCACAGCCGGCCGAGCCAGAGGAGCCGGTAGCCGATCCGGAACCACCGGTTGAAGTGGAACCCCCCAAGGTACGTGGGGCAGTCGCCGGTCCTGGGACGAGGACAATGCGGTCGCCAAAGCCCCGAGCGAGGGCCAAATCGCAGCGAGAGCGGTTGTAGGCTAAAACGATACGGCATCCCGGCACGGAGGCCCTGTCCGGGGCACACGCGGGCTAGACGAGGGTGTTTTCGATGGCCACAGATCTGGAGAACGCCGTGGCTCGCCGAACGGCGATCATGACCGAGCTGGCGGCGCTCAGCACATCTGCTGCGGGGGGAAGGCCCAACATAAGCGGAGGGGGTGGTGGAACCGTCGACCATGTGGGCTACAAGGACGGTTTGTATCGCGAGCTGAAGGAGCTGAGCGCGCTCATCGATGTTTTGGCCGGTCCCTGGGAAGTACCTCTTGAGGGCCGGCCAGCATGACCACACCAGACTACGCTCAGATGCTCCTCGACGATTTCGAGTTGCGGGACGATCTTCAGGAGGTCACCCTGACCGGCAGCGTCACAGGGGAGGAGACGACGGGAATCAAGGCGATCGTGCGGAGCCTAAATTTTCGTGAGGCGATGCTTGGTGGCAACCTTGGGCTGGAGCCCACGGATTTCGTTTGGTGTCTTGGTTGCAAACAACTCGGCGATGTCGTTCCTGAACGAGGGGATACAATAACAACCTCCGATTCCACGGTGTGGGTGATCGTGAGCCATCTTGCTTCAAGTGGGTTTGGTGTGGACGTGATTACCCGAGATGTTGTTGCCCGGAAGCAGCTATGAAACGTCAGACCATAGAACAGTTTGCCGAAGACCTCAACCAGATTCCATCACGGATCCGCGACGTCATTCCGCAGGCGTTGGAGAAGTGCAAGCCGATTGTTGATCGGGGGATCTTCGAGAACTTCGTCCTGCAGTCGAATCCGGATGGCGTTGCTTGGCCAACGCGGAAGATCGAGGGAGACGGGCACCCGTTGTTGGTGGAGACAAACACGGAGGGATCGGGTAGCCTGATGGCAGCGGCATCCGGAATGGGTGGTGGGCATGTGAGCCGGGTCGAGGGCAATGCACTGCTCACTGGTGTGGACAAGGACGGAGGTATTGGGGGCATCCCCGGGGCTGGTGTGCATAATTACGGGTTTCAAGATCGTAACATACCGCAGCGGGAATTCCTGGGGTTGGGCGAGGTGGACCTGGTTCAATGCGGCGAGGTGATTCTTGATGCGTTGTTGGAGGCGTTCTAGTGAATTAGATGATTGGGGGATTTATACTCCTTGCCCGTAATCATCTGTTACAAAAGTGCTAAGGGGAAAAGGGAGCTGATCATGGACAAGTTGGTGAACGTTCTGATTGCGATGTTCTTGAATATCTTGAAGGGCATCATCGGTGATCCCGACAAGGTGCTGGACTTCGCCCTGAAGATCGTCGATACAGTCGAGCCGTGGGCCGTGGCGACAGCCACCAAGATCGACGACCTGTTGTGTGCGATGGTCAGGGTGACGGCCCAGGACGCCGTGATCCGGCAGTTGTTCCGCGATATGTGGGCCGATCTTCAGACCATGCCTGCCGCACTTGACCGTGAAGCGCTTGCGGCGTCTCCCGCCGTGACAGCCTACTGCCGAGCCGTCGGGGGTCGGTTGAACATCGACTGGCAGAAGGTGCTTGAGCTGATTCTCAAGTACCTGCCCATGATTCTGCCGATCTTCCTGGACAAAGACGACGCGGAACCCTCGCCGACCAACTAGGGTGACGTCGTGACGAACCGAGCGCAGCGTGCCTGGTGGTGGATGCTCCTGCTGGGCACGCTCGCGTGGTTCTGCTTCTGCTGGTGGTGCCCGAGACCATTCTGAGGTGTGCAAATGAAACGCTTTTTGCTGCCGATCTTATTAACGCTTGCTCTGGCCGGCGGAGGGCCGGCCGCCGATTCGACCTTGACCGTACCGGCCTATGGGCCGGTCCAACAGGCCAAGGCTCAGCCGATCACGATTGCCGGGCCCGCGACCCTCGCCGTCGGGACCGAAGGAACCTGGCGGCTGACCGGAACTCCGCCGGTCGATCTTGCCAAACCGCTCTTGGACCAACTCGCGTGGGCGCTGGGCGACGGGCGGATGTACGTTTACGTCCTGACCCCGGGCAAGCCAAAGGAATCACTCGACGTTCGCTTGGAACTGGTCATCGCGGCCGAGGGCGCGACCCTCCAGCCGGTGATTCGGTACACGCCCGCTGCACCCGGCGAATATCGCGTGATAGTCGATTGGAACACGGGCCAAGACCAACTGGCCGAGTTGGTTGTGACGGTGGGCAGCGGTCCCGTACCTCCACCACCGCCACCACCGCCACCACCGCCACCCCCGCCGGTCACGAAATGGCAGGTGGTGCTGTTTTATGAGAGCAACGACCTGGACAACATGCCGCGCGGCCAAGTGGACATGATCTCCGGACTCGTGTTCCGCGACGAGTTGACGGCCAAGGGCCACCGCTTTCTCGGCGGACGTGATTACAACGCGATGTCGAAGGCCACGACCAAGACGGTTTGCAACGGGCAAAGTTGCAGGCTAATCGAAGTGCCCGCGGTCGTGCCCGAGGGACTCCAGCCGTTCTACGCGGCGATTCAAGGGAAGCCGATGCCCCGGGTTGCCTTCGCGCCGATCGGCGGCGGTGCGGTTCAGGAGTTTCCCATGCCGTCCGATCCCACTGCGTTCTGGACTCTTTTGGAGGGCCTGAAATGATCCAGCAAATCAACTGCGACGGGCATTGGCGAAGCATCGCCGGTGACCAAGCGGCAAAGTTCGGCGAGCCGGGCGTTCTGAAGCGCCAGAGCAAGTACGGCTGCCAATACCCGCTCGTTCCGTGCGGCGAGGCTCTCGCGGACAAGTTGGTCCTACCGGCCGACTACAAGGAAGTGATCGCCCACTGCCACGAACGGCAGATATTCCCCATGTACCACCAGCACCGTACATGGGCTCCGCCGGGCTTCCAGTGGACGCAAAACGGCCTGAACTACTGCTGGTCGTGGTCCGTCGTCGCGGCGCTGATGGACGCGATGGCGAGGGAGGCCAAGGCGTTCCCCTTGCTCTCGCCGGTCAGCCTTGGGTGGTCGGTCAACTGGGCAAATGCTGGCAACTATCTGTCGTCGGCCGTCTCAGCGGCGATGGAGCGCGGCGTATGCTCGATGGCGTTCACGCCCGACCCGCACAGCCGGAGCTACCGCTCCTACGTTGACGGCTGGGAAGAGGATGCGCTGAAGAATCGCATCGCCGAGGCGTGGGATACCGACAACTCCAGCGCGGCGTCCATGATCCAGCATTGCGTCACGATCCTCAAGACAGGCAATCCGCTACAGATTGCCTACGACTGGGAAGGCCACGCACTGGAGTTGGCCGGTCTAGTGTGGGATGAGTCCAAGCCGAACAATCTGCGATGGGTCATCCGAAACAGCCACAACGAGAACGACTTGATCGAGCGGAGCGGAACGAAGGCGGTGCCGGACGAGGCAATCGGTATTAGAGCCACGAAAGACTGACCGTAACAGCGGCGGAGACAAGACGAATGGTCAAGCTACAAGTCGCTGCGGTGGCAGCCTGTCTACTGCTTGTCGGCGGCAACGCCGCCGCGTTCCTCTCGTCCACGCCCGGGATGCCGATGGTGTTGTCCGCCGGGCCGATGGCACAGACCGGACCATCGCCCGGGTCGCAGGCGGTCGAGTGGGGCCGACTCATCGCAGAAGCGGGTTCAACGGGGTTGATGTTCTATATCATCTTGCTCTTGCAAAAGGAAAAGGGGCAAATCCGCTGGGATCAGGCGGAGGAACGCAAGCAGAGGGTCGAGGTCGACGGCAAGATTGCGGATGCACTCGTCGGGATCAAGGTGCATTGCGCCGAGGTCAACAGTAGGAAGGGCTAGCCCATGACCACCACCCCGATCCGCGCTTGTCGCGGCCAATACGTCTCAAAAAGTGTCCTTGTCCCGCCGGACGGTTCTCCGGTGGCCGGCGTGGACGTGATGCCGTTTGATCTCGCGCCGTCCCCGTTGCGGGCCTCGGTCTACTACTGCGATCAACTCAAAACCAACTGCAACAACTGCAACGAGGCGGACTTCACGGACCACTGCCGGCAACTCGCCGCCATGGGCGTGACGCACCCGATGTCGTGGTTTGACCTGTCGGCGCTCGGCGAGGAGCCGTGGATCACCCCCGCATTCGAGCGCAGCCTCGACATCCGCGAGGCCGCCGGGCTGTCCAACCAGCCGCTGTACTCGCGCGGATTGATGCCCTGGAATTCGTCTGGGATTCCAAAGATGGAAGCGCAGATTCCCGTGGCGCTGAAGGTCTTGGAGAAGCACGGCATCAAGACGCTCTACGTGTACGCCCACGACGAGCCGACGGAAGAGGAACTTGCCGCCCAGGTGCCGTGTTTCCAGGTGGCGCGCGGCTACGGTCTGCGCGTCATGTGTGCGTTGGAGGGCAATTCCGAGATGGGCCTGCGCGTCGGGGAAGGGCAGATCGACCTGGCGATCCTCAACGACGTGCCTGGCGTGGACCCGGTGGCGTGGCGGAAAGCCGGGGGCGAGGCGTGGGTCTACGGATCACAGCACGCCAGCCGGCTCACCTATGGGCTCCGTGCGCTTGCGCGCGGGTTCACGGGCGTGGCTCCGTGGCGATTCGGGTTGCTCTACGGCGACTCGTACCGGGAGGCGATTTACGATCTTCGCTACGCCGAGACGCTCGTGCGCTTGGGCGGTGTGGTTCCAAACACGGATGATTGCAACCCCGACGAGGTGCGGGAGGAAATAATCGACGCGATTTTGAAAGCGAGAGGGTAGGATGTCGCTCGTTCTCAACGGATCGTCGCAATACCTCTATGCCGCCGACGCGGCCGTGCTGACGCTGACGCCGAGATGGTCGCTCGGCGGTTGGCTGAAGATTGCGAGCAACGCGGGCAACTACTTTCAATACTTTTTGTCCTGGGGCACGCTCAACGCGGCAAACAGCCTCAACTGGTACTTCGGTGAGGCGGGGGACGCGACCATTCCGAACAAGTGTCGATTTGCGATCCGCGATGCCACACACGATGCGGTGGTGGTGGACACCACGGGCACTCCCGGCACGTCAACGCTGTGGCAGCATGTTTTGCTCGTTTGCGCGGGCGAAACCTTGACCCAATACATCAACGGTAGCGCCGACGGAACGGCAAACCAGAGCGGGTTTGGTGCGGTCAACGACGGCAATGCCCTGTATCTTGGCAGTCGCAGTTACACCCCGACGGATCGCATGTTCAAGGGCTCGCTGGCCGAGTGGGCGAAATGGGACCGGGCACTCTCGGCCGCCGAGATCGCCGCGCTCGTGGCCGGCGCGAAGCCGGGCGACGTCGGCACGCCGGTGTGGTGGCTTCCGATGCGCGACGACAAGGAATCCGATCTCGGAAGCCTCACGACGACGCTGGTGGGTTCGCCGACGTGGGACTCGGCGGATCATCCGGTAAGCTACGTCGCTCGTTTCCCGTGGCAGCAACGCCGACACCGCCGCATGGCAGGAGCGTATTGATGGAACTCGTAGCCGGACTCGCCGATCAATCCGTACAGTTCGCCGCCTGGACAACTGCGACGGGAGCGCCCGTCACGGTCACGTCGGCCACGGCGGGGCTCTCACTGTGGTATCGTCGTGGCGTAGCAGGGGCGAAGACGGCGATTTCGCCAAGCGATCTTGCAACACTTGAAACCGCGCACGCGGACGGCGGCATCCTCGTGATTGAGGGCGCGGAACACCGGCTTGACTTGCCCGATGCGGCGATTGCGGCCGGGGTTGACAGTGTCTCGTGGGGCGGCTCCGCGACGGGCATTACTATTGACGGCGGGGCGGCGAATCTTCGCACGCCCCAGACGGGCGACTCTTACGAGGTGGTGGCGCACACGGATTACGGCAACGCCAAGTTGGCTCGCACGGGCGCCGACTCCGACACGCTCAAAACGCTCAGCGGTCAACTCGATGCGCTCCGTGTGATTCTCGACAAGCTCAACGAGGTCATGGAGACCTACTAATGGCGTTCGCAATCTATGAGCCGAGCGACTGCGGAAGGGTGGACGTAGCAGCCTCGTCTATCAACGAAGGCACCTCCACGATCACGTTCGCGCCGCGCACGGAATCTTGCGTCTTGACGCCTGGAGGCGACGCGACGACGCTCTGGTGGTGGTTCCACGCACGTCTCACCGGCTGCGCTGGGCGCCAGCCGACGCTGAAAATTCCGCTGGCAAACAAGTTTGACGAGCAGGATTATTGGTGCTTTTCCGAAGACGACGGCGCAACCTGGACTCGATTTTCCAGCGTCACGGCCGATGCAACCCACTTCATCTATTCGCACAGCGCCGCCTTCACGGCGGATACCGTCTTGATCGCCACCTTCGAGCCGTGGACCGTCGCGGCGATGCAGACTTGGGTTCGGTCGCTGCTGGACAACAGCATCTACGCGCACCCGCTCTCGCTTGGCACGGACGGCGTCGTCGGATTCACCGGCGGGACCAGGGTTCACGGCCAGATGCCCACGAGTCTGGCCATCCCGCAAATGCCGGTTTACGGACTGCGGATTTCTAACGACGGCGTTCCGCGCAAGGACAAGTACGCGGTCGTGCTCGGCACGTTCAACCACGCGGGAGAGCACACGGGCGCGTGGACGTTCAAGGGGTGTGTCGATTGGATCGTCGGCGGAAGCGACGACGCCAATGCGCTGTTGCAAATCGCCGACTTCTATGTCTTTCCCAGTTTGCACCCCGAGGGCCAACTGATCGGCCAGACCCGGGCCGGAACGAGCGAGACGCTCAATCACAATCGCAACTGGATTTTGGACTCGGACGCGCCGATCGAAGTGAGGATCATTGGGGACGCGATTCGCCGAGCGATCAACCAGCAGGTCTGCGCGCTGTGTGTCGACTTCCACGCCAACGCGGGAACCGGCGCGAGCGTCGGCGCAACGGGAGCATCGCAGATCCCATGCACGTCTGCCGGCGACGCCGACCGCGAGACGGACTTCACCGCCGCGCTGGTGGCGTTGCGTTCGGACCTCGGGGCGCAGGCCAGCGCCGGCACGTCCACGGGCTACTTCGCCAACCTGTTGCGTCAACAATTCGGCGCGATCGTCGCCACCACGATGGAGAGCCGGACGACGATTAGCGGGACGGGTGGAATCCTCGGCACCGCCGCCGCGGAAGAGTTTGGACAGCAGATCGGCCAGGCAATCTACGACTGGATGTCGGCGTTGACGGCCGATCGCAACGCCGGCACGCTCCACCGCAACAGCGACCTCTCGCTCGGCGACACGACGAACTGGGTTGTGGGTGGCGCGGCAACCTCTGCGGTCATCGCGTCTTTCGTCGATGGTCCCGACCATGCCTTGCAACTCACGGGCGCTGGGGTGGCCGTCGGCAACGGCGTCGTGGGGTTCAACGTAGCGACCGCTGATTTCAAACTCGGTACGTACTGCCAGGACGTCGAGGTGTCGTTCTGGTTCACCTTCGCCGCCGTCACGAACGAGGGGGAGGCGGCTCTGCGATTCGTGATCGACAACACGACGATCACGGAGGCCACCGGCACCTGGTTCAATTTCAAGATCATGAAGGTCGGCACGGATTACGTGCTCCACACCAACAACGGAGGCTCGTGGGTCGCACGCATCACGGGGCTCGCCGCCAACACAACCTACCACGCGCAGTTCCTGGTCGTGGGCTACGGCACGGCGAACTGCAATCGCGCAGTCACCATCCGGGACGAGGACGGAGGCGTCGTCGGCTCTCTGTGCGGCAACGTCGACATCCTGACGGGCAACCAGAACGACGCCATCGCCTCGGTCCAGTTTCCGACGGGCCTCTCGCCGACGAACATGGTCTTCAAAATCGCCGACGTTCGCATTGGGCCGCCTCGCTATGGATGCCGACTCGACGCGGGCCGGTACCGATTCACCGCGGCATCGCTTGGCCGAGTGGGCAAGACCGGGTACGCTC